>MNGN01000042.1 GCA_001918745.1 Crenarchaeota archaeon 13_1_40CM_3_52_17 | reverse complement strand
CTGAATGCCGTCTGTCAACTGGAGTTCCCCACCATACCCGGGCTTTGTCTCTTTCAAAACATCGAAGATTCTTGGCTGAAATACATAGCCCGGCATTATTGCCAGATTTGACGCTGGCGATTGAGGCTTCTCTATCAGGCGTTTCACATGAACCAACCCATTCGTTCCACCCGTGGCCTCAACCACTCCGTAGCTTTTGGGATCTTTCACCTCTTGGACAAGAAATACGGCATCAGGATGGAGCGAGTTGGCAGCATCCAACAGGCGTTTCAGGTGGTCGCGGCTCTTTGAGACGAAGAAGTTGTCGCCGGCGTGTATGAGGAAGCTTTCACCTCGAACAAACTCCTCCGTCCTCATGACAGCTTCCCCGAAGCCCTTGGGCTCAGGCTGGTTCACCCATACAATTTTGGAGCGTTTTACCATTTCATAGAAGGCCTCTAGTTCCTTCGCCAGTCCATTCTTTCCTCTCTTGTCGAGAATAGACAGGTAGGAAAAGTCCGGAGTAAAGTGTTCTCGAATCGTTCGCTGTCCTCGCCCGACAACAAAACAAAAGTCCCGTATACCCGTGTTATATAGATCTTCGAAGACCAGCTGTACGATCGGTTTCATGCAAACGCTACCATCTCTGCATTTAGCAAAAACCGGAAGCATCTCCTTCGGTTGAGCCTTTGTGACCGATAATAGACGTGTTCCCAGTCCAGCCGCTGTGATGACGCCTTTCTTTATCAAAGTGCGATTTAGGGCCTTGGGGTAATCAACGAGGAAACGACTTATAATGAATACTATGGACTTCGAGTGTAGAAAGCGAAAAACCCCCCTTACACCGCATCCTTTCTAGGCCTCGACGGAGGTGGAGAATCACTGTGCGGCTACTTTCGCCTCCTGAGGTTGCGAAGCGGCAGGTAACGACGTTGACGCCTATTGTCAGGCACGATCGAGAATCCGGGATTCAAACCGTTCCGTTTGTCGAGAACAATTCGAGGCGGAGTGAGAGATGGCAAGTTCGGCTCGCGGCATGTAAGATAATATCACGCTTTGACAAGGCGTCTCATAGATGATCTCTCACAGATTGTAAGTCATCCTTCGGAAAATGTGGAGGTATGATTCAGACAACTTAACGTACGACTGGAGTCTCTCAGCGGGTAAATCCCGCGTTGACTCATTCTACTTGGATTGACCTTGTGGGTCTTTTCTCGTCGCTCTTCGTGAACCTGACTTCTAGTACTCCGTTCTTGTAAGTGGCTTTGGCCGTTCTTGGATCAACGAGATGTGGCAGTTCCATTTCTTTGAAGTAACGTCTCTTCGCTGCTTCTACTGCTATCTTCAAGGCTCTGTCTGTGGATTCTAGCTTGATATCGTCCTTCTCCACCCCTGGCAGTTCTGTCACAACAACCACTTCGTTTCCCTCTTGCAAGACATCTACTAGTGGCTCCCTCTCCTCTTTCACAAGAGGACCTCGAGAACTCGGCTCCACGTTCCCAAACTCTCGAATTACCGGTTTCCCATCTTCTCCGACGGACATTGAGAACCCGTAGACGAAAGGTTGTGGCCCCTCGCTCGCCTTCGGCATCTCTATTGCCTTACGCATCATCTCGTCCATCAACCGGTCCATGCGGTCCATCTCTTCGAAGATGTCAAACCACCACCCTGACCGGCGGGTGCGTTTCTTTCTGGTTGAGTCTCTGCTGTGAGCCATGGTAGACTAGTCGAGAATATTCCGGGAACTATATTGGATTTTGTGCTACCAAGGAAAGGCCGTCTAGATCATTCGCTTGACGAGACGGTTGATGTCCTCGCCCCTGTAGCCAAGCTCTCCCCCATCAGTTGCGGCCCGTCTCGTGCTTCGTTTGAAGCCGCCTCTTGGCGGGTGAAGTCTGAATCTTGGTTTCACACCGGCAAGCCAGAGTTCCTTGACGCCTATCTCTCCAGCGACAACCGACTTGGCAAGGTCTGCAATGCTCTCTTTCATGAAGAAGACTTTCGCGAATTCATCGTCAAATTCCTTGTTCCCTTCTCTCTCTGCTCTCTTCCGCAACAGCCCTTCCAAAACCTCTGGGTTAACCTGGCCCCAAGCCACCAGGTTCTTCGCAGCCCGCAACATGCCCATGGTCGAAGGGCTGTTTTCCAGGAGCCGGGCACGGAAGGTGCTTTCCATCTTCAAAGTCTCCATGGTTTTCCTAATGTCGGGGTTATCGGTCGCCGTTCCGCGGATGCGCACCGCAAGGATAACAGGTTGCTTAGCAGCTTCTGGCAATCTTACGCCACCCAGTCCTGCTGCGTAACTACGTTGTAGGTCTGCACCAAGGCATCGAATACCGCTAACGCGGAAGAGGTAAGAGTCGATGTGGAGCCGTAGGTCCGCGTCCAGCAGTCTTTGACTCCTGCCAGCCTCAAGACCTGCTTCGGTATCTCCCCTGCCACGAGTCCGAGTCCTCTAGGGCTTGGGAGAACGTGCACTCTTACGCTTCCACATTTGCCGACAACGCTGAATGGTACAGTGTGGGCTCTTCCACAACGGCATTCCCAGCTTCCACATCCCCGTCGCACGGGGACAACGTTCAGCTTCGCCTGTATCGTCCCCTTGTCGATAGCAGTGCGGACCTGTCGTGCTTTTCCTTCCCCAACACCAATATAACCGTCCCCGTTTCCGACGGCGACTATGGCTCTGAATCTTGACCTTTCACCGGCATCAGTCTGTTTCTGGACGAAACCAATCCCTAGTACCTCTTGCTGGATGTTCGGCAGGAGCGTGTCAACTATCTCTGGTTCTTTGATCCTCATTCCTTGAGTAAAGATTTCTTCCATTGAGACGATCTCGCCGGCCTGGACTAGCTTTCCAAGCTTGGTCTTCGGGACCCACCCTACCTCTTGACCTGGTCTCCCACCGCCTCCTTGGTATGGCCTCTGGCTCATGCTTTCGCCTCAAGGGGTGCGGACTGAATCTGTTGTCGGACCTGCTCGAAATGGGTGGAGAGTTCTTCAGGCTTCAGCCCGCGTTTCAAATATCCGCTGAACGTTTTCCGGTAAACCTCTGTTTCACCAGAGAGTTTCTTTGCATACTCGGAGATGTGAGCTCCGCCAATCCGACCCTTGTCGGGGATTGGACCGTCGGAGTGCGGGACCTCAAGCCCAGCGTCCGAGAGACCCTTCAAGACGGCAAACAACTTGGAGCCCTTGGTTGATGATTTCAGGCCGATATCAAGCACGGCCTCTTTGACCCCTTTCGCTAGAGCGCGACGCGCGGCCAAAGTCCCCGTTAAGTAGGCTGAGGGAATGTTTCCTGCGGCTCCCTTCCATCCCATCTTTGCAAGCTCCTTGGATGATGCTGATGCTCGCACGATGTCACCGCGAAGCTCAGCGTCAGTAATCTGGACGTAAACATACTTGTTGGTGACCCGAACAACCGCTCGCGGTTTTCCTGATCGCACGAGGGCTCGGCGAAGCTTGTAGTCCGTTCTACCTTCTCGTCTGCGCCTGAATGGAACTGAGTATCGTGGACCGTCGGCCATCGTCTAGCGCTTCCTCTGGAGCTGGTGGGCCTTTACATACTCATCGATGTGGGAACGGCTTCGGAACGCCCCTCCTTTCGACATGCCCAATAGAAGCTTGTAGCTGGCGGGTGCCAATTGTTTCCTGTCTCTCAGGAACCGGAGGTGTCGTCGGATTGCTCTGATCTTCAAGACCCAGGCTTCCTTGCCTGGCTTTTGTCCGCCTTTTCGGCTGCCGGCTTTCTTTCGTCGGGCTGACTTTAATCGGTGGCGGCCTCTGCTGACTCCTTTCTTCTGGAGCAATCGAATCCTGCCGCTAGCGATCAGCGAGTTGATTTCCTGACGTGTAATCGCGGACTCAACCCTGGTTGTTTCTTCGGGGTCTATCCAGATTCTGCTCTCACCGGAGCCGAGAAGGCTGGCTGCGAGGCGTCTCTGGTTTTTCAGGCTCACTTGTCGTCTCTCTCCTCGTCAGCGTCGTCTTTGGCCGATTCCTCCATCGTTTCCGGTTCACTGTTTTCTCCTGTTGCATCCGCCGCCTCAACGTTTGCCGATGAACCTTGGGTTGCTTCTGACTCTGGAGCCTCTGAGATGGTGGGCTCCTCGGCCGTGACTGGTTTCTCCTCTTCCTTGCCTGGATTGGCAATGTGGAAGTTTCGCTGGCGCAGCTCAGCTAGCAACGGTAGTCTCTTTCTTTCTCCGACCCGGGCGGAGATTCTGACGATGTGGATCTTAGGGTCCAGTCCTTCAAGCTCTGACAACCTATGGACTAGACGTTCCCGTAAGCCTCGCGGGTGCAGGCCTCTCGTTGCTGCTGTTGTCCCGTATCCGACCTTGACCTTTGCAGGCCAACCTGCTTCTTCCTTTCTTATCTTGCTCGTTACGCCGCGGGCTCGTCGCCACGCGGGCTTTACCCGTTTGTATCGCCAGCTTTCCTGGCGGTTGAACGCGGGCTTGTTATTGTTCGGCATTCTACTTCACTTTCGCCGGTCCTGCGGGCGTCTCGAGACTAGTCTTTGTGTCGATGTAGATGCCATCGAGGAAGACGCGGAGATCTTTCTTCTTGATCTTTGTAGAGTTCTGGATGTTGGCGGCGGTCTGGCTTACAGCTTTGATGTCTATTCCCTCGACAGTGATATCGTCTCCCTTGACAGCGACCTTCACCCCGTCAAGTATCTGGGCGGATCTCGGAGTCTTCTCGCCAGTAAAATTCTCGACCTTGAGCACCCTTGCTTTCTCGTCGACCTTCACGGTGACCGGGAAGTGAGCGTATACAGTTCTGAGATTGTACCTGTAGCCCTTCGTTACGCCTCTAATCATGTTTCGGATATGGGCTGCCGCTGTTCCCAGCATTCCAATCTCTCGCTTGCGGGGCCAGGTGACTGAGACCTGGACTTCTCGACCGGTCTGAGTAATCGTTACAGGTAGGTGAGATAGATCTTCTTGGAGCGTTCCGAGGGGGCCTTTGACCTTCACGGTTTTCCCGTCAACTCCCACGGTGACCCCGTCGGGAACCTGAATCGTGCGTTGAAGAGTTTCGAAACGCGCCATGCTGTCCACCTAGTAAACGTAGCCTAGGAGCAGGCCGCCCGATGCCATCTCTCTTGCTTCCTTGTGTGCGACAACGCCCTTAGGCGTTGTTACTATGAGTATTCCGACATCTCTGGAGGGAAGGTACCGTTTGCCCCATTTCTCGAATTCTGGTACGGTTGAGGAGAATCTTGGCCGGACGCTGCCGCAGTTGTTGACTCTGCCTAGGAGTTGGATCTTGAACTTTCCGCCGCGGCCGTCGTCTACGAACTCGAACTCGCCTACGTAGCCGTATTTCTGCATCACTCGAAGAACCTGTCCCATAAGCTTCGAGGCTGGGTAGACGATGCAGTCGTGTTTGTGCCTCCGCTCGTTGTTCAGTATGGCTGAGAACATGTTTGAGATTGGTTCCATTGCGTGATCACATGTACTTTTTGAATCCGAGGCCTACGGCGACTTCCCTAAAGCACTGTCTGCAGAAGTTCAGCCCGTACTTTCTCACTATTGGGCCGTACTGCCCGCAGCGTTTGCATGGTCTAGCCCCTTTTCCATATTTTCGCACTTTTCTCGGTTTTATCTTGGCCATCTGGTTGTCAGCTTCCTACCTGGGTACGAAAGTTTTCCTGGATGAACTGGATAGCATCCTTTTTCGAGACATAATGATTCTTCCCGATCTTCGCGGGACGTATAGAACGACGTCTCAACCGATAACCCGGCCTTTCGAGAGTAACATGGACAGTAGCGCCAAAGATGCCGAGCTCTGGAACATACCTGGTACCGGGTATTTCGATGTGTTCCTTGATTCCAAACGAAAAATTACCATAGTCATCGAAACAGGAATCGTTCACCTTGTTCGAGACCGCGTCCAAGGCGCGGGTTAGGAATTGGCTGGCGTCTTCGCGCCGAAGTGTAACGACTGTAGCAATGGGTTCGCCTTTGCGGATTCCCCAGTCCTTGATCGCCTTCTTCGCAAGCTTCGTAGTAGGAGTCTTGTTGGTCAGCTGGTTGAGGACCTTCTTAGCTTTCTCCAATGGCTCACCTGATTTTCCGGTGGCAATGTTGATGGTCACTTTCTCGATCCTTATGTTCAACAGCGGATTTGTCTTGGCTACAGTCTCAGTTGTTTGCATTGCAATCACTTCTCCAACGTCACTAGTGGCGATTCAGTTCCGACAGGTATGACGTATTCGGCGGGGGTTTCAAAGCCCTCGGCGCCTGTTTCAATTCTCACAATTTTCCGGCGCGCATATGTTCCCGGGGTGATGGAGGTGATTTTTCCGTAGTATCCTTGGTTTCGTCCGTCGATGACGAGTCCGAGAGCACCGACCTGGAAGGGAACGTACTTTACAATTTTTTGTGCTGGGAAGCTCAACTGGATTGCGCCTCCTACTGCGAGTTCTTCGCCCGGTCTTGCGTCTTTTGCAGCGGTGAGCAAGGTTCTGCCATCGTGAAGACTGTACTGTAGCTTGCCGCCTGGCACGTTCTGTTTTCCAACTATCTTGCAGATCTTGTAGGCAGCCTCCCTGTCCTGTGCTGGCAAAAGTACGAGTCCTCTGTTCGGCTTGGGTAGTGCCCTGTAGACTTGTGGGACGCCTTCGATCTGGACGATATCCATCAGCCCAACCGGGAAGCGGCGATCACGTCGGACAACACCATCAACCTTGACCTTGCCTGCGTTTATGATCCTGATTGCCTCCTTGGCAATATTTGCAAGCCCCAGTGATTCACGGACGATTACGACTAGCGGTAGGCTTTTTTCGCGCGCGTGAGGTCCTGGTCTTGTCCGGGGTGCCCAGGTATACTCTTTCCGGTGTATTGGCCAGAAGCCTGGTGAAGGTTCTCGCTTTAGCTGTCTGGGGCCGAATTTTCTAGCCATCTCTCATTCCTCCCTGGCTTTTCCTCTCTCAGACAATAAACCGCTCCGCCACTTGTCTGAAAGGTTGAGGTTGGTTATCCGGACCTTCGTAACATGTATGGGCAGCTGGGACGAGACGCCGGCGGCTTTCTCTCGAGCCATTCCCTCGACGAAGATTCGACCATTAGAATAGTCTACGCGCTGGACTTTTCCTTCTAGCCCTGCGAAGTCTCCTCTCATCACCCGGACGCTGTCTCCGGTTCTTACAGGGAGACGTCGGACCTTGTGGTTCTTAGTGAGATCGTCCGAGAGCCGGGCCGCGAGCATACGTCGTCTACGATGTTGGGGTGCATTGAAGAACATCTTCCTTTGCTTGGACGGCTTGGAGGAAACCATTCTAGATCACCGTGCTCGCTAAGTTCGCCACCCTCGGCCATCGCTCAGCAGCCTCCTTCGCCACTGGTCCACGGATCTCCGTGCCTTTGAGCTCGCCTTCAGGGGTCATGATCACCGCGGCGTTGTCCTCGAAGCTTAGACGTGTTCCATCGGGTCTTCGAATGGCTCTGGCCTGTCTTACGACAACGGCGGGAAAGACTTGCTTCCGAAGGCTGGGCGAGCCTTTCATGACTGTTATCATGACCATGTCTCCAACGCAGGCCGCTGGGACACGTCGCAGTCGGCCGTGATAGCCGCGGACGTTGATGAGCTTCAATTCCTTAGCGCCAGTGTTGTCAGCGCATGTCATCCGAGAGCCGACCGGCAGACCCCGTGCGACTTTGGGCCGATATTCTATCATGCCTCGGGCGCTGACGGCTCGGGTCTTCGGCGCGGGCATTAGACTGCGCTTCCTGTCTTCTCAACGACAACAAAGGTGACCTCTTTGCTTAGAGGCCTGCACTCGGCGATCGTAACTCTGTCGCCTTCTGCAGCGGAGATGCATGGTGGGTTGTGCGCGAGAGTCTTGCTTCTCCGCCTCTCATACCTACTGTACTTTGTGTAGTAGTGCAGGTATGCTCGTTCGACTGAGACGGTTTTGGGAGATCGGGAGCCAGCTACTGTTCCCTCGAAAACCCTTCCTCTAACCGAGAGATGTCCGTGGAATGGGCAGAGGGGATCGTTGCATCCTGTCTTCGGTGGCTTTACGTCGAGACCCGTGTTTCGGACTACCATTTCCGCAGCCCCTTCTTCACTCTATCCTCCGGACGGAAACGTATGAGAGCCCCGTCGACTTCGACCTTTTCGATCGACAACTCTGCTTGAAAAGTTGTTTTTTGTTTCTGGACCTGTCTGAGTTTTCCGTTGGCTTCTATCGTGAACGTGTTCATGGTCTCGTCTCGGACTACTCCTTCCAAGCCTTGGATGGTCGGGTCTGTGGATCTTGATACCTTGACCCTGAGTCCGATCCATTCGTGAGCCGTAATATTCTGCGGTGTAATCATGGTCTACGCGGACTCCGGTGTTGGTTTCGTAGGTAGGTTGTCGGCTGTTAACAAGCGGGCGATTGTCTTGCGGAGCTCGCGTATTCGTGCCGGATTGTCCACTGTTCCACCCGACTTTACGGATGTTCGGATATTAGTCAGTTCTGCTCGCAGTTCTGTGACTTTCTTCCGTCGCTCTTCGGGGAGCATCTGGTTGAGCTCACGCTTTCTCAGAATCGCCAGTTTCCTCTTCCTCCTTGTCCTCTACCACAACCGTAACATCTCCAGCTGTAGTCTCTACCTCGACCACCTCCTCAGACGGGGCCAGTGGTTCAACTTCTTTCGCAGGGACGGCCGGTTGAGGCGTGGTCTCTGCGGGCGGGGTTAGCATGATCGGCTTGTCGATGTAGTCTATTTGTGGCGGTAGAATGCGGACGTTGATTCCGAAAAGGCCTTGCTTCAACTGAACATCAGCCACTGCGGTCTTCACGCTCTTCAACACGGGATCTCCGACTCGGGGAAGATAGCCGGCCTTGAATTTCTCGAATCGTGATCGTTCTGTTGTGAGTTTTCCGCGGATGGTAATCTCGACGCCGAGGGCTTGCGACTCCATCACTCTCTGAATGGCCCAGTATGCGGCTCGACGGAAGTGGACTCCTCTCTGGAGGGCCTGAGAAACCTGAGACGCAACAACCTTGGGATCTTGCTCCGGCACCTCGATGTTCGCAACAGAAAGCTGGGGATTTTCAATATGGAATTTTTCCTCCAACACCTTTGTTAGGTCTCTAATGCTCTGGCCTCTTCGGCCAATAACCATTCCTGGTTTCGCGGCGTAGATGACGACTCTCGTGCCCACGGGACTCTTTGTGAGCTCGACATGACTGTATCCAGCGCGTTTCAGCTCTAGCGCGAGGTGCTCATCAATTTCGAGGCGTCGAGAAACATCTTTGACAAAATACTTGGTAACCGACAAGGGTTATTCCAGCTCGTAGCCGACAAGTTCGATATGCGTCATAGTTCCCTGCAAAAGATCCGATCGACCGAAGGCTCTCGGATTCCGCTTTGGAATCTTGGTTCCGCGTTGCGCCGCGGCGTGAATTATCTTGAGCCTTTCCGTGTCGAGATTCCTATACTCGGCATTTGCTTCCAACTCTTCTAGGAGCTTGAAGAGTCTGCCGGCGGCTTTCTGCGGGAAACGGCCTGCGTAGAAATGCTCGTTCAGCTGTCGCCGATGTGGGACTTCTTTGTGAAACCGACGGTAGGCGACTGCCTGTTTCAATTCGATAACGCGTTCGAGAAGCCTCTTTGCGTCAGGGAGTTTCATTCCTCTGATTGTGCGACATAGCTCCACGGATGCTTTGGGGGATATTCGGAGTTCGCGGCCAGAACACTTTACAGTACGGTCTGGGTCCAAGCCCGTAACTGAGTATCCTCGTTCTGGCATTCGCTTTTCACCGGAAGCTTCGAGGAGCCCCAGTCCTTATGCTAAAAACCCTTTGGGGAACCATTGCGGGATAATACCCGTTTCTATGGCACGAATGGTGGTTCGACGATAATTCCGCTGGGTTACTATTGACGTGTTTGACAATTGATAGTGTCTAGCGTTCGAGGACGTGGGACCCGATATTTTCTGAGAGCTCAAGTGCCACCTCTTATGCTGTATGAGGTTGCCTACGGATCGAAATCCTTTCCAGATGGCTAGTTGTCTGGTGCGGATAATTGCAAGTCTGGGGTGTCAGGGTAGACCTAGAGGAGCCACGGTTTTCGATATCCGTCCTATCTCAGGGGGTCAGAGTGAAAAGTGGACCGTCACAGAAAGTCCCATGGTTGGATCCGTGATCAGGGCCGATTATGGATCATAACGAGGCTCCTTGCGTGCTTCGCTTCCGGGATAGAGATAATGGGAAATCGCCTATTATTAGCCCTGATATCGATTCTGGAAGCCGTCCCCTTAACTGCATAGCAAACCGTTCTTGACGACTCGTTAAAACGCCATGCGATCGAAGCATGGATTGTGCCCTGAATTGCTTGTCTCGCCCATAATCACTGCCAGACAGCAAATATTCTCCACGGGAGGGGGGGTCTTAGCGATTGACTCTCGCGACGCAAGAGTGGTTGAGGGGAACACTCCCCCCACCAAACCGCTCGCGCCTAAACAGGTGTACCGACATGATTCAAGAATAGCATTTAATCCGCTAAAACGATCGGTGGTGTAACCTGTGGATTGGCCGCAGGGTTACTGTAGGCTTATGGTAGCTTCTGACCGCCCTAGCCTTGGTCCATTATGGAAACTGCGATCGAAAGGGTCCATACTGGGATCCCAGGCCTGGACCACGTTCTCGAAGGCGGCTTCCCCAAAGGTGCCCGAGTCCTCCTAGCAGGAGGAGCGGGCTGTGGAAAGACAATATGCTGCGGACAATACCTCTACAAAGGAGCGACAAAGTTCGGCGAACCAGGAGTCTACGTCAGCACTGAGGAACCGCCGTCCGAGTTCAAGGCGAACATGCTGCGCTTCGGATGGGACTTCAAGAAGCTAGAAAACGAAAAGAAAATCGGCATGGTAGACGCGGTCTACCAGCGCGTCGAATCAGAAGTCACCGAACAAGAAAGCCTCCAGTCAATCCTCTACAACCTCCGCTCAAAACTATCAGAAGTCAAGATACTAGTCGAACAGCTAGGAGCAACAAGACTAGTCGTTGACTCGCTGCCAGGATTCGGCTTCCGAGTCACCGACCTGAACACTCTACGGGAGATCTTCCTCGAGGTCGGACTCCTCCTGAAAGACGTCGGATGCACCACACTGATGACCACGGAAATCGTCGAAGGCTCCGGACTGATCAGCCGATATGGTATCGAAGAATTTCTCGCAACTGGAGTCATGGTCTTGTCGCTCGTCAAACAGAGCTCGCCATTACGTAAGCTGTTCGTCAGGAAGATGCGTGGAACAAGCCACAGCCTAAACGACTACGCCTTCGCCATAGGACCCGACGGCATCGTCATCAAAGGCCCAGTCGGAGTTCGAAGTGTCAGCCACGGCAGGCGCCTCCACAGCAATAACGGGAGAAAGCGCCGAAGCCGGCGGTAGCACCAACGAAGAAGTCGTTGCAGGTAACGTCCCAGTATCCCAAGGGGCAGGGGTAGTGGAACAAGGAGTTCAAGTGGAGCAACCTGCCTCCGACCAAGCAGGATACCAAGAAGGGTACAGGGACCAGTACCCGAACGGACAGAACCAGCAGGGACAACAATAGGCGTAGAGATGGAAAATGGCGAATATTAGAAGCGGAATTGGAGCTTTCGACGAGTCGATCGGCGGCCTACCCTCAGGCAGCATAATCACATTTCTTGGCGAAGCAGATACCGGGATGACCACCTGTGCCGAACAGATACTCTATCAAGGCCTAAGGGAAGGCAGGCCAGCAGTCTACTTCACAACAGGACGCTCGTGGGAAGACGTTGTTGGCGAGATGGCAGTATTCGGCTGGAACCTTGACAGTTATTTCGAGAAGAGGAAGATGTGGTTCATCGACAGCTTTAGCATGAAAAGAGAGAAGGTCTCAGGCGAAGTCTCATGGGACATTGGCCCAGCCAACCTGCTGGCCAAGGAGTTTCCACGAGTCATCACGCCTCTTGGAACAACGACGATCGTGATTGACAGCCTGAGCGATATTATCCGTTCAGCGCCTTTTCCGGCGGTGGAGCAGACTCTGAAGATCTTGCAGAATCACGTCCGCTCTACTGGAGGACTTGCATTATTGCTGGCTTCTAAAGGGATTCACACTGAGCATATTGAGAATACTGTTCAGCACCTGAGTGATGGTGTCGTTGACTTGTCAACCGAACCCTTCGGGAGTGAGGATTATGCGAGAAAGATGCGAGTGTTGAAAATGCCAGGCGCACTTGGAGACATGAAAGTCTACGCGTATCGAGTGGGTCCAGCGGGAATAGAAATGGCAGCCCTCCACAGAGTGAGATAGAGCAATGATAATGACCTTACAATTCGAAGATATTGTCGGGCTCTTAGGTAACCCGACATTTCTCTGGTCGTTGCTTGCGGCAACCTGGGGTTTAATTAGCTACAGAATTATCCGCCGCAGGAGACACGGGCCGAAGACCGGTCCATCGCAAGCGTCGGGAGCCGTTAGCTTCAGCTTGACAAAACCCCGCCTCTCAGAAGAGGAAATCTTCCGGATCCTCACCACTACAGAAGTGAACATTCAGATTGTTAGGATATGCGAAACCCCGAAGAGCGCAAAGGAGGTCGCGAAGGCCCTCGGTGACGTCTACCCAGGACACAAGGAGAAAGGATTCCCAGCCGAGAAACTAGGCGAACACTTAGCCAATCTGGAGAGGCTAGGAGCAGTCAAGTTCAACGGCGAAAAATGGGCCGCCAGCGACGTCGGGGTTAAAATGGTCCGCAAATACTTCGGCTAGACCATCTTTTCAAGGCGGTTTGCAACCTACTCTTCGACGTGGCATTAAGGAAAGAGTCAAAGTGATCCCTTGAATTACAGCCTATCCCAATGGAACCCAGACGACCGTTTGACCCGTTACATCCAACACCGATTGAGCCAGTGCCGTCACCCCTCAGACCCTCGAGCCAATACATCCCGAGAAACGACGAAACCATTCGAATTCTAAAGGAAATACTTGACCGACTAACGGCGATTGAAACCAGACTCAAGGCAGTAGAAGAGGTTCTGAAGACGAGAAGATAGGCCGACGAAGATTGCATCCAGAAAACCTCCGACTCCGAGGCCCATGTAAGTGATCGAAATCGGTTATCTGATTTCAGCGCAATAACAAGCAGGGGAATCGTAGGCTATTTCAGAACGGATCTCCAACAATTGAGGGCGATCAATCGCATCGGATCTCTCGATCTTAGAATCCCTCTTTTGAGTCATATTTCGGATGAAACTTCCTAGTCAACCTGCGGAAGATTTTAATCCATGCAAGAACGAGGAAAGACTCGTCGGCTGGGGCAACGAGAGGATTCAAGGCCACTGCCATCCTAGTCGCATTCTTCTTGGTCACTGTAGTACTGCCCTCTTTGATTCCACATGCGAGTTCCTCAGAGTCGACCGGAACAGTCTCATTTGCTTCGGACACGAGCTGGCAGGTTTACAACGCCGACCCCGCACTTGGATCGCCAACATCCCTCGGTTCTGCTCAGTTTGTGTGCCTAACCTCCATTATTCCCTCATCTTGCCCCACGGGGGCTACGATCCATGGACATAGTACCGGGGGCTGGTCGGCAGACCTCTCCACGATTCCAGGCGCCCATTGGATATGGGCACCCCGTATCAATGGGACCACTACACCTGCAGAGTTTAACCAATTCTTCTTCTCCAAAACCTTTCAACTGAATGGGACCAAGCCATCCGGGTTGATTTCGATTGCGGTCGATGATTTTGCGGAGATTCGCGTCAACGGACACATAGTCGAAAGCATAGGG
The DNA here is from genome assembly GCA_001918745.1 of Crenarchaeota archaeon 13_1_40CM_3_52_17. GTDB lineage: Archaea > Thermoproteota > Bathyarchaeia > 40CM-2-53-6 > 40CM-2-53-6 > 40CM-2-53-6. Next base: position 12,875 of record MNGN01000042.1, on the reverse strand, counting down.
AGCATCTCAGACTACTCAGCGCAACATTGGCTCAACGCTATTTGACCACTTTCAACCTTACACCATTTCTGACTTCTGGGACGAATGCCCTAACGATCCGAGCAGAGAACGGGCCTTTCGGACTGTGCTGCCCGAGCAATTACTCAGGTAATCCGGCGGCATAGGAACAAAGGTCTCGGCGCAAGGCTCGGGGATTCCTTCCTACCAAGTAGAAATGGGCTTTGAGGATGCGTTCCTGGGTATTGCAAGTTCTACAAACGGGACTTTCATCTTCATCTTTAACATTCCAGATGCGCAACCTGGACTTCATCTTGTAAAAGCTCATGACACATTCACGGGAATCTCGACCGTCGCAAATTTCACAGTCACTCGGATCGATACCCTGGGGATCACCGCCGATGTGGGAATGCTATACTTTCCTGGAGACATAGCCACAATATGCACGCTGGCAACCCTCAACGGGTCTCCTCTGAACTCGACAACACTCCTATTGCAATTGACGTTGACGAGACCTGATGGATCAAATGTCACTCTTACCAATGCTTCCATCGGCGGCGGGGTGTTCAAATCCGCGTAAGTGATTCCAAAAGCGGGGCTCATAGGAACCTATGCGATCATCGCAAAAGGCCAGGTAGCACATGCCCAAGATGCATCAGCTCTCGCAACCTTTGAAGTAAACCAAGCTGGTTGAGCGCACAAGGCCCCGCTTTGACGGCAGCGGCAGTCGCGTTGACCGGAGTAATAGGGGTCACAGCGGTCGGGTGGAGAAGAGGTTTCTTCAGAACTAAGGTTGATTGAGCACTAAACCAACCGTTTCAGCCTATGTGTTGGGTCGAGCATCAACTCAATCAGAGCCTGATTCTCGGTATCTGAGTTCGGACTTTGCGGCTACGATGAAGTCATTTTCGCTCAGCCCTTTAGTCGAATGCGTGGACAGTATTAGTCTCACGCGCCTCCACTTTATCACGATGTCGGGATGATGACCTTGTTCCTCCGCGATCTTCCCGACGGAATACGCAAAATCCAAGCCCGCGAGGTATGACTTGAATTCGAATTCCTTTTCAATCGAGCCATCCTTCAAGGTCCATCCCGTAAGGACCCGCAGAAGTCGCTCAGCTTCCTGGCGAGGCATCGGAGGTACTCCTTTCCGTTCGACAGATGTCTTCGACGCCAGCTCCTTGAGACTTGACATACTCACCCTAATGATCGATTCATGAGAATGGGATAATAGTCTTACAAGCCAAACGGACATGTTCTACAGCGGATCGACCGCAGCTTTTGCTCCTGCCTCCAAATCCCTTCGAGGAAGGCATGAGTTCCGTCGTGAACCAGAAACGAGCTGCTCGCAATGAATCAAGCAATTTTATAGGCCATTTGGGTCACGAGCGACTAGAACTGAAGCAATTCACGAGAGACAAGAGAAGCCGTGGGTCAGATCGCTACTTCGATCAAAGAATGCAGACTATGCCGCTCCAAGAACTTTGTACGAATCCTATCCCTGGGTAACCAACATGTCTCTGACTTTGTCACCGTCGGAGGAGACAGCCCTCGATCACCTCTCGACCTGGTCCGGTGCACCAGTTGCAACCTTGTCCAGTTGAAACATACATTCCCTCGGGAATCGCTCTATCTTCATTACTGGTACCGTTCAGGAATAAGCTCAACCATGAGGACAGCCTTAGAGGACATAGCCAACGAATCGTGTAAGGTCGCTCGTCCTGACGCCGGCGATATTGTCATGGACATCGGATGCAATGATGGAACACTTCTACGGTCATACAAGACCCCTCGACTGAAGCTGGTGGGATTTGAACCCGCTAAGAATCTTGTCCAACAAGCAAGACAGGGAACCGGCCACGTTTTCAACAATTTCTTCGGATTCGAGCTATTCCGAAAAGAGTTCCCCCGATCCAAAGCCAAGATCATTACTAGCATAGCGATGTTCTATGATCTCGATGATCCCCGCACTTTTGTTCGCGATATCGTCCGGTGTCTTGAACCTAAAGGAGTCTGGGTTGTCCAACAAAACTACTTGATCTCAATGTTGGAGCAGAACGGATTTGACAACATCGGACACGAGCACCTCACATATTATTCCCTCCACACCATGACCAAGCTACTAAGTCTCCATGACCTGGAAGTCTTCGATGTGGAAACAAACGAAGTCAATGGTGGAAGCTTCCGCACATACATCGCGCGAAGGGGGAGCTTTCGAGTTCGCGAAAGCGTTAAGGAAATGAATGATCTCGAGACCAATTTGTTCTCGAAGAAACCCTCGATATACGCCACTTTTGCCAACAACATCCGAAGAATCAGGTCGCAGCTCAGCAAATTCATAGGTGATGAAGTCAGCGCAGGAAAAAGGATCTATGTCTACGGTGCTTCAACTCGAGGTAATACGATACTTCAGTACTGTGGACTTGACCACCGTCTTATTCGAAAGGCGACTGACGCAAACCCGGAAAAGTGGGGGCTTAGGACTCCGGGAACAAACATTCCTATCGTCTCCAAGCGTGAGGCTCGAAGCGACAACCCTGAGTATTTTCTTGTCCTTCCCCACCACTTTTTGGAGGAAATCCGCAAAGAGGAGAGCGAATACTTGCAGTCAGGGGGCAAATTCATAGTTCCCCTTCCACAGTTTCAAATTGTTACTGAGTAGCGGAAACGGAATTGCAGGAGAGCGATGCTTCTGAAGGCAGGTTGTGGCTGGCAACCAGACGCTCAACAAAAAGATGCCTAAGAAAAGATGTTTGATGGCGTGGCAGCCCGGCGTCACGCTCAGAAGGAGCCTTTTTCATGCACTCGCCCCAGGAGACATTCAACGTCGGAATCTTCTTTGCCAACTAGCGCCTTCAAGAGCTGGTTAGGAGACGTGGACGTTGATTCTAGACGTGGGTTGTGGAGCGAATCCTAGAGGAGACATTAACACAGATTTCTCGCTAAACGAACTGGAAACGGATAGGACTCATCTCAAAGTAAAACTGGACGTTAGGTCAAGTGTTACAAATCTTCCCTTTCCGGACAACAGCTTCGGAACGGTTTTCGCAAACGGCCTTCTCCATCACATTCCTAGAATCAAGCCCGCAATAAACGAAATGATTCGTGTAGCTTCCGACACTGTTTTCGGATATGAACCACATAGATTAAACTGGCTAATTAGAAGGCATCACCATTACCATTACCATTATGGATTCAAGAAAAAAGATCTCTACGAAATCTTCAGGGCTAATCCGAAAGTCTCGAATGTGCAAATCCATTATGTTTTCGACGTAGCGAAGAAAATTCCGAATATAACCCTCCAATACTTTCTTCTCCTGAAGAAAGAGTTCTAGAGCGATGGAACACGCCGTTGAGAGGCGCGAACTGTCGCAAGCGAAACCTAAGGCATTAGATTATGCGAGGCGAATATGCTAGCATTACTCGTGATACAACGGCTTTTGGAAATTGCTCTGGGTTTCATTCGCGTAACCCGGAAAAGATTTCGAAAAGTCTTCTTTCGAACTTCTCAAACCTGAAGTCTTCTGCTCTGAGCCTAGAATCAGAGGATGGAGAACTATTCATTGCTTTTTCAATCATCCCGGGAACGTCATCAATACTCTGCCATTTGAATCCCGTTTTTCCATTTACAATCTCCTTCGGACCACCCGAATCGTGAACCACAGGCACACAACTTGCCGACATAGCTTCGACGATCGTGATTCCGAAATGTTCTCCTTTCATCAGATGCAGGTAGACCTTTGCCTCCCCTAGAAACTTGTGATATGTTTCTTTTGGCGGGTTGAAAATCGTGATTCCATTGATCGGCGATCCTCTCGACAGACTTTTGGAGTATTCCACAAGCCCAGGGTCTTGAGTGAGAAGCATTGCGAATTCGTAGTCCGGACAAAGGGACGCGATTTTCCAAAACAGCTCAAGCCTCTTTGACGGAATTGCCCTGCCAACCGTCACAACAAGGTTACGTTTGCCTCTTGCTCTAACCATATTGCATGCGGGGTAGACGAGCACGCTTGGTCGGCTCCATTTCACATCCAAGTTCAACTTTGAATATTGTGAGATTGCTAACACGAGTCCTATTCTCGACGTTTTCCTCCTGTAGTACTCCTGCAAAGGCAGACTGACAAGCGAGCCGGGAAGGAAATCTGGAAAATACCTAGGGAAGTATCCCCATTGAAGAACTGGCACGTTAAGGTCGGGAATGTACCCGGGGTCTTGAGTGGAAAAAATCAGGTCAAATGGCCGGCCATCTGAGTGTTTGAGCCGTTTCAGCGCGCGCGTTTGACCTTTAATGTGGTGAATTAGATGCGACGAGGTCCCAAAGGGCGAATCGCGATTGCCAGAAGCATAGTTTGACATATCGACTCTCTCGAACAATCCGCCATAACCAAAGAAAACCTCTGTCATCTGCGGATCGAACGTCTCCGAGAGCAAGGTCACCTCATGTCTCATGGATACCAAAGCGCGAATCGTATCACAGCAAAGTCGTTCCCCGCCACCAAGGAATTTCATGTCAGGGTGAACGACAAGAACTCTAATCATTAGTCACCTCAAGTGGTCACTACTCAATCAGAATTGACAGTAATCTGAGTTTGCGTCAAGACCCGGCCAGTCGGAGAAGGGCTTGACGAGTCCTTGGGCGTGACGCCCGGAATCAAATGGTCGCGCTATTCTCAGTCTTAGAGTTGTCATCGCAGCGACACAAAGATCCACTAACCTAATAGGTAGCATTTGACGAAACCGTTGACCCCGCAGACAACCCACCGCCTAACGACCGAACTCATACTCTCAATTTCCTCCTGAATCTGAACCATGATCGTTCCACCCATGCAGGGACATAGACTGCCGGATTCGCCGAGAGCACTCCTCTCCTGACGTCGCGAGATTCTTTGAAGAAAAACTTGTCAGAGTAGGCGTTGGAAACCCTGTCTCGCGGTTCCACCGATCTGAAAGAAAGTGTTTCGTCGATGAAGAATGCAGCACGAGATTCAGTCAGCCTCATGAAAAGCAGCCAGTCGGAGAGAATGCTCCATGAAAAATCAATCTCTCGTGCCAAATCTGTCCGAGTAAACCCCGAAGATGCGTGAATGAAATTGCCGAGAAACAGTTTCCGAGCCACTCTCGGAGCTTCAATAAGTCCTCCGGAGAAAGGTTGCTTGGCAAGAGTGGGAGGCCCCCCCATCTCGGTGCACACATCCCAACTTAGTCCGATCTCGTTATTCACCCAAACATCCACATGGCGCTCGAGCCTTGGTTTTGCCCAATAGTCATCGCTGTCGAGGAAAGTGATGAAAGATCCTCTTGCCCTATGGACTCCTCGTGCTCGTGCTTCCGAAACGCCAATGCCATTGCGATCAACATACTCAATTCGCGAATCTGAATTTGCTAGTTCAATTATCTCCATTGCATCCTCTTTCACACTATCGTCTAGGATCAGGAGTTCGAACGCTGCGTAGGTTTGAGCAAGAACGCTCTCAATCGCCTGCCGTACAAGTTCTACGCGACCCTTGGTCGGCATCACAATGGAAACTGTTTGGCTCATTTTCTCACTCAAGACCGTGAAGGGGGAGTACGTGAAGACTCTTCCTTATCGAATCACTGAGAATTTGGATTAAGGGCGATAGATGCAAATACCGATATTCGATAAGGCTGGCTTTGGCGATTACTTTTATCCACCTCTGCTCATCTTATACGTTCATCAGCATAGTTTGAGAGCTTTCAGGTGTAAGTATTCGTCATGATCGAGAAAATCAGCCTCTCCGCCCCCTCCGAGATAGTACGGGACGCCCTCTCCAAGCCCACCATATTCAAAGACGAAGGCCCTCTCAGCCTTGAATGGCTCCCACCCCGGCTACCCCACCGGGAAAACCAACTACGATTCCTCGCCGAACTCTTCCGGTCAGTCATCGACAAACCCGGAACAACTAGCCCAAAGGTCCTCATCACCGGCGACATTGGAACTGGCAAAACAGTCCTCACCCAGCGTTTCGGCACCGACATGCAACGCACCGCCAAGACCATGAAGCTCAACCTCGCCTACATCCACGTCAACTGCCGCGAGTACAGAGGCAGCCTCTTCATGATCCTCAAACGAGTCGTCCAGACATTTACTCCCCAGTTTCCACAGCGAGGGTTCTCTAGCGAGGAACTACTTCACATCCTCCTAGACCAGCTGGAAGACAAGAAACTCCACATCATCCTCACCCTCGACGAGGCAGACTCGCTCATCAAAGCAGAAGGCTCCACAAGTCTCTACAATCTCACACGCATCCAAGAGGAACGGCCAGGCCGGCCAGTAAGATTGTCCCTCATAATCATCCTGCGGGAGCTCAGGAACATTGAAGACCTCGATAGAAGCACTCAGAGCACTCTCCAACGAAACGTCATCCGCCTCGACCACTACACCACTCCGCAACTGGAAAATATTCTGAGAGAAAGAGCAGAACTCGCATTCAAAGAAGCAACCGTCCCCGAAGAAGTTCTGAACTTCGTCGCCGACATGGCGACGCCGGGGGGTGATGCTCGCTATGCTATCGAGCTACTGTGGAGAGGTGGAAAGTATGCGGACACGGAAGGTGCGAGAGAGGTGAAGCCTGATCATATCAGAGCTGCCGCGAACAGCGTATACCCTGTTCTCCGTACAGAATATTCTCAGCACCTCAACCTTCACGAGAAACTCATACTGCTAGCACTGGCTCGGGTCTTGGAGAGAAACAATGCAACATACGCCACTATGGGCGATGTCGAGATAGCCTACCGTATGGCTTGCGAGGAACACAAAGAAACATACCGGGCCCACACACAAGTATGGAAGTACGTCCAGAACCTGAACGCTACAGGCATCCTATCCAGCCAGCTCTCCACCACTGGCTTCAGAGGAAAAACAACTCTACTAGGAATATCATCGGCCCCTGCCTCCGCCATACGCCGATGGCTCGAATCAACACTCTCCATCAGAGCCTAGCATTGGACGGAGACGAGATTCCTCCACTAGATAGAGTCCTCTCAAGCAGCGGAAGAATACGGATACTCACCCTTCTCTCCAAAGTCGAACAACTGCACCTGACAGAGATAGCAAAGAGAACTGACCAAAACTACAGCGCTACCGAGAGGCATCTAAGCGACCTATCACAGGCGGGAATAGTGGAGGAAAGAGACTATGGACGCGTGAGAGTTTTCAAGCTGAACCTCAACAACGATCGTGCGAAGCTTTTGCATGAATTGATCTTGAGGTGGAATCACAACCAAGAAGCTGGCCCCATCCAGGCTCAAGCTTAAACCTCTCACGATTATCGCCAGTATTGTCTCCGTTCGAAGTTGGTTTGACTTGGAAAAATGTGACGAATGCGGGCGTGTGACGCAACAGAACAAGAAGTGTGAGTATTGCGGCAAGACTTTTTGCGAAGATCATATGCCCAAACATCAAGCTTGGGAGCATCGTCATGAGGGCCTTGCCGATGACGCTTCTAGCCTCTGGAAAAGACCCAAAAGACCCTAAGTAAAGGGCAATAGAATCCCACTAACGTTTTGATCCTGATTTTCGGGACTGGAAGGTCTTTATGGGGCGGGCAGACTTACTGTCAGAACAATAGTTGGCTCAACAGTTCGAAGCCCTAGGTTTCCAACCCCGGCTTCTTCAGGGAATCAAGGATATGGGCTTCGACGAAATGTTCCCAATTCAAGCAGAAGCTATCGCCCCCATTCTCCAAGGAAGAGACATCATAGGGCAAGCCCACACTGGGTCGGGAAAGACCCTTGCCTACGCCCTTCCGATACTCCAGAGGATCGACAACCACGTTCACGGGCTCCAAGCCCTCGTGCTCGTTCCAACACGCGAACTTGCAGTCCAAGTTGCGGGAGAATTCGAGCGGCTCGCTCGCCACCTCCCAATAAGAACTGTCCCAGTCTACGGTGGTCAGAGCATAGGGGTTCAGCTCAACAAACTAGAGAGGCCGACCACAAAAGTCATCGTCGCCACCCCAGGCAGGCTGCTCGACCATCTGGAGAGAAGAACGGTGGACCTAGATAGGGTGCGATTTGTCGTGTTGGATGAAGCTGATAGAATGTTAGACATGGGATTCATAGATGATGTGAGGTTGATACTCGAAAGAGTCCCCGGGCCCCGTCAAACAACCTTGTTCTCAGCGACCATGCCCGATGAGATCGTCAGGCTCGCTCATCACTACATGAAGAATCCCCTGAGAATTTTTGTTGATAGCGACGAGATTTCTGTTGAATCTGTGACCCAGAAATACTCATGGGCTGAAGAGAATGAAAAATTCCCGGCACTCTGCTCCCTTCTAGAAGCCGAGAAGGTAACTAGAGGACTCATATTCTGTTCGACTAAGATCAGAGCGGGTCGGCTTGCTCAAGCCCTACGAGTCGAGGGCTACAATGCGTTAGCGATTCATGGAGATCTTACCCAGGGTCAAAGAGACAGGGCAATGCAGGCCTTTCGCGACGGATCAGTCGCGGTCCTAGTCGCTACGGACGTAGCGGCAAGGGGCCTCGACATTACGAACGTAAGCCACGTGATTAACTTCGACTTACCGGAAGAACCTCTCACATATTTCCATAGAATCGGCAGAACCGCTCGAGCTGGAAGCGCTGGGATCGCCGTCTCCCTCGTGAGCCGTAGTGATGACTCCATCTTCGAGAGAATAAGAAGAACGACTGCGTCAAACATTCAGGAGATGATCAGATTGACTTCCCCTGGCCGAAGATCATACCCGACACTGTTCCTTCCGCCTCGTCCTTATGGGCCAAGGAGAGGGGGAGAGAGACACCAGCGAGGTCGTGGAAGACGTCCTGCCCGTCGTCCACCGAGATTCCAACGACACAGACGCCGATATTAGATATCGACAGCAGGATTCCCAACCGCCCATTCTCAAAAAGGAAACCACGAAACCATCTTCTAGGTTTCTTGGAAATTTTTTCAATCGTCCCGGCGACCGTCGTTACGAGTTGTGGAACATTTTAATAGAAACGGAATGTCCAGTGAAGCGTCAAGTTAGAAGGATAAAATGAAGCCCAACAAGAATTCTAACTCTCACGAAAAAATATCCGCCTCGGCTTCATCTTCTCGTATTCAATTCTCGCCGCGGGGAGACGCTTTCAAGCATCCTGTTCAGCATTTTGACGTTGCGAAGGTTCACACTGTTAGCGAAGCTCTCGAAGCGTTCAACGCTACTTCATTCCAGAGCAGAATGCTTGGCAAGTGTTACAAGATCTGGCTTCACATGTTGAGCGACCCCGATCGTCCGATCATCTTCTTCGGCTTGTCTGGCGCAATGATTGCCGGGGGAATGAGGCGACTGCTTCGGGACCTTATCGCCTTCCATGCGATCGACGTTCTCGTATCCACTGGTGCAAATCTCAGTCATGATCTCTACGAGTCGCTTGGCGGCCGCCACTATATGGCCCATTATCAGATCGACGATCCGACTCTCAGGAGTATGAGAATAGACAGGGTTTACGACACGTATGCGGATGATGTGATGTTCACGAAGGCTGACGAGTTTGTGGAAAAGTTCTCAGAAACTCTTGAACCCAGAGGGTACTCCAGCAGGGAGTTTTTCCAGCTCATGGGACAGCGACTCAACGACGAATACGGCATTCTTGCCACTGCCTCTAGGGAGCATCTCCCCATCTTCTGTCCCGCACTAGCCGATAGCTCAATTGGGATGGCCTTAACTGTGTATAGGAACGAGCAACTTGACCAAGGACGGCCTCCAATGGTCTACGACCCTATGCTGGACAATCTTGAGATTATGAGCCTCAAGAGACGATGGCAAAGGTCTGGCGTCATTTTCATCGGTGGCGGGACACCGAAAAACTATATCCAGCAGGTCATCCCGATGGCAGAGATTGCCGGGATGCCCGTTCCCCCGCACAGCTATGCGATCCAAGTAACGACTGATGACCCCAAGTTCGGCGGGCTGTCCGGGTGTGAGCTCCCCGAAAGCCAGTCGTGGGGGAAGCTTGACCCTAAGGCTGAACAATGCACTGTGCATGTCGACGCTACAATCGGTCTCCCATTGCTCTTCACCGGCGTAATGGAGCATTACGAAGAATGGAAGGGAAGAGGTCGGTTGAACCATAACTGGGGCGCAGCTCTAGAGGCTCCCGCGGTGCGGAAAACGCGAAAAGTCTCTGCCTAGTGCTCTCTCTTTCCCTGGATGTATTCTTCGACCCACTGAGATGCCTGACCATCAGGAATCTTCACTGGCGGGTACTTGAAACAGTAGGAGGATATGCTGGTGAGTGCGCCTCCGACTCCACGGTCCAGGCCGATTTTGACCGCGCGAATTACGTCTGCAACGACTCCGGCGCTGTTGGGCGAGTCTTCTACGGAGAGTTTGAGATCGATTTGGAGTGGGATATTTCCCCACTTTCTTCCTTTCAGGTAGATGTAACAGATTTTCTTGTTCTTGAGATGGGGAACGTAATCCGATGGGCCGATTCTCGTCGGAACGTCATACGGGATCAGACTTGCAACCGCCGTCGTCTTGCTGATCCGTTTTGAATGAAGTCTCTCCTCTACGGTCATGTTGAGAAAGTCAGTATCGCCACCGAGGTTTAGTTGATAGCTCTCGTCCACTCTTACGCCCCTCTTTAGAAAAAGGTCCACGAGCGCCCGGTGAACAATTGTTGCCCCGACCTGGCTCTTGATATCGTCCCCAGCGATCGGTAGTTTTCTGTCTTCGAATTTTTTCGCCCATCCATCGTTTGACGCGATGAATTCTGGGATGCAGTTTACAAAGCCACAGCCTGCGTCCAATGCTTGTTGAGCATAGAATCTTGCGCCTTTTTCGCTTCCAACCGGTAGGTAGTTAACGAGAATCTCCGCTCCAGAGTCCTTCAATTCGGCTGCCACGTCCACAGGCTTTGTCCTTTTCTTGTTGTAGACGTGGAATGGCTCCCTCATGTGAGGGGCGACACCGTCCAGGATGGGGCCGGCTTTGACCGTGACGCCCATATCGGGGACGTCGCTAATTTTCGGGGCGCAGTTTGGCTCTGTGAATATCGCCTTGCTAAGATCGCTTCCGATCTTCTTCCGGTTGACTTCAAAGGCGGCCACGAATGTAATGTCTTCTACTTTGTAGTCACCAAACTTTGGATGCATCAAACCCGTGGTGAGGTTGTCTTCTTTAGGCGGGTTCTTCTTGTAATATTGAATCCCTTGAATCAGGGCGCTAGCGCAATTCCCAACGCCTGCAAGTGCAACTTTAATCTTTCCCATCCGCGGACTTTCCTAGGCTTTGGAGACCGTGTGAAGCCCCCATTATAAGCCTAGGAATACGGAGGCTCAGATTCGTCATTCCGCGTCTTCATATTCGGTAAGGACCACTTGCTGTTCTACATCTGACGGTTTTGCCTTCTTGGCCTTTTCCCACTCGTCTGCTTTGATGAGACCACCAGCTTGCTCCTTGATCCTCTTCGCAAGTGATGGACCGATGGTTCGAATGCTCATCAATTGTTCGAGGCTTCTCTCTTTGATATCGTCAATTGATTTCAATCCAGCGTCGTACAACATGCGAGCTCTGACTCGTCCGACGCCCTCAAGCGTGGTCAATTTGACCAGATCGGGCCGAACGCCTTTTGCAAGCCTCACTTTGAGCATTTCCAGAGGAGCAAGCAGATCTTTGTGTCCGAAGAGACGACCCAGTTCTTGAGTAGCGAGGATCAGCCATTCAGACCCCTGGACAAGTCTGAGAAGGTCGCCTGGCTCGACTTTCCTCGTTTCGAGTATTTGATCCTCGGTCCGTTCATCTATCCAGTCGGATAAAACTTGAGCGGCTTTTAGTTCACCGAGGAATTCCTCGTAAGCGAGAGGATCTTCGAACTGAGTTGGAATGGGATAGGTGAATTCATCGCTTCTTTGTTCTGCCAGTAAGCCAAGTTTGTCGACTTCGCCTCCTCGCGGACGGGGCCGTGGGGACAGGTCGGGAGTCTTTGAGATTAAGTGCAGTATGCTAAGGTCGGTCATCTTCTTTGCGCGGTTGTACAAACCGTCCCGCAGTATCACTGCAGACATCGGGTCGATGTACAATTCGGAGACTCGCTTGCCGAACTTTGTAGCCGACAGATCCTTGCCTTCCATCAGTACCATCTCTTCTTTGAAAAGAAACCTGAGAATATCGCCGATCTTGGTTTTGATCAGCCGTGGCCCATATTGGTGCGCGTAGAATGTTCTGGCGAAAAAGTTGTACAATCCATCCTCTGAATGAGCGTAGCCCGCGGCTATCGTGGACAAAACGTGAGGGCGCAGAACCCGTTCCGCTGCCAGTTTAGACCAGAGTTTCTCAGGCTGAGCAAGAACATAGTTCTCCATCAACCACTCCGCCTCGTCAGGGTTACGCGCAATCAGCAATGCCTCCCCGAACTTGTCGTACTTTGGCCTACCCGCGCGTCCACAATTGTGAACGATGAAGTTTGACGCCAGGTACGTTTCGGTTTCGTTCACTGACAGATTGTAGACTTTTTTTGGGATGAGAAGCTTTTTCCTAACGACACTGTTCACTCTCACCCAAGAATAGGGTTGTGCATTTTCCCTTCTTCGATAGATGTCCGAATCGTGATACTTGCTATAGTCTATCTTGGGAATCCTTTTGACCGATTTCGCTAGATCGCTGAACCTTTGAATATCGGATATTTTTCGGATAGTGACTCTGTAGATTGGGTTTGGGAAGGTAGTCAATCCATTGTTCAACATAACGTGTTGAACGCGATCGTCTTTGACGACTGCGCTTAGAATTCCCAGCCTGAGCAAGAGTTCGTGAACACCCCAGGCGAACCTATTGCTTCCCGTCGCAATCACGATCGCTCTAACCATGGCGTTTATCCCTCTGGGATGCTTGGTCTCCGAGTAGGATCCGTCG
>MNGN01000018.1 GCA_001918745.1 Crenarchaeota archaeon 13_1_40CM_3_52_17 | reverse complement strand
CCTCAGCAGCCTCACCCTCATCCCAGTCTCAGTCTACCTCACAACCCCGACAGCCCATGCAATGATCCCGTTCACCTCATACCAAGACATTCAAGCATTCATTCACACGAGCGGCTGCGGCAGTCCGACGCCTAGCTCCTACAATCGAGGAGGTCTCACTACGGGTCCAGCAACAGCGGGCCCCGCCGCCCAGTCGAACACTGCTTCAAGCCAAAGTCCCACCCATTCTGAAACGAATCAGCAAGTGTCTGGCGTTGATGAACTCGACACCGTCAAGAACGACGGCCAGTACGTCTATACAATAACAAACAACACCGTCGCCATCGTCCAAGCGTATCCGACAATAGATGCCAGACTTCTCTCCAGAGTCGCCGCCAACGGAACTCTGCAAGGAATATTTGTGGTCGGCAACAGGCTTGTCATCGTAAGCGAGATTCCAGGATACTCATATCCGTACCATACCGGAGACGCACCGCTTCCTGCACAAGGCACAGGTGCTTCTCAACCAGGCAACATTGCAAAGATATACCCTATTCAATTCTCAGGGACCACTTCGCTCTTCGTATTTGATATCAGCAACCACGCCAACCCGGTGATCACGACAAGGGTTGACGTAAACGGGACGTTAGCCGGTGCTCGACTAATTGGAAACGACGTCTATCTTGTAGCAACACAGCAAGTCTTCTGCTACAGTGAGCTCTTGCTCCCAGAGCAAATTGTCAATGGCCAAGTAGTAAAAGCCACGCCCACACAAGTCTATCACTCGGATGTTGTCGACCAAGGCTACAGCTTCACCACGATCATCGGATTCGACACGACACAGAACGACCCGAGTCCTGCGGCGAAGATCTATCTAATCGGAACGACGAGCACCATCTACGTGTCTCTTCACGACATCTATCTCACACAGCCAGTATGGAGCCAGAGCCAGCAGACGATAGTGCACCGTATCAGCATCGACGGGCTCGCGATCACCTACCAGTCTACAGGAGCGGTACCCGGACACGTTCTGAACCAGTTCTCCATGGACGAGTACAACGGATACCTCCGAATTGCAACAACCAATTGCTGCAGCCAGAGCGGCGGTCCCATGCCACTTGCATACGCACCAGTCAGCCAGCAGGAGACAAACGTGTATGTTCTCGACAAGAGCCTCCACACCACCGGAAAACTAGAGGGACTATCGCCAGGCGAACAGATCTATTCTGCCCGGTTCATTGGAGACAAAGCCTACCTTGTCACATACAAGCGAACAGACCCGCTCTTTGTCATCGGCCTCCAAGACGCCTCACGGCCCACATTACTCGGCCAGCTTAACGTAACAGGCGTTTCAGATTACCTACAACCATACGATGAGACACATCTCATCGGCATCGGCCAGTCAGGCACCGATGTAGGATGGGAGAATGCAGTCCGGTTCACAGGTCTCAAAATCAGCCTCTTCAACGTCACAGACCCCAACCAGCCATCGGAGACCAGCAGATACTTGATCGGCGGTCCCGGAACCAGCTCACCCGCAATTAACGACCACAAAGCAGTCCTCTTCGACAGAAAGCTCAACCTCCTCGTAATTCCAGTCGAGGTGACCGCACAGCCTCAGAACCCATCGTACTGGTACTCGGACCAGCCGATCTGGCAAGGAGCCTATATCTTCAACATCACACCGGACAACGGCATCGTCTTCAAGGGCGGAATAACACAACTCCAAAACGGCCAACTACCAACGTGGCAAGACAGCAACCTCTTCATCACCAGAACACTCTACATTGGAAACGTGCTATACACCATCTCGAACAACATGGTTAAAATGAACAACCTCACAGACTTCTCAGAAGTAGGCTCAGTCAGCCTCGCGTAACACTGTAGAACCGAAGCTCCAAGAAACCCCCTCAGCTTTGTTTTTCCTTGTCTACAACATAACCTAGTCTGTCCGGTGCAGGCATAAAGTGAGCGCTTACGAAAAAAATGGAAAACGGTTTTTCTTGGTTTAGTTGTCTAAATATTCCAGCTACGTTTCATGATAGGCTTGATCCGGATGTAGGTTCCAGGACCCATGTATCCCGTATGCTTGACAACGTCCGCCTTTCCTTGGATTTTGATTCCACGCGGAGCCCAGGGTCTCACGGTCTTCAAGTCATCCACTACGAACGAAGCCCGAGGATTCTCCAGCACATTCTTGTACTTCATGGTGTTCATGACGTCCCGGCCGCTGACATAGATGTACTCGCCGTCAGTATCGAAGCTAACCGCAGCAACATCAGGCCTCCCGGATCTTGACGATGTTCCGATTCTAGCTAGTTGCTGAGATTTCAGATAAGCAATCTCTTTCTCGGTGAACAATCCTCACAGCTCTTGCGAGGAGATGCCCTTCTTTCATGTATAAGGCTGTCTCGCCTTCAACGAGCCTGCAGGTGTATGTGAATCTGGAAGTCTGAATTATTTCTGGAACTCTGCCATACTGCTCTGTAAAGGGCCTGGTTCTTTAGACAACTCTTTCCAGTCTAACTCCGCAAGACCGGCCAAGCGTCGGAACTCGTTCACCGACCCAGGCCCGAAACCCGCGAAGTGATTGTTGAAGAAGATGAAGCCCTGTTTGAATAGGCTAGACTTCTCCTCCAGAGCGGTGTACCATTTTCGCATGACTTCGCCTTGATCCCGTTGCTTCCCTCCGAAATTTGTGATTGATCGGTCGCCCACCATCCGCAAATAAGCCACGTCGGACGTGGCCTCGGGCGGAGTGGAAGCGTACTGGTTCTCCGACCAAGCCAGGCTGACGTTGCTCGTCTCTAGAAGCTTGTAGATATCAGGTTTGAACCATGATTTGTTGCGGAATTCGATGGCGTGGACATACTTCTTGTCCGTCTGTCCGAGAAAGGTCTCAAGCGCATCCTTGTCTTTCTTGTAGTTGAAAGAGGGCGGAAGCTGGATTACCAACGCCCCAAGCTTCTCTCTCAATTCTGACATAGCCTTGTAAAACCGTTCAAGCTGGGCCTGACTGTCTCTCAGTTTCAGCTCGTGCGTGATCTTTTTGGGAAACTTGGCAGTGAAAAGAAAACCCTCAGGCGTAACCCGCTTCCAATTGGATACCATGAACGGCGAAGGCGTCCGATAGTAGCTTGAATCAATCTCGACAGCGTTGAAGACTTGTGAGTACATTCGGAGATAGTCAGCAGGCTTCGCGTCTCTCGGATAGAACGGGCCAACCCAGTCCCTGTAGGACCAGCCGCTGCACCCGATCCTCAGCTTCTTCGAATCCTCAGACAAGGGCTTCAGAGAACTGTCCGGCCAGTCGTTAAAAGACTCTTACCCGACATTCATTCAGAACATTGGTGTGTTGGAGAACACTATTCCCTGTTGCGTGATCTGGTAGAAATATCCCCTTGACGAGGTTGGATTGCGACCGATTCTCAACACCTTCAACGTTCCACCCTTTAACAAAACCTCTCCCTGTCGCTTCCTCATCTCGATGACACCGTCCGCAAGGTTCGCGGTCGCGTTTTCCACGTTCACATCCACAACCTCGGTGTGCAAGACCGAGATCGTTACTGCTCGCGCAATCTGTGTTGCAAAACGCATTACCTGAACATATTGGTAGACCCGCCTCGCTTCCGCCAGCAAGAAAAATGGCGTGATTGAATCCATCACGATCACCTTGGGACCAACACTCGGCTTCATCGCAAAACTCCTCCCGTACGCGAGGAGGTCCTGAAACCTCAGTGTCTCCTCCAGGATATCGCCCGGGTCCATTTTGGGAAGCGACTCGGCAAGCTTCTGAGCCCCAAGCGAGAACATGTCGATGAACTCGAGGCGCCCTTCCTCCTCGATCTGCGTTACAGCAATGTGATGATCCTCAAGTCCTAGCTTGACCACATCGGCAGGGTCGTCTATACAGTAATAGAGGAGTTGGCACCCTTGACGAAGAAAATTAGCTACCAGTTCTCGGACGAGGGCAGACTTGCCGCTTCCAATCGGACCCATGAGCGCAACACTTGACGGACGAGGGATACCTCCGCCGCTGACCTTGTCGAGAATAGGTATGCCTGTCGGCTGCACAGCCTCCACTCTGTGATCCACTGGGGATCGTTTCAACGCTCGCAGTATTCCCTTGTCCACCAGACAAGCGCTCTAGTTCGAAAGGGGCCATGTAACTTGGCCCAGTATCCGAAAGTGACAATATCACTTGCTCGACCGCACCTTGGCCAAGCCTAGACCGAATGTGCCGCAGAAGATTCCTAGAAAAGCGCCCCCGATTACATCACTCGGAAAATGCATCCCCAAGATGATCATCGAGACCCCCGTAGCGACCGCGAGGGCAATGAAGGGAGCACGCCAAGCAGGGTACCTAGACCACATTATAGTGGCGACTGTAAACGCGTTAGTCGTATGTCCTGAAGGGAATCCTGGATTCGTGGGGATTCCACCACGCGCCACTATTCCAAGTGAAGGCATCTGGAATGGTCTTGGAAGGTTGAAGGCTGCTTTCAAAACGTCCGTCAGACTCATTGCAGTCACCATCGCCACGGCCAGAATCAGCGAGCTGGTCCACTCATCGCTGTCCTTGCGAAAGACGTAGAGCCAGAACACCAGCGGCGCCCAGATGAGATCGCCAACCGTAGCGACCCCGTAGACCAAAGGCACAAGATCTACGGATATAGAACGGTAGAAGGCAGTGGCGATGTAGGCGTCTGCCGCGGTTCCGAGTAGTCGCAGACCAATCAAAGCGAGGACGAATCCAAAGATACAGATCAGAATGATTCGGTATGAACCTTCTAAGCTCTTGACCCATGATCTTGGGTCGAGCCCAGCCCTTCCTAGTAGAGACATTTGAAAACGTCCAGCTCATCGACTATCATAACGCGAATCGCCTCAGCCCTCACTTTTATTAGCACCGCAAAGTCGGTTTCGTTCTCCCATGCTCGTACTAGGCGGGTCTGCCAGCCAACCCCTCGCTGAGAAGGTCGCAAAAGAACTCGGCCAAGAAGCCGGCCAGTTGGAAGTGAAGCGTTTTCCGGACGGTGAAAAATATTTACGAATCCATGACGAGGTCAAGGACCAAGATGTAGTGGCTATTCAGTCTCTTTATCGAACACCTGATGAGAACATATTCGAGCTTCTCTTGCTTACCGACACACTCAGGGATCTGGGAGCCCGCTCCATCACTGCAGTAGTACCCTATTTTGCATACACGCGACAAGACTCACGCTTCTATCCAGGGGAAGCAGTCAGCTGTGCATCAGTGGCCCGGCTCATAGAATCCGCAGGCGCCACATCTTTCCTGACAATTGATTGCCACCTTCATAGACTGGGAGACGTCGCGAAAGTCTTCAAAATCCCAGCCCGCAATCTCACGGCAATGCATGAACTCGGAAAGTATGCACGAGAACACTTCAAACTACACAACCCCACAGTGATCGGGCCTGATGAGGAAGCTGGTCAGTGGGCTGCGGTGGTGGCAAAGGAACTAGAAACGGAGCATACGGTGTTTCGAAAAGTAAGGGTTCGAAAAGAGGGCATGACCTCATCAAAAGTCGAAGTTGACGCTGGTGAAATAAATCTGAAAGGCCGAGATGTAGTCTTCGCCGACGACATCATTAGCACTGGCGGAACCATTTCCGAGGCTGCAAAGGCTTGCAAGAAAGGAGGCACAAAACGCATCTTCGTGGTCTGCACTCACCCAGTTCTTGCAGAGGGGGCTCTGAAACGCATCAAGGCAGCAGGAGTGCTGAGAGTTATCGGGACAGATACCTACCCCGGACCTGTAAGCAAAGTGTCCGTAGCGCCTGTCATCGCCGCCGCGCTGAAGAGCCAATAGCTGATTTCCAATGCGATAACATGGAATCATCTGATATGATGGAGAGGCAGTAGTGGTTTGTCGCCGGACCTCGTTGTTACGGGAGCGCTCAACTGGGACATCAATCTCTTCGTCAAACGACTTCCCCGACCCGGGGAAGAGGTTGTGGTGGAAAAAGTCGACCGGGTCCCGGGAGGAAAGGGTGGAAATGTTTCGGTTGCGGCATCACGGATTCTCGGCCAGAGAAAAGTGGCGTTGCTGGCCTGTGTCGGGAAGGATGAGATTGGCAAGAAGCAACTGTCGATTCTCAAACAGGACGGGGTGGACACATCCGCGGTCCAGACACTGGGCAAGCTTGAGTCTGGACAAGCATACATTACTGTTGACGACAAGGGAAGGAACAATATTGAAACACATTTCGGAGCGAATGCTGGGCTGAAACGGGACCACATCATGCTACCTGAGGTACAGAACCTCTTCGGCAACTGCCGAATGATGGTCGTAATCGACCCACCACGACAGGTGGCTGGGAGGATACTGTCGGAAGGACGCCGCCTCCGACGATCCGTTCTCTGGCATCCAGGCGTCCTGACAAGATTCGGAATGGCAGAGTTCAGTGGAGAAATGGAGGGTTTGGACTATCTAGTCTTGAATGAACATGAGGCGCTGGCGTTCGCCGGTACGCGTAGTTTAACAGAATCTGTCACCGCCTTCAACAAGGTCGCGCCAAAGATGAAAATCCTCGTTACGTTGGGAAGCAAGGGGTTCGCGTTTCATCATATGGGGAAGCAGTTGAAGATGAAGAGTGTTAACTTGGCGAAACTGGGGCGGAAGATAGTGAACACGACTGGTTGTGGAGACGCGTTTGTCGGAGCGTTTGCAGCTTACAAGGTCCTAGGCCTAACTGATATCGAGGCGCTTAAGCACGGGAACATGGCGGCAGCTCTCAAGGCTGGAAGGCCAGAAACCAGAGGAAGCCCTACCCGGAAAGAGCTTGAAGAGTTCTACCAGAAATATTCGGCTTGACGTCCCGTTATCTCAGTGGCTAGTCCTGGATCCTCTGGTTTGTTCCAGTGAGATCGTGTACGGTTCGCTTTAATTGCGGGACTCTACCCGTTCCTTTTTGGCGGAGTTTCGGGGTATTGTCTAGTACTGTCGAGGTTGGAAAATGGGATCAGGCTGTTGCCTGGCTCCTAAAGAATGAGAATCCGGGATCCGATACTGGACCCTTACGGATATTCTCGAGAGATCCCAGAGCGATGCCGAGGTTGTATCAGCCTTGAACGGGATCGAATTTTGGGATCCGGTGGCCGCGTACTTGAGAGAGCAACGCCCTGCCGGGTACTGGGGTGATGGCGAAGATGTGTACTGGCCCAAGTGGAGGGCGACCGTTTGGGCGCTGATATTGTTGGCCGAATTGGGAGTTCCAGGGACGAATCCCCCGATCAGGAGAGGGTCGGAGTATTTTCTGCAAGTAATGGATAGGCAGGATCGTTCATGGCCTCCGCCGAAGTATCCTGATGAGGATTTGCGTGGATGGCGTTTGGTCTGGGAGCCTTGTGTGACGGGTAACATGGCCCGGACGCTTACAGGGTTCGGGTTTGAGAGTGATCCTCGTGTACGGGAGATGTTTGAATGGCTTGTACAGAATCAGAGGGATGATGGGGGATGGAACTGCGATACTGAGGGGCGAAATGGTGAGCCTGTGCACCATAGCTCGTTTATGTCAACGATCGAGCCATTGTGGGCGTTTTCTTCTCTGGACGCTCAGAAGTGGCCGCGTGGCGGGCGTGAAGCGGTTGAGAGAGGGGTCGAGTTTCTGTTGATCCACGGTTTGTTCAAGAGTGATAAAAATGGCAGGGTGATTCGGCAGGAGTGGACGCAGCTACATTTTCCACTATTCTACTTCTATGACATTCTCCATGGATTGCGAGTTGTAACTGCGCTTGGTTTTGGTGGAGATGATAGAACCAAGGATGCTCGGGAGTTGTTATTGTCGAAACGGTTGCCGGAAGGGACATGGCCGATGGAAGCCACGTACCTTCGTTCGTTGCGGCGGAATTTCGTGAAAGATGCGAAGACGGGACAATGGCATTCCGTGCGGGAGGAAGGAGTTGACCTTTCCAACGTTTGCGGCAGCGCTGGAAAAGTAGTGGAGGTTCCGGACATATACTCAAACCTTGGCGAGATAGGTAAAGCCAATCCCTGGGTGACCCTAAATGCCCTTAGGGCGCTTAAGGGCCTCGACTAAACGGGTTCCTCCCGGCCCGATCCCCTCGGGTTGTTAAGGCGCCTCGAGCCCGCGGACGTTTTCATGAAGGGCGCGACACGGGAAAATCGACCCCCCGGGAGGTGGCATATTAGTTAGTAGAAAAGAAATAGTTAGTGAGGAAGAATAGTTACAGAAAGGAGGAAAAGTACGTAGTAACAAGATTTACCGGAAGGGGGTTGTTTGGAAGAGATTGGCCGTTTGGTCCTCAGGAATCAATGTCAACATTGAAGGTGTCCAAGCATATCGATAGGGAAGTGTAATCGACTACTTTGCCAGGTAACAACTCGATTGTGTCTCGGACGTCTCCAAGTGGGCTCTGCCATGGGCTTCCTTGTAAGGTTCGAGAGATTAGTCGAGTCGGTGATGAGCCTCGTCTCAGTCGTGGGCTTTGCCAATACCCTCTTCCTTCTTTTCATCTTCCTCACCACGGCTCCCGTCACGACTATTACAGAGACAGGTGTTGGGGTCCAAGGCATCTACACGTACAAGATTACGAATATCGCCATTCAGGGGGTTCCGTTCTTTTGGGTATTTACGATCCTGATCTCATTGTCTGCGGGGCACACGTACAAGTCCGCCAAGCACCTGTTCCTCCACACTAAGGGCAAGCACCCCCCCGCAGCCGTTGTAAATCCCAATTAGCCCACGCCTACTCAACACGAGTCAACAACAAGCCTTTCCGCAGGGCACTGGCTATGTCGGAACTACGACCCGTCTGCGCGCTGGCAGTTCTACGTACCGGATAACGGGTTTTGACCGAACACTCCTCCAGGCTCTCGTTTTTCTACGGAGAATGCCAGATCCTCAGCCCATCACGTAGATGTTCATTGTCGACCGTGTTTGTACGTCTAATTAACCCCCGAAGATGAGAGGGCTGGACTTGTCCGACCTCCCCAAGCTTGTTAGGAAGTTTGTATTCGACCGATTTTTAGAACAATCGCATCCACCCGTTCTAGAAGAAATAATGACGAGGTTCGAACTGGATGGGCCCACTGCCTTCGGAGTTCTGAAAGAGCTTCATGACAGTCACCTATTGGTTTTGTTGGCTGGGTCGCAGAGGATTCTGATGGCTCACCCTTTCTCAAGTATCGCCTCCCCATTTGAGGCGACAATATCCAACAAGAAATATTTCGCAAATTGCGCATGGGACGCGATTGCATTTCATGTGATGCTTGACAAAGCCGTAACGATCGACTCGTTCTGCCACCACTGCGCAGCAAAGATCAAGATACAGTTGCGCAATAACAAGACTGTGTTATCGGACCCTAAGGAGGCCATCGTCTTCATCGGCGTGCCTGCCGCAAGGTGGTGGGAGAACGTGGTCAACACTTGTTCGAACAACATGGTATTCTTCTGCTCAAAGAATCACATGGAAGAGTGGAAGGAAAGAAACCTAGGACAAACGGGGGAAACACTCAGCATAGATCAGGCCATCAAACTGAGTATCCCTCTATACAAAGACAAGATGAAGCTTGACTACGTCAGGCCATCTAAGGACGAACTCAACAATCACGTGAAATCGATGGGATTGACCAGCGACTTCTGGAAGCTATAGCCTGCACCAAGAGGCGAAGCGTCAGAGACCGAACGGCCGAACGCTACTTGTCAGATACCGACTTGGAGAAGCTCTTCTGCTCCTTCCAAGTGGACCCGCAGACATGGCAGTTGTGATACCTAAACTCGTCTGTTTCCCCAGATGAACGAGTACAGGGTCCTGCAGTCCCGCAGACCGGACAGGTGTGAGTTGTCTGCTCCAACGTATTGGTCGATTCCGAGTGCTATCCGACCCTGATTATGTCTTCCTGTGGCTTAGATAGTTGTTGGTAGCCGCTCGCCGTAACCAGAACATCCTGCTCGAGATTGCACGTTCCAAGCTTGCTGGTGACTGAGGGCTCAATCGTGAAGACCATGTCCTTCTGAACTGGCTTCTCCACCTGCTTCCCATACCGATTCGGCCACCTTGGACCTAATAGCGGGCCGATCTCATGGGTGCTCCGGCCTAGGACGTGTCCGAGAGCATGCTTGTATTCGGCGTAGCCTCTCTTGACGACTACTTTTCTCCCGGCACCATCGACTTTGTATCCCATAGTTCCAGGCTTTAGTGCTGCGAGAGCAGCATCGTTTGCAGCTCTAGCAGTCTCGAACATCCGCTTCACCGAGTTCGGAATATTTCCCGGCCCGACGAAATAGACTCGCTGGATGTCGCTACAGTAGCCTTCATAATTGACTCCAAAGTCTAGCTTGACAAAATCACCGTTCCTGATGGTTGTGTTGTGGTAGCCAATATGTCCCATAGGGTTGCCCGCAACATTCACGGAGGGACAGCGGTCATAGGCCCACGCTGTCGATAGACCCTTTTCAGCGACAAGCTTGTGAGCGAACTGGTGAACATACTTATCCTTCTTACCTGGTTTGATAGCATCTTCAATTGCATCGTAGATCTTTTCGCACTCGAAAATTGCCTTTTTTACTAGTTCGACTTCTTCCGGGACGAGCCTCGCACGAAGAGCAATGGCCAAATCTTCCCCAGAAACGAACCGTCTGGAGTACCCCTTCAGAGCCCGTTTGAGGTACATCTCCATTCCGCTCGTTAGACCGTCTGCCGCGCCCTCGTCGTAACTTGTGTTGACCGCGATTCCCTTCGGCTTTCTATTTGCGATAATCTGTTTCAGCTTGGGAGCCGCGCCCTCGCTCGTGTACCCAACGACATTATCGTAGAACTTGCTCTGCTTGATCGTTTCGACCTCCAGACTGCCCACAATCGCTGTCTTCGTCCCATCCTGGTCGATAATTGCAGCTGAACGCCAGGTAAGATCGCTAAACCTCAGATCCTGAGCAAGCGGATCCTCGTTTCCCTCTCGTGTAAAAGTGATCCAGATGTCTATTTCCTGTTCTCGCATTGCCTGCTGAATCCACTTCAGCTTCTTCCTAAGAAACTCCATCCTTATGGGAGATTTGTCGAGCTTCACACGCAATCACCCTCGGTGAAACGACTTATTGCTTTCTATTGAAACGATCTGGATTACCTGACGGCCGACGACAGTGTTGAACGAGTGCGAAGGTATGTCCCGTGTGTTCCCATCTCGAGCCGGCTGAGCACCAAGTCTTTTAGCGCTTGACTCCCTGAGGAATCGTCGAGATGCAAACCGAACAATACTCCGCGAAGCAGTTCGCCAGAGACGTCGACGCAAACGTTCGGAAGTATCCGAGTGAATCGGAGGTTTTGAGACATCTCAAGCCTTTGTTGGCGAAGCTGATTCGGAGCCCCGGCTCTGTTCCAGTCGAAGCATTTACTCCGAGAGGAGACAGGTTCGCGATGAACCTGATACATATGCCAAGGGACGAGATGTTCTCGATAATCGGAGGAGTTTGGCATCCGGGCCAGACAACTCCAATCCACGACCACTTAACATGGGCACTGATCGGTGTGTATGACGGTGAGGAGCGGGAAGCTCTGTTCCGCAGGACCGATGATGGATCGAATCGCAAAGTTGCGAAGATCGAGAAAGTTAGCGAGAGAATCAACACTCAAGGGCACGTAACAGTTCTGAGCCATCGTGGTATCCACAGAGTTGACAATATTTCAGGTAGGCTAACAACGAGCATTCACGTCTATGGCCGCGATATTGGCCACGCGGAACGACACAGCTATGACCCCGTTACGGGAGAAATCAGCAGATTCGTCTCCGGATACTGCAACGTCCTCCGAGACACGGAACGATTCTAGAAAATAGGATCTCTTGAGGACCTCTGCTGTCTACCTAGACGCTTCTTACCGTCTAACCATCATTACTTGACGCTGCGCCTCGAACTCACCAGGGAATTGACCGATCAGAAAATGTTTGAGTGGCCATGGCATCCTCAGGGTCACTATTTCAAATACGATGAATAATGCCCAACTGAACGAGAAGACAAATCCCATTAGCTCCTCGCCCATTCCTTGGTCCCTAGGCTAGGCTAGTTTCTCGCTTATCTCCATGGCGTCTTTGGTACTATCGGAGAATTCCAGGAGGGTTTCCACTGTCCGACTCTTGTATGGACCCTTTTCCCTAACATACTGCAAATAGTCTTCCATCTGATCTTTGAATATTCCCACGTTGTCCGCGACGATGACGCTGCCCTCGTGAAGATTCTTCTCTACAGCCTTCAGATATGCGAGATATTGTGTCTTCTCAGCGTCCAGGAAGACTAGGTCGAAGCTTCCGGAGAGCTTCCCTAGTTCTGTCCTTCCATCTCCTTCTATCACCCTGATCCTCACTTCCATGTTGGCGCGCCTGATGTTCTCGGTCGCCATACGTACATGTTCGGGGTTCTTCTCGACCGATATGATCTCGGCTTTAGGCGGCGAGTTCTTTGCCATCAGTATGGCGGAGTACCCGTAGAGGGCTCCGACCTCCAGAATTCGCCTAGGCCTACACTTCTTCACGATCTCAGCGAGGATCTTTCCCTTGACGGGACCGATAGATGGGATGAAAGAACGTTCTCCGATCGCCTCGATTTCTCGAAGGACGGTGTCCGCGGGGTCTAGAGGCTTCATTACTTCCGCTCTGCTGTCAATTTAGCCATCTATACTTAACGAGAGGACCAAGTCGAGTCCACACAGGTGTTTCTCTTTAGTTCTCTAGAGAGACAGTAGCCCCGGTTCAAATCTAGGGAGTAAGACAGGCCCAGGTAGGAAATAGAGGAAACGGCAAGATTGCAGCTGAGAATGCTCAAAGGCAAGATTCACAGAGCACGCGTGACGGGTTCCGATCTTAACTACGAGGGAAGCATCGAGATAGACTCGTCCCTAATGGAGGCTGCTGGCATTCTCCCCTTCGAGAAGGTCGATGTTTGGAGCATTACAACCGGCGAGAGGTTCTCCACCTACGCACTCCCTGCCGACCCGCGAAGCGGAATTATAGCGCTCAACGGAGCGGCTGCCCGCAAAGTACAGCCGGGGGACGAGATCATCATCACAGCATTCGTATCGATGAATGAGAAAGAGGCCGAAAAATGGAATCCAAAAATCGTCTTTGTCGACGAGAAGAACAGGTTCAAGCCTCTTACCCATGCTCCCAGAACGCTAGCCCACCCACGAAAACTAGCCCACTAAGGCCGTCGAACAGCCGGCCGAAAGACTCCCGCTCGGTCAATCTCGTTTCTGAGCAGAAGCTAGAAACATAGGAATCTTCACCGCTTGTTTGCCTTGTGTACTGGAGCAGCAGGAAGACAACGCGTCAACGCTTACCTTCTCTAGT
>MNGN01000049.1 GCA_001918745.1 Crenarchaeota archaeon 13_1_40CM_3_52_17 | reverse complement strand
GAACCGAAAAAGAAGCCCTAAAAGAACAAGCGCATTGTTCGATTCCAAGCTGAACAGCCCTGTCTAACAGCCCAACCAGTCACATCTCCCATCTCAAGCGGACGGCCCTCACCTCCGAACTCAAGGAGCATATCGACAAAGTAGTTGTCTTGGCAGGCTGGGTTCACGACGTCAGGGTCCTAGGGGGGATATCCTTCATCCTCCTGCGCGATATGAGTGGAATCGTTCAGGTGACCGCCCCCAAAGCAAAGGTCAGCCCTGACATTGTCAAGGAGATTGGCATACTTCACCAGGAAGACGTGATCCTCGTCAAAGGCAAAGTTGTGTCGAGCAAGATCGCCAAGAAAGGAATCGAAGTCATCCCCGAACAGCTCGAAGTGGTGAACAGAGCTGAGACACCACTACCCCTCGACCCAAGAGGCGTCCAGAACACGCTCCTAGAAACCAGGCTGAACTGGAGATTCCTGGACTTCCGCAACGAAGAATCCAACGCCATCTTTAAGATTCAATCAAAGATCCTCCAAACCTTTCGGGAATTCTTCGCCACCCGACATTATGTGGAGATACAACCGCCGGTGATCATTGCCTCGGCCAGCGAAGGTGGAGCCGAACTCTTCTCACTCAAATATTTCGAGAAAGACGCCTACCTAGCCCAATCCCCGCAACTCTACAAACAAATGTGCGCCATCTCATTCGAGAAGGTTTTTACCGTTCTACCAGTGTTCAGAGCAGAAAAATTCGAACAACCAACCCATCTCAACGAGGTCCGACAGATGGACATCGAACAATCATTCTCAACAGACGAAGACGTCATGAAGGTCCTTGAGGAATTTCTCGCCGAGTGCATCAAGAAGATCAGCGCGTCATCCAGCGAAGAGCTTGAGAAAATCAATCAAAAACTCGAGCCACTCCAACTGCCACTAACTCGGGTGCAGTACAAAGACGCGATCGAACTTCTACTCAAAAACGGCGAAGACATACAGGCTGGAAGCGACTTCTCCAAGACGCAGGAGAAGAGACTCTCACAGCTCCTGACGAAGGAAGCTTTCTTCATAATCGACTGGCCGTCAGAACAGAAAGCGTTCTATGCCATGCCTAGCCAAGACGGTAAGACGTCTCGAGCATTCGACCTGATCTATCGAGGACTAGAGATCGCTTCCGGAACCCAACGCATACACCTTCCAACTCTCCTAATTCAACAGCTCAAGTCCAAGGGACTGAATCCTGAGAACTTTAAGTCCTACGTCGACTCTTTCAGATATGGCGCCCCGCCCCACGCAGGCTGGTCTATTGGTCTTGAGAGACTAACCATGAAAATGACTGGTCGGGAAAACATTAGAGAAACCACCATGTTTCCACGAGACAGGAATCGGCTAAGCCCTTAGCAGGCATTCCGCGTCTTTAGGCGAACGTTTCTACTCTCTCTATCCGCTTCCATCTTGGTTTCCAACCATCGGGCTACATTACGCCCCGAGAAGAGATAAGACTAACTCGAATGCATTGTTAAGATTCCGCTTGTAAATCATATTTAGAATAACGTAAGTTAAAGCTTAACCCAATACTCTGCGAGGTGATTCTTTTTGCCCGAGGGGACGATCTAGGTCTGCCAGTTCAAGGGACCATATCAATGTAGCCAAAACCTTGAAAAGTTCCCGACTGCCTCATGTCGTCTTCGGACCATATTTGAGCCATATCGCCCCAGAAGAATACTTGGAGAAGATCAATCGCTTCGTCTCCTTCCTGGACCACCAGAACATCAAGATCATCATGGCGATGAGAAAATATGGTTTAAGAAATCTCCAACTCATTGCTGACAAGACAAACATTCCCCGACCAACAGTCCACGCGAGAGTCTCCAAACTCGAAAAAGAAGGACTGTTCCGAACTTGGATCCACCCCAACTACACGAAACTAGGTCTGGTGAGAGCCATGGTCTTCCTCACAACAAAGCCGGGCAAGGAGCTACTGGCACCAGAAGCACTGCGCGTCCCCGGATACTGGTTAAGACTCATCAGATGCATGGGAGAGTGCAATGGCTACTACTCGACTCATGCGATACCCCTTGACAAACGCTGGGATTTCGAACAGTACCTTGAAAGAATAGTTGCGTCAGAAATCGCAACCGAATACCGACTCTTGTGGCTAGAAGAAGCAGGGTCGCCGCTCCCAGACTTTAGCTATTACGACACCAAGAAGAAAACATGGAGATTCGACTGGTCCAACTGGCTCGACGCTTTAGCCGCAAAACCGTCCCAAGCTCAACGCAAGGAGACATTCCTGCCCACTCCATTTGACAAGAAAGACCTGATCATTCTCAAAGAGTTGATCAAGGACGGCCGAACAAAACTGACTGAACTAGCGAAGCTGTTAGGCATGACAGTGCCAGCGGTCAAATACCGTTTCGACAATCTGGCACGATCTGGGTTCATACGCGAGTATGTCATCGACATGCTGCCTTTCGCCCCGGAAATCTCCGACCTCTACGAGATGGTACTAGATTTCCAGACGCGAGAGGGCTTGGCCCTTGGCGAGAAGGTACTGAGCAGTCTTCCAATGGTCTTGACGCTTTCCCGGGTGGAAGGTGCCAATTCCATCGCCGTCAGAATCTATCTTCCCCGGACCCAGATGAATAATCTACTCACGATGTTCTCCGCACTGACCAGACGGGAAGTCCTTGCAGGATTCACGTATGTCTTGCTAGACCCTATGACTATCAGAACACAGACCTTTGCGTACAAGTTCTATGAAGATAACACTGGTTGGCGCTACGACAACCTAGCATATTTTGAGGAGCTCAGGAAAGTCTCATCTGCGTTCGACAAGGAAGATGGTATGAAGGTAGTTTTCCATACTGCGCCTGTCCCGAGCTTCCAATAGCTAAGTAATAGTGCCGACCCAGTCCCGACAGCCAACCAATCCGAATTAGACTACGACTACATCATACTAACAGGTAAGCCCTTCGATGGCGGGAAGGTGACTGCAGGAGCTTCCGCCTTGTCGAAGGACGAGACGAGCTTGCGGAGAGCGGCTAGGTATTCTTGGTTGTCATAGCGCCATCCTGACTTGTCCTCATAGGCCTTGTAGTGGAAGGTCTGAGATTGTATCGTCATAGGATCTAGCAACATGTAAGAGAACCGGTCTATCGCGCCTCCCCTGACGAGAGCCGATAGCAACGTCAAGAGATTGTTGACCTCCGTTCTAGGGAGATAGACTCTAAGGGTTATCGAATTGGTCCCCTTGATTCGTGAGTAGTTCAAGACAAACGGTAGGCGCTTGAAGAAGTTCTCTTTGGCTATCATCGCCTTGTGCTCGCCGAAGTCTAGTCGGACCTCGTAGAGGTCCGATATCTCCGGAGGATAGGGCAATACCTGGATGACGTAATCTTGTAGGAATCCTCGTCTCGCCAGATTGTCGAACCGATACTTGGCTGCGGGAAGCGTCATTCCTATCATTTGCGAGAGCTCGGAGAGCTTCTTTCGAGCATCTTTCATTAGCTCTTTGAGGATCAGCAGATCGTTCTTGTCGAAGTCATCCTTCGACGATTCCTTTTCCTCAGAGCCGTTCTGAACGCTTTTGCCTCTCATAAACAAGCTGAGCCATGCAGGCCAGTCGAATCTCCATGCTCTTTTTTTGAAATCGTAGTATTCGAAGTTGGGAATGTGGGAGTGGTAGTCGCCGAGCCAGAAGATCCTGTAGCTCGTGGCAAGGCCCGACGAGACTATCTGGTCCAGATATTGAACAAAGTCCTGTCTGTTTTCCACGGGAACAGCATGTTGCGAGTAGTATCCGTTGCATTCGCCTGTACATCTTGCTATCCAGAGCCAGTAGCCGGGAATCTTCAGGGCTTCGCTAGCTATGACCTCTCGACCTGGGGATGGAGTCAGCAGAACCATCGACCGGGCCAATCCGATCTTGGCAAGGTTGGGGTAGGTCCAAGTGTCGAGCAATCCCTGAGTACCGAGCTTGTTGACACGGGTGTAGACTGTGGGATAGGGGACGCCGGATTTTCGTGCGATGGACTGAAGGTTTCGAGGTCCGAACTTTTTCATCGCGCCGATAATCTCTACGTTTTCATCGTCTAGTAGTGACATTATCTGGTGGATCCGCTGGAAATACTCGTCTGCCAACTGGTAACTCAAGGTGAAGCCGGGTTACGAGAGAAATGGGGGTGTTATAGAGACTTTGGAAGGACACCATATTTGCCCAGGGCTGGATTGAACATTAGCTCGACCTAGTGAAATTGGAGCAACGATTGTAAGAACGACAAAAGCCAACGCCCAAAACGAAAGAATCCAATTCCCACAACAATCAGATGACAACCTTCTCAATTTGTGAACGGAAATTGAAACTAGCCGAGCGCTTCAGAATAGATCGGGCAGGCTCCTCTAGGGGCTAGCCAACAGTCTGAGGAGTAGATCCGTTATCATAACTTTCTCCGCCTTGCAAGGCCCGATCGATGGTGGCTACCATGTTCTCGGCGAGTTCTGTGAATCTTTTGGTGAGCGGATCTTTCTGGTGTTCAAGAACGAATACTCCTCTGCTGAGGTTTTCGAAGACGTCCGAGTTGAAGGGTAGAGCTGTTAGGACCTGGAGATTGAAGAGGCTTGCTATTTTCTCTCCGATTTTCTTGGATTCCTTCTCTCCCACACTGCTAGGGATCATGTTGAGTATCAAAACCACCGGCTTCCTCAACTGGCTCGCTACTTCGTTCATGACGCCACTTCCGAACATGTCTTGGTGATCAACCCGGGACAAGAGAACTACGACGTCGCAGACCGCCATTGACAGGATTGTGTCTTTTTCTATTCCAGGGTGGCTGTCGATTAGGAGATAGTCAAGCTGGTATTCCGTAGCTAGGTTGTAGAGAACTGCTTTGAAGCGGCTGAGATTGAAGCCGGTGTCAACCATTTTCAGAATTTCTTCGAGCCTGTGGCCTGCTGGACAGAAGAGAAGGCATCCCGATCCGATTCCAAGCCTATGGGTTAGATCGAGAACCGCATCCCTGATGGGAATGGGAGCTTGGAGAACATCATTTATCGTCACTCTGATCTCCGCGTCAGATATTCCGAAGATCACGTGTAGCCCCGGGCCTTCCAGGTCAAGGTCGATTACAGCAACCCTCTTGCCCAGTCTGGCGAGTGTAACCGCAAGATTGGCACTGACAGTGCTCTTCCCAGTTCCGCCTTTGAAGGATTGAACAGCTAGTATCGTTGCTAAGCCCATTCACCCGTCCGATTGACTATTCCCGGATTCGTCAGACCTTGCGACGAGAGCGTACCACTCAACTAAAACTACACGTTACTAGTAAAGAGGGGTAGTAGTAGCTTCCATCCAGAGCACGCTCGTTCTCATGATTCCAGCACAGACACGAACACGCACGCCCTTTGCTCCCCAGGCACCACGCACAAGGGACGTAGAGTTCCGAAACCCCGAACTCGATCTTCCAACAATTACACTTTCGGAAGATGTGACTTGACCCAGAGCGTGAAACCGTTATTCATCAAACAATCAGCGTACCTTCGAGTTCCAAAGGACGTCGCAGAACTGCTGGACATCATGGGCGCGCCAACCGGAGCTGTCGAACTCAGGATCGATGAACGAGGCTGCGCCCTCGTCTACACTTTCGCGAAGCAATCGCGAGCTATCACCGAAGAACCCGAACCAGTAGAAGTTCTGGTCGCGGCCCAATAACTATCCCAACAACAACGGGCAGCCGACCTCCTCGAAAACAAAAACGATTTTTTTCCTTCAACAATGACCTACTGAGAAATGTTACTGGCCGATTTCTAGAGACAGCGCCCCCCACCCAAGCAAAGGATCAGATTCTAGCGAATTCACTGAGCAGGCCTTCCTAAACTGAGAGAGAATGTGTTATGAACAAACCGGGCCCGCTCTCCCCCCAGGTCGCGACCAACTGACAACGAAAGCAAACACCATCGCAACTAAGATCGTATGCACGATCGGCCCAGCCTCAGACTCCGCCCGAGTGCTGACCCAACTTATCCAATCCGGGATGGACCTTGCACGCATCAACTTCTCACATGGGACCTATGACCAACACGTTCGCACCATCAAGACGATCCGACAAGTAAGCGAACGTCTCCACCGCCCTGTGGCCATACTTCAGGACCTGCCTGGACCAAAGCTACGAGTAGGCAAACTCGCTAGGGAACCTCTTCGGCTTCAGAGGCTCGACAAGATCAGCCTGACGACTAGACCAACCAACGCCAAGTCCAAGATTCCAATCGCCTACCCGGACCTTCCAAAAGCCGTCAAGAAAGGCGACACGATATTCCTCGCTGATGGAACCATCAGGATCGAAGTCTTACGAACGAGGAGAGATGAAGTCGAAGGGCGAGTAATTAACGGTGGTGACCTGACCTCAGGAAAAGGAGTCAATCTTCCGCGGCTCAGAATCAGGGTCCCCGCAATAACAAGCGATGACAAGGAGCACATCAAGTTCGGACTGGAGAACAAGGTCGACATCATCGCTGTATCCTTTGTCCAAAAAGCGGACGACATAAGAATGGCGAGAAAGGTTGCGGAAACCAGTGGGCACAATATCTTCGTTGTCGCAAAGATAGAGAAGAGGGAAGCTGTCGACGATCTCGAAAAGATAGTCCAGGAATCAGACGGCATCATGGTTGCAAGGGGCGACCTCGGAGTGGAACTCAGACTCGAACTTGTCCCGATAATACAGAAGAGAATCATTCATGAGAGCAACAGGCTCGGAAAACCCGTGATTACCGCCACGCAGATGTTAGAGTCAATGGTCGCATTACCCACGCCAACCCGAGCCGAGGTGACAGATGTCGCAAACGCGATCATAGATGGCACGGACGCGGTTATGCTCTCCGAAGAGACAGCGATTGGCAAGTATCCGGTCGAAGCAGTTCGGATCCTCGGAAGGGTCGCGGAGGAAACGGAGCGATTCCTCCCGAAGGAAATCTCAGCCCAGCGTAGAGCATGGTACGAGCACGGCCAAGCTGACGCGCTAGCATTGGGAGCTTGCGAGACAGCATTGCAAGTCGCCGCCTCGGCCATTGTGGCACCGACCCGCACGGGGCGAACTGCCCGTCTTGTCTCCAAATACCGACCCCCGCTCCCAATCATTGCCCTGACCTCTCATCCGGAGGTTCAGCGGCAGCTGTTGCTCTCCTGGGGAGTTCAAGCTCTACTAACTAAGGAGTTCAGCACGAGCGAGGAAATTTTTCGGGAGGCTGAGAAAACGGTTGTTGGGATGAGATTTGCTAGAACGGGCGATAGAATCGTCATAATCGCGGGCGACCCTAAAGGCCCGTCTGGCAAAACCGAGATTCTAAAGGTCCAGACGATAAACTAGACTCTGTCAACCCTATTGTTTTCGAAATGCAAGTTTGGATCTCCAAAGGCTTTATTGGTACCGATTCAGGATGAGACGCTTCCCTGCCAAGAGGACCCTTCAATGCGAGACCACCGACCTACCAACCCCGAAATGCTAAACACGATAAGCTATCTCAAGCGCGCAGGCAGACAACACCAGGCCCCGCTCTGGATAACGGTCGCAAGTTTCCTAGGTAAATCCCGAAGAACCAGAATCGTCCTCAACTTAGGGCAGGTATCGAGACTTGCCAAGCCGGGAGATGTGATCGTGGTGCCTGGAAAGGTACTCGGATCAGGCATCCCCAAGGAGAAACTTACAATCGCGGCGTTCAAGTTCTCGCCAAGAGCACTTGTGAAAATAGAAAAAGCAGGGGGAAGGTGCATTCCCTTGTTTCGGCTCATAGAAGAAAATCCTCAAGGTACGAACGTCAGACTTCTCCGCTAGAAGAACTCGATCACCGTTTTTCCCGTTTTGAAAGATGAAATATACTCGCGTTCCAGAGCCACCCGTAGGGCCGGTAGTCCAGCCTGGTAGGCATACGGTTGCACAGAACGGACGTCGCCCTCACACGGCGAAGGTCGTGGGTTCAAATCCCTCCCGGCCCACCACAAGGATTCGAACTGCAATTGCAATATGAAGTGCTAGAATGAGCTCGATTGACGCCTTCCTTTTCGACCTTCTGAAAGCAACCGTGGCGCTATTCGTAATAGTCGACCCCTTAGGGCCAGTTCCGATTTTTGCAGGGTTGACAAAAACGATGAGTCTTGATGAGAAGCGGAAGGTCTTCAGAACTGCTGCGGTTATCGGAGCCGTGTTGCTTGCGGTCTTTGCGCTGGTCGGGCAAGAAGTTCTCCTCCTATTCGGAATATCCCTGGAGAGTTTTCAGATTGCAGGCGGTCTGGTCCTTCTCTTGCTGTCGATTGAAATAATATTTCGCGGAGAACGTTTCGACAAGCTAGCTCTTGTTTCCGCCGAGGAGACCGCGGTTTTTCCAATTGCCTTCCCGTTGCTAGTCGGTCCTGGAGCGATAACCTTGACCTTGATCTCGATTCAAACCTTCGGGATCACAGTTGCCCTTCTTGCCATCGTAATCGTCATGTTCGCCAGCTGGGTCGTTCTAAGGCAAACCGATAGAATCTATCGCATGTTAGGCAGGACAGGTTCTGCAGTCATCGCCAGAATAATGTCGCTTTTCATAGCTGCTATAGCCGTACAATACATTCTCGCAGGGATACAATTTTACTATCCCCCGCGGTAACGTGTTGATAGGGATTAGAGGCTACATCTTTGCAAAACCCGCTCGCTTGAGCTGTTTGTATAGGAAGAAGACGACTATTGCGATGATGATGAAGTATAGAACTTGAGAGATGAAATCGCCATAGAGGAAGGCTGCTGGTTTCTGTGAGACGGGAGACGTAACTGTAGCATTCAATGAGGAAAGATTGCCGCTGGGAAGGAAGATACCAACAAGCGGATTTATGAGGTCTTTGACCAGCGCATTCACAACAGCGGATGCCGCGGCTCCAATGATGAAAGCGATTGCGAGACCGATGATTCCGAACGTTTGAAGAAAATCCATGAACTCCTTGACGAAGCCTTTTTTCTTCTCAGACTTCTCCATCTTATCCATGAACGCTCGTCGGTCATGCTGAATATTTAACAGAATTGAGTAATTCGCAGGCTGATCGCCTAGCCCATCTTCTTCTCAACGCTCAAAGAGGGAGTGCGAGGAAAAATAGACCTATTGCTGCTGCATCGAAGGGCTGAAGACATACTAGGCTATTTTGAAGGTTAACCTGTAGTCTAGGTGTGTTGATGTGCCTGGGACGTAGACTTGAAGGAAACAGTCGATTGTGGAAAGGCCAGGTGCGCTCGTTGTGACTCTTATCGCGAGGTAGGCCGTAGCCATTGAACTCAGGGTGTAGAACGCCCCTGTTCGAACTGCGGGACTCCCGGTAATTATTTGAAGTTGAAGCGACCCGGGGTCATGAATCCATGCAGTAAAGTTACTCTGCCGTCCAATGTTCGATTGCGAAAATGTTGTGGAGTTTAGTCGAATGCTGTACGAGGTGGTTTGCTGATTTACGATCTTCAGCACGTAATCGTAAGTCTCCAGGAAGTAGTAGAGCCTGACAAGGTTGAAGTTCTGATTGAAGCCAGCGCCATTTCGACTCGCCGTAATCATGATCTTCACCTGACCCGCTGAGGTGTAGAACTGTGGATTGGTCGTGATGATTAATGTCTGGGTCTCATCTGTTCCAGCAGTACTTGAAGAAGTGTACGTGAGGTAGCCCTGCCCACTCGAGGGATAGGCCCCAGCGGTATAGTTGTATACCTGAATAGTTACAGCGGCGGCGCTGACCGAGTATTGTTCTACAATTGTGAAATTGAGCTGGTGGGGAGTGGTGGAGGATGTTGAGAAGGTGAATTCGGTAACTGCAATTTTGGGGTTAGCCCCTGTGCTGCTCGCGGTTACGAAATAGTTAGAGTCAGTGACGTTAACGCTTCCAGGCACTGTCCCGGAAGAATACGTTCCAGTAACGATATTGTATGATATTGGATAGTAGATAATTGGACTTGTTGGAGTAGTAACCCTTGCGCTCGTGCCAGCAGCAAAGATTGTGCTGGTCGCAGCGTTACCGCTTTGGAAAATGACGTTCGGCGAACTAGTGGTCGTGGTTATGCTTCCGGTTAGACGGTAACTGGCAGAGGCGTTGACTGAGGAGACAAGAATGACGATGAAAAACAAGGCAACCATAAGTCTCAGTTGAAGAATTCTCAATCTCAGAATCATTTTACTTGCCTCAACTAGGGCCCCTGGATCCTGTGGTCTCGCTCAACATGGTGACAAGGATATGTGAAAGAAAAAGTGTGGAGTCAGGCCAGATTATCTGGCCCGATTCCAGGTTTTCTTTCTTCGAATTCAACATTATCGAACCTTTCCGTTCTTACAACAAACGGAAAATGGGAAAAGAGAGGAGTCTATTGCACGTCGACCGCTAGCTGTATGCCGGTGACAACGCCTGTGGAAGCGCCGGAGTCAGCTGCTGTGATTATCTGAATGGTCCAGTTTGTGCTAGCAGGTACGCTGAAGTATGCTGTTGGAGATCCGGTGGTTGTCCAGGAGCCACCGCCAGTGTATGTGACCGAAGCCTGTACCGTTCCGGCAAAGTTGACAAGGTCGAATTCGATCTTGGAAGTGCCCGCCGCGTACGATGTGGATCCTCCAGTAATCTGAATGCTTCTTAGCCTTACGGAATGTGCTACGGTGTCGGTGTTGCTGATGTTGAGACCCTTCTGGTAGGTTAGAGTCGCGTTAGGATACGCACTGATGCTGATCTTGGCGAATGTTCCTGCTGCGGTAATGCTGTAGCCTGCAGGTGTGTCACCTCCAGCAACGAATTGTACTTTTGCCGTGGTCGTCGTGTTTGTTGCGGATGAGGTGATCGAGTAGTAGGTGAGTGCACTTGCGCTACCGATCAGTAGTGTTGATAGGATTAGAACCGCTAATCTCAGAGCCTTTGTGTGTCGAAGGTTGAAAATTTCCTTGATGCTTTTCATAATCTAATTCACCTCCCCCTCCCCGCTTTTCGCGGGCGCCTCCTCCCACTCCGTTTCTTGCCTGGTTGGCAGACGGAGAGGGAGAGATATCGAGGGCGTGCCAAGAGGCGTTGACGCGACCTTCTCTGAAACCCCAGTAGCGGACGACTTTGCGCCCGGAGCGCTCGGAAAGCGAGGTCCCCGGGTCATTGCGGGAGAACTGCTGGTGTGTTTTGCTGCTTGTCGTAGGAATCCGAAGACGCTAAGCCCGCTGATCAGCGCAGCAATCCCCAGGATTGAGAGACTGGCAAGCGTGATGCCGACTTCTCCACCTGTCCCAACGAATGCGGTGATGAAGAAGGCGGATGTCATGACTGTAGGCACTGTTACTGTCCCTGAGAACGTGGTTGCGAGAGCCATCTTGTGGCGAACGAATGCGAGGTATGCGTTGAGCCCGACGACATTGGTGACCGCGGAGGCTAGATAGATGACGCTGATCCAGAATCGTGTCGGGTCTGACGGGTCCTTGGTGAATACTCCGCTGTCAACGAATCCGCGGCTGATGAAGAGCTGTCCAAGTCCAAGAAGTGCAGCTCCTTGGAAGAGATATTGTACGGGGGATGGCAGCTCGTCTTCGAGGAGGGCGGTTAGGAGGCTCATGGCTAGGAAGATGTCGATTCCCAGCAGCATGAAGAACTCGGGCAGTAGTCCCATTTTGTTCGCTAGCTTTTTTCCGGGTTTTTGTTTTCCGCGGGGTGGTGGTTTCGTTGGCTAATTGAGTAGACGAGTCTCTGGCCTGTCTCCGATTCTTCAATGGTCAGGTTGAGTACGCTCTTGTCCTCGATCTCGAGGAGCCGTGCAAGATCTTTTGGAATCAGTAGGTACTTGCTTCCCTTGATCTTTGTGGGCGTTAGTTGTATTGCCGTTTTTTCTACCAACCAGGCGGTTGATTACAACTTAGCTCTCGCCTAGCGATAACCAGGGCGTAACTGTGAGGTTATCTTCATAGTCACAGATTTCCCGACCTTGACGCCACGGGAAAAATGACACGGAACTGTGAAGGCAACTCTTGTTCGATTTCTTGTCAGTTCGGAAAATTACTGGATGTTGTCAAGTGTGGACTGTGGTCTCGGGACTCGGCCGAGAACAGACTCACACACATTCTCCGCGCAGTTTTGGTGCGCTTAAATATGACGTACGTCATGCCGCTCTTGGCGAACCTGAAAGAACGAGACGAGCCACGAATAGAACCCAAACAAGAAAGTAGAATGATTAGGAAATGAGCCAGCTAGAAATCAAAGACTTGCATGCTTCCATTGAAGGAAAAGAGATACTGAAAGGAGTCGACTTTCAAGTCAAACAGGGCGAGATACACGCGATCATGGGACCAAACGGTTCCGGAAAGAGCACGCTAGCCTCCGCAATAATGGGACACCCCAAATACAAGGTGACAAAGGGCGACATCAGCTTCGACGGACAAACATTACTGAACCTAGCGCCAGATGCTAGAGCACGCAAAGGAGTCTTTCTCGCATTCCAATACCCATACGAAGTCCCAGGAGTATCACTCTCCACCTTTCTCCGAACCGCCTACAACTCCGTCCGGCAGGGAGGAAAGAGAGGAGACTTGGGCCAAGAAATGGTCTCGGTTCTGGAGTTTAGAAAGCTCCTTAAGGAAAAACTCAAGCTCTTGGACATGGACGACTCCTTCGCAACACGCTACCTCAACGAAGGGTTCTCTGGTGGAGAGAAGAAACGCTGCGAAATACTCCAACTGGCCGTTTTACAGCCGAAAATAGCCGTTCTGGACGAAACAGACTCCGGACTGGACATAGATTCGGTCAAAATCGTCGCTGAAGGCGTGAACAAGCTGGTAGGCCCCGAAATGGGCGTCATGATTATCACACACTACCAGAGAATCCTCCGATACATCAAGCCCAACCATGTACACATCCTCCTCGATGGTAGAATGGTAAAGTCGGGGGGACCTGAGCTCGCAGACGTTCTGGAGGCAAGGGGTTACGATTGGGTTAAAAAGGAAGTCCTGAACTAGGACTAGATAGAGAATATGGCAATCAGTATAACTGAAAAGGCAGCGGTCAAGGTCCAAGACTATCTGAAACAAGTCAGCGACCCGTCCCTCGCCCTACGCATCTTCGTCAAAGCGGGAGGATGCGCAGGATACCAGTTCGGTCTGAAACTTGACAAGACCAGCGACAGCGATGTCATCGAACACAAGAACGGTGTCAACATCGTAGCCGACCCGAAAAGTGCGGATCTTCTCGGAGACGCCGAGATCGACTATGTTGAGACAGAGATGGGCGGCGGCTTCAAATTCAACTTCCCCGAAAGCTACCTCACCTGCGGCTGCGGCCACAGCTTCGTACCGAAAGGCAAAGAACAGGCTACCGGGGCTCGCAGTCCCGAAGAGCACCACGCCCACTACTAAGCCTCCCCTAACTTTTCCCGGACAGCTTGCCCAGAGCACTGTCAGGGGATACGCTACGCAAAAACAGGCGACAGCCTACATTCACGGGAAGGCACCGTACGATGTCGAAAGGGTCAGACATGACTTCCCGATTCTCAAACGCATAATCAACAAGAAACCGCTTGCCTATCTTGACAATGCGGCAACGACCCAGAAGCCTCTAGAGGTCATTGAAGAACTGGCCCGTTTTTACAATGAGTACAACGCGAACGTCCACCGCGGAGTCTACAAGATCAGCGAAGAAGCAACCGCCGCCTACGAACAGGCACGAGCCAAAATTGCTCGGCTGATAAACGCAAACAGTCCGAACGAGATCATCTTCGTTCGCGGGACGACAGAGGCGATCAACTTGGTCGCCCAATCCTGGGGCCGGACAAACGTTGGTCTGGGCGACGGAATTATTCTAACCGAGATGGAACACCACAGCAACATTGTTCCATGGCAGCTCCTCGCCAAGCAGAAGGGTGCCCATCTGAAGTATGTGGGGCTGACGGATGATGGCCATCTGATCCACGAGGATTTTCGCCGACACCTGGAATCAGAGGGAGTCAAGCTCGTCGCGATGACGCACGTGTCGAACGTTCTGGGAACCATTAATCCAGTTCGTGAGTACATCCGCGAGGCCCACAAGCAGGGCTGTCGAATCCTTGTCGATGCCGCCCAATCCGTCCCCCACATGCCCGTGGATGTTCAAGACCTCGATTGTGATTTTCTCGCCTTCTCTGGCCATAAGATGTGCGGGCCAACAGGTATCGGAGTTTTGTATGGAAAGAAGGCGATTCTCGAAGAGATGCCTCCTTATCATGGAGGGGGCGAGATGATTCGGGAGGTTCATCTTTACGAGTCGACTTGGAGAGATCCTCCTTACAGGTTTGAGGCTGGGACCACCAACATAGCAGGTGCTATTGGACTGGGAAGGGCGATAGACTATTTGTCGGAGCTAGGACTGAGGAATATTCAAGCCCATGATCAGGAATTGACGGAGTACGCGCATGACACGTTGGGAAAAATCAAGGGGATCAAGATCTATGGTCCCGAGAATCCGAGGACAAAGGCGGGAGTGATAAGTTTCAATTTGGGAGATGTTCATGCTCACGATATGGCGACGCTTCTGGATGAGGACGGAATCGCCGTTCGATCAGGTCATCACTGCGCACAACCACTAATGGAGAGGCTAGGGGTTTCCTCTACAACCCGCGCGAGCGTATACGTCTTCAATAGAGAAGA
The DNA here is from genome assembly GCA_001918745.1 of Crenarchaeota archaeon 13_1_40CM_3_52_17. Classification (GTDB taxonomy): domain Archaea; phylum Thermoproteota; class Bathyarchaeia; order 40CM-2-53-6; family 40CM-2-53-6; genus 40CM-2-53-6. The sequence goes on along the minus strand of MNGN01000049.1, from coordinate 9,503 downwards.
CGAGATTGATCGCTTGGTAGAATCCGTAGCGAGAGCCGGAAGGGTATTCAAGGTATGAGCTCCATCTATTCCGAAATAATTCTCGACTACTACCGCTATCCAAGGAACAAGGGAAGCTTGCCCAATGCTCAGATCCAAGCCCGAGACACGAACCCGCTCTGCGGAGACGTCATCGAGATGCAGCTCGAGCTCGACGAAAAGAATACCGTGAAAGATGTAAAGTTCAATGGGCAAGGATGTGCGATAAGCCAAGCCTCAGCCTCGATGCTTACAGAGCTTGTTAAGGGGAAAACTGTTGATGATGTCCGCAAGATCTCCAAGGACGACGTTCTCTCACTGATCGGCGGACAGCTTACAGCAGTGAGACTGAAGTGTGCGTTGTTATCCCTGAAGGTGTTGAAGACGGGAGTCTACAACTACATCGGTGCCACCGAATCTACCAAGGAAGAATTGTCGAGACTCTAAGTCTGTGAAATAATAATCGGCAATCCGCCTATCCATTGCGATTGCCATCTCCGCTCTCATTCTTCTGCTGTTTCAATTGCTCCTGAATTTTCTTGAAGAAATCCTGGTTCTCGACTTTTTTTGCCTCCGCGTGGATTGCCTCAAGATCCACTTTCAGTACTTTTCTTAGAACTCTTCGCCGCCCGAAAACGAGCCAAGAAACTAGGACCGCAAACCCGCCAAGTAACGCTATTACTAGAACTAGAAGGTAGTTGAACGTTGAACTTTGTTGCCCTGCATTAGGAATACTAACTAGTGTTGAAGTGGATCCTTCTCCTGTGTTTCCGTAGGCATCCGTCGCGTTGACTTGTATCTGCCAGATTCCAGCAGGATCAGTTGAGTTGACCGTGTAGCTTCCTGCCCATCTGCTCCGGCTCTGATCGTAGAACATTTGTAAAGGGCTCCCGATCGGACGCGTGGAATAGTATGTTGTGGCTGTGACTGTTCCGCTTGTGAAGTTATCCCCTCCAGGAGTCACGACCGATACGTAGATCGCCACAATCTCGCCGGTGGTATAGTTGTTGGACGCGGTGACAGCTGAGACTGTCAAGGTGGCCGGCGTAATTGTGAATGGTTTGAAGACGCCTGAGACTGGCCCCTTGTTTCCATGTGTGTCGTCGAATGTGCTAGCCTCGATTGTGGCAACCCAGGGTCCAAACTGGCTGCTCAAGGGAATCTGGTAAGTGCCGTGAAACACGTTCAGACCAGTACTATAGGACATTGCGACATAATGAGAAGTGGAACCATCAGCCTCGATAAGAAGTAGGTTGGCCCCACCAGATTTGATCCGAGAACCGTTTGGATAAGTTGCTGAGAAACGAAAATCTTCCGTCTGAGACGCCTGCAATAGGCTCCGACTTAGCGTCAACGGGCTAATCGTCACGTTCGCCGGCAAAATGGCGAATGACTGCGCATCAAGTGGGCTTTTCGTTGGAGTCCCTGTGAGGGACACTGTCCAATTGCCGAGAGGAATCGATGCGGGAATCGCCCAAACAAAAGAGAAGTTCCCGTTAACGTCAGCTAGCTTGTTTGTAGGGAAATTGGGTGCGGGCCCGCTTTGACTGGAAAACGTGATTGTTACGTTTAGACTTGGTTTGTAGCCTGAGGCTTTGACTGTAACGAGGAGAGTCCGCTGATATGTTGTATTGTCCGTTAGGCCCACTTTGAATTGAATAGTCGTCCCAACGCCCGTCGAACCTACCAGAAGTGGCTGGGTCTGATTGACCCATACCGTGTAGATGCCTACCAAATCGAGATTCGCATTAACGCCAAATCTCGCGGGGTAAGCAGCACTTTCTACGAAAGATGAGCTGTGAGGCGGACTTGTTTGGTTGTTCGCTTGAGAAGTGACCCCGCTTGGGTCTTTCACATGCCAAGTGAACGCATAGGTTGCGAGGGTGTTTGCGTTGGACACGTTCAGAATTAGTAGAACATTTGCCGTGCTACTCTCTTGCAATCGAGAGGTTGACGCCGTAAGAGTGTAGGTTTCGTTTAGCGCGTGAACGGGAGAATTGAACAATGTGACGAACAGAACTACCTCTAGGAGCGAAAGCAGGAAGTATCGTCTCAGCCGCGACAAGATTATCCTCTATCCTATTTTTCGCCTCGTTCCGCTCTGTCCACATCGAACCGTTCAGTGGTTGATGTGAGAATCGGAGCGAATTGACTAAAGGGCCATGTAACCTGAAACAGCGTGGGAGGGTAAGAATGGAAGACAGAAGAGGTCTTGGAATCAGAAAGTTCGATGTATGGCCTTATGCTACTTCGACTAGGATGTCGCCGTTAGCTATCTTTACCTCATGTCTACCTAATGGCTTCTCTGCAGGTGGATTAACGGCCTCTCCAGTCAGCAAATTGAACTGCGACAGGTGGAGTGCACATGTGACGCTGTCCCCGGTGAGAAAACCCATTGAGAGATCGTACTCCTCATGAGTACATGTCCCATCCCACGCGTAGACTGTTCCTTCAAGGTTGACCACGAGGATCCTCTTACCGTCGTGTTCTATTCCCTTCATCGATCCAGGGGGAAGTTCTGAGACGGAACAAACTCTAACAAGAGTTCCCAAGAGACTCACTACCGGTACTTGTAGTGTCTTTCGAAGAGATCTGCGGAGACGTTTTCTTTTTCCGGCTCTTCCTCGAATTCCGGTAGTTGCTCTGGACTTGGAGGAATTTGTCCTCCCCTTCCCAACCACTTTTCTTCAATCAAGTATTGAATCGCGGCTCTGACTGTTCTTAGAGGTATACGCTGAACGGCGGGATGCAAGAATCCAATGATGATCATTCTCTGAGCTTCGCTTTGAGACAAGCCTCTAGACATCAAGTAGAAGATCTGTTCCTCGTCCACCTGACTAACTGACCCTGAATGTGTGGCCTTCACCTCGTTCGTCATAATCTCCAGTCCCGGTATCGCGTCAGCTCTTGCCTTCTTGCTTAGGATCATCGCATGCTCTGCGAGGTATGAGTTCGAATTCTTCGCCCCCTCTTCGATTCGTATCATGCCCTTGAAGATCGTACGCGCAGTGTCTCTCAAGACTCCGCGGGCTAGCACGTGTCCCGTTGTGTTAGTGGACCTGTGGGTAAGATCGGTGACTGCGTCAACCCGCTGAGCCCCTGAACCGAAGACGATTTCGACATCCTCCGCGGCAGCACCGGGCCCGTCTAGGACGCTCTCTACTCTGGAGCGCGTGGTCCCGCCGCCAATGTGGCCGATGGTCCAGTTCATGCGAGAATCCTTCTGGCCAACACATCGTCTGTTGAGTGTTGAATGAACGTCGGCTTCGAAGTTTTGTAGGCTGGCGAAGTTGACCTCTGAATCCTCGCCGAGATAGACCTCAGTCACCTCGCTGCATAGGGCGGACCCCTGTTGGCCGGGGTCAAGTTTTGAGTAGGCTTCCTGAAGAAAGCTCAGTTTGCTGTTTTCTTCGGCAATGATGATGTTGTGAGTGAATGCCGCTTGACGACGGGTCTTGAGTAAGACAATATTTCGGAAGGGGATTTTGATGTTAAGCCCTTTCGGCACATATAGGAATGTGCCCGCTGTGAAGAACGCGTTGTTCAGAGCCGCAAACTTGTCATCATCAGGAGGAATCGCTTTCGTGAAGTGGCTCCGAGCCAGTTCTGGGTTGTTGGCCAGGGCTGCCTGGATGCTTGAAAATATGATCCCTTCTTTCTCTAGGCTCCCGTGGACTTCTGTGCGGACCATCTGAGAGTCGACTTGAAGGGAGAGAGTCGGCTCATCTTTCTCCTTGACGAGATGGGCGATCTCATTGGGTATCGATTTCAGATGAGAGGGCAGACCAGGTTCGAATGAGTCCAGTGTAAGTCCGGATAGGATGTCCACGTACTTCGTGTAGAGGGTAGATTTTTCGAGTGGTAGCTTGTTGAAGTAGTCGAGAGCGGCGAATCTTTCTCTGCTGAGATCTTGTGGTTCGGAGAATGATGCTGAGACTTCGTTTATCATGCTTTCTGTGGGGCTGGCGAGGGACTTGCCCATGGCTGGGTACTCAGTTGATTGCTGGGCCTGTTAGAAGCTTTGGTTTTCTTCGGTGGCTAGCCGACGGCGCCTTCCATTTCCATCTCGATTAGTCGGTTAAACTCGACCGCGTATTCCATGGGTAGTACTCTGGTGAACGGTTCCATGAATCCGGTGACTATCATGCTCAGGGCCTGCGTTTCTGTCAAGCCTCTAGACATGAGGTAGAATAGCTGGTCTTCGTTAATCCTTCCAACGGTCGCTTCGTGAGTTATTGTTGCGTCATCTTCGTTGACCTCCATGTAGGGATATGTTGACGTTTTTGATTGCGCGTCCATCAACAGGGCGTCGCATCGAACGCTGGACTTTACTCCCACGGCTCCCTTGGCCACATGCACTAGTCCCCGGTAGGTAGTGAGTCCTCCGTCTTTGCTGACAGATTTTGCAGTGATCCTGGAGCTTGTGTACGGAGCGAGATGTACGGCCTTTGCGCCGGTGTCCTGGTGTCGGTCCTTGCCGGCAAACGCGACTGAGACTATCTCCGCTTTCGCTCTTGGTCCGACAAGGTATACGGACGGGTACTTCATGGTGAGTTTGCTGCCGACGTTGGCGTCGATCCATTCGACGCTGGCGTCTTCGTATGCGTAGGCTCGCTTGGTGACGAGATTATAGACATCAGAAGACCAGTTCTGGAGAGTTGTATAACGGACCCTAGCTCCTTTCTTCGCGATTATCTCGACGACCGCGGAGTGTAGAGAGTCTGTCGAATATACCGGAGCTGTGCAGCCTTCGATGTACTGAACATCTGCGTAGTCGTCCGCGATGATCAGGGTTCTCTCGAACTGTCCCATGTTTGCCGCGTTGATTCTGAAGTATGCCTGTAGTGGAAGGTCGACTTTGACGCCTTGGGGAATGTAAATGAAGCTACCACCGCTCCAGACAGCGCTGTTGAGCGCGGCCATCTTGTTATCTTCAGGCGGAATGATTGTTCCGAAATATTTCTTGACAATCTCCGGATGGAGCTTGACGGCCGTATCGGTGTCGCAGAAGATCACTCCCTTATCTTCCAGATGTTTCAGGAGACTGTGGTAGACGACTTCAGACTCGTACTGGGCACCGACTCCTGCTAGGAACTTCTTCTCGGCCTCGGGTATTCCGAGCCTATCGAATGTCTTCTTGATCTTCTCAGGGACATCGTCCCAGCTCTTCTCGACCTTGTCGGTGGGTCTAAGGTAGTAGTAGATGTCGTTGAAGTCGATATGGGAGAGGTTTCCACCCCATGTTGGCATGGGTCTCTTGAGGAAATGTTCGTAGGCTCGTAGCCTAAATTTCTTCATCCATTCAGGCTCTTTCTTCATATCAGAAATCTGCTCGACGGTCTGGCGAGAGAGTCCCTTCTCGGACTTGAAGACGAACTTCTCAGGATCTTTGAAGTCGTACTTGGCGTAGTCTAGGTCTAGGATACTCTTGTTAGCCATCGTTTCTTTCTCTCTTTATGACGTATGTTATACTGGACCGCTCGCTATTTACAGGTTCCGTCTCAACCATGACGGACCAGTCGAGAGCCCGTGAAGGTCGGGGAATGCCTGATTACTCTAAAGTCTTGCGTTTCAACAGCTCGCCCAGCCTGACGCGCATATTCAAGAAGGCTGAACAAGCCAGTAAATTCCCCTGAACAAGCGGTCAAAACCGTTGGATTATGCCAACCCTATGAACCACCATAGAGACAGTAATGAAAACGTATGACTCAAGTAACCGCGTGAAATGTCCTTTCTGCGCGCGACTTGACAAGTGTTACGACCCAGTTGGTCACGACCACATCTGCGGCCTCTGTCACATGACATTCGATGTAGAGAGACTAAAATCGACGAATGGTTCTCCCAGTCTGAGAATCGCGATCCAAGCAAGGGTGTAACCGTATCAACAATAGACATTCGGACCGTAGCGTGGCGGTACGAGTCATGGAGAACGCGGTTCGTCTAGTTTTGTCGGGGCCTCTTCTTGATTCGGGGAAGATAGTCAGTCTTGTAATACTTGCACCTGTCGTTCAGTGGACAGTCCGCGCAATGTGGCCCTATAGGTTTGCAGACAAGTTGGCCGAATTTTACGAAGACCTCGTTGAGGGGTAGCCAGTCTTTCCGATTCGCAATTCGAGTTAGCTCCTTTTCGGTCTCCTCAGGCGTCTTCGTCTCAACTACTCCAATCCGGTTGAAGATCCGATGAACATGAGTATCGACGGGAATTGCGGGTGTCTTGAACCCGTAGACAAAGACACAGTTAGCGGTCTTACGCCCGACAGAAGGGAGCTCAAGCAACTCATCCATGCTCTCTGGAACTTTGCCACCATACTTGTCGAGCAAGATCCTAGAGATCTTCTTGACCGTCCGCGCTTTGGTGTTGTAGAAGCCCACAGGCTTGATGAGTCGCACGACAGTCCTCGTATTTGCAGCGGCCAGGCTCTTGACATCGGGGAACCGAGCGAAGAGCCTGGAGGATGCGAGTGCTGTAACAGGATCCTTGGTTCGATGAGATAGCACGGTCGCGATCAGGACCCTGAACGGATCACCATTGGTCGAATCGCTAATCTCCTGCAGAGTTGTGGGATCATCCTTTCGTGCCCTGTCGACCGCTCCCGCGGCCTCACGAATGATCCGGTGAACCGCACCGGATGATTGTAGATCAACTGGCACTTTCATTTTGCTAGCTTGCGAACCGCTTCTAAGTTGCCCTTATCATCGCGCTTCTCATCCTCTGGCGTTTCCAGAATCCAAGGCAGATCCCGGATAGTGTCGTGGTGTAGAATCGCTTTGAACCCCTTTGTCCCTATGTAGCCCATGCCAATATGTTCGTGGCGATCAAGGCCGGACCCTTGTCCGCCGCGGGAATCGTTCAGATGGACCACTTTCAACTTGTCAAACCCGATATCTTTGTCGAAACTTGCTAGAGTCTGGCCTACGCCCTTCTCGGTATGGAGATCCATGCCTGCGGCATAGGCATGACAGTTGTGGGTCACCACGAAGGGAGCAGTGAAGGTTCCATTCTCGGTTGTTAGATTGTGAACCGTCCCTCGGTACCTTTCAGCTTTCACTTCTGTCACAGGCATGTAGAAATTCCTCGCGTCCCTTATGATTCGACGGGGGGCTGCTCCGGGAAATTCATAGTCAAATCCTAGTTTCCGTGCCTCATGGCTCCCCACGTGTACGGTATACCATCCTAGCGATCTTAGAATCCTGCTTCCAATCGAGCTCCGGGTAGGTCCATGCTTAGAGACAGTTCCTCGGACATCAATCTTGGCCAAGAGATGTATCAGCTGGTATGCGACCGTCTTTGAGCTGGTAGTATAGCGTACCCCTCGCCGATCTCTATACCCATCGCCTATCACATAACCGTGAAGGAAAGCTTTGATGCAATTTGGAGGTGATCGCAAGATAAAACTTGGAATTTTCTTCAAGGAGGCCTTAGTCCCAAAGTTGTCCGTGAAGAACCGGGTCAAGATGTTCGAGCCAAGGCAGACTTTCGTCGCAGTTCCGCTGTCATCGATCCAAGTTTTCAGGGAAAACAGTTCTTCAACGAGGTTTTCAACACGCTCTATGAGAGTGGTCTCGTGTCGACCAAAGGCAAAGAACACTTTTCCATTGTCTCCCCTATCACCGTGCCCCATGAAAGTAAAGCCCTCTGCTAAGTAGAGTCCCAATAGTTCAGCAAAGGCGTCCGTGAGTGGCAGAACGGTGGGAAAGCTAAACCGTCGAGTCGCTGCTCCCGTGTATTGACGAAAGTTTACTTGAATTGTGTCACAGGATGCGAGCTTCGGCATGACTACAAAGTACCCTGGCTTAACTTCTTGGGCGTAGACCCACGCAGGTTCACTGACAAGTCTGACCCTCCACGGTTTCGAATCTAAGTATCGCCAACCGTTTGGTCGGAGACATAGAACAGGATGTTCCGAGGTCATTCGGGTCCAGGGCAATCCTTCCGGCTTGATTGAGACGAGGTTCCCTGAATACTGTCGCCGCAACACGCTAACGACACGGTCAAGCCGTCCGTCTGAACCTAGCACGGTCTCAAATGGGGTGACCTCCTCAACCGGTGTCGGCAATTCATTGCTGAAGACCAACGAACCAGGAGGAAGACAAGTATCCAGGCAGACACCCAGTCGTTCCTGCTTTTTCACCCCGTCTATGATCTCTCGGATGTCGGGGAAGTTAGAGCCCATGCTGTTCCTCTGTCCTGCCATGTTTTCCAAGAGTATCCAGGGATCTTTCTTGACGCGTTTTACGGCCATGTTTAGCGCGTCAGTGATTCTTTGCAAGCCAACATCTCTGCCCATTCCTAAGTGGCTGCCAAGATGGCAGACGAGGTAGGGTATTCCGAGGGTTCCGCAGCGGTCTACTTCGGCCAGGAGGGTTGCGGTGGATTTTTCGTATAGCTCATCTTCAGGACTGGACAAGTTGGGAAGGTAGGGCATGTGGTCGACGACGGGTCCTAACTTGGATTCACCGATTTTTTCTTTGAAGCTCTTTACCTCGTCGGGGTCTAGGTCGGCGAATTTCCAGCCGCGAGGGTTTCGCGTGAACACTTGGAATGTATCGCAGCCTTCTTCTTTGGCTCGGTCGATTGCCTGGTCGATGGAACCTGAGATAGAGACGTGTACCCCGACCTTCAAACCCGTGATGTACCAGCTGGAATGCTGGCGGGTCTCAGGGGTACATAGCTTTGGCTCCCGGAAAAACGATTCCCGAAGAATCTAGAGGTTGGAATAGGGGGGTGAAGAAGCGTTGATTTTCTGCTTTCTGGGTTAGAACGCGGGTCTTGTATGCCGGTTCTCGTAGAGGATCTTGCGCTCGTAAACACCCATGAACCAGTAGAGTCCCACGACGAGCACGAGTCCGATGATGAACACTATGTTGTTCGCGTTTGCGCCAAGTCCGTTGTAGACCCATTGTCTCGTGGAGTCGCTGAATTCGAGTGACCAAAGGAGGGTGGCGAATAGAGCTGCGGGCAGGGCCAGCCTGAAAGTCCTCAGCAGGAGAAGCTCATTTTTCGCAGTTGCCATTTTTCTACATCTAGAATGGCTGTTAGGTGGTCAGGGATTTCATAGCCGTTTTGCAGAAACCTAAAGCTCATCTCTCGATGGGGTGCGCTCGGCTGGGCTCCTTTTGGAGCCGAGGAATGTCACGTTCATTGAAATAGTCAATACTGTCTCTCGGAAAAATAGATTGATTAGTGTAAGATTTAGCGGGCGAGTCAAACCGCACGTCGGCAAGCATTGCCAAGACCAGTGCAACATTCCGTCGAGAAAGGTTTGCAAACTTACATATTCCTCGCTACCACCCGGTCCCCCGCGTGGCCGCCGTAGCGTAGCTTGGTAGCGCAGAGGCCTGAAAGGCGTGTCGAAACGCCTTGGCCTGTGGAGTCTCTAGGGCGGGTTCAAAGCACCTCCCGGTAGGTGGGAATATCCCGCCGGCGGCCCTCAAAAATTAACAAGCATTGGAAGCTTTCGATCTAGATTTGATCCCAAACGTTT
>MNGN01000036.1 GCA_001918745.1 Crenarchaeota archaeon 13_1_40CM_3_52_17 | reverse complement strand
AGGGTAGTCCGCCTCTGTCCTTCCGCCCTTGAATCGGACCACTATGGTCTCCGGCCCCACGTCCTCCTTTCTTATTCCTGGAAGATCAACGATGCACACAACCTTTTCACCCGTCCTCTTTCTCGTATATGCTACTCTGTTATGGCAACCCACGATGCTACCGATACGCCATCCACGTTCGAGTTGAAGCCCCAAAAGTAGCTCGTCCCTAGGAACCATCCTGGCTAACCCGAGAATACGGTTCTTCTGTGCGTTAGTCAGCCAGGTCTCTCCCCGTCCATCTCTACTTATTTCCCCATTCTTTGCCATGTTCTTTGACATGACACGTTGGGTTAACGAGCTTGAGGTTCTCAAGAGAATTATTGCCACGATTCTTGTCGATATGATGGACAAGCATGTAGGGGTCCCAGCCCTCTGAAACCGGGCCCTTCCTAGGGCTGTAGAGAGAGACCATGCGGCATCTCTGACACGTATTGGTTGAAGTGCAGGTGTATCAACAAACATGCTGTTTCGTCTGGGATTGACCACGAATCATTAGTCTTTCCATTACAGAAAGACTAAATTCGCTCTCCAGCACACAATGGTGCCATTTGACGTGAAAATGAAGCATCATGGTGAGTTTCGAGCCGAACCGGGAATTTACTTCCTCTACAACAAGCAGGGACTCGTACCTTACATTGGCAAAGCCAATAATCTTCGAGCTCGACTCGCGAAACATGAAGCCGATCACGATGTCGTTCGCTCATGGATATCCTTCTTCGACAAACACTTTGAGCGTCTGAACATCCGTATTAGGAAAGCGGCCCAGCGCAAAGACGTCGCTTCATTTGACAGGATTTCTCGCATCATAGCATGGCCTTTAGCGATAATAGAGTCCAAACAGGCAATCGATTGATGCTACGATATGGTAAACTCGATCAAAAGCGACCCATGCTGGCCAGGAGAGCTGGACCTCGAGGAAATCAAACACATCCGCTCGCTCAAGCCACCTTTCAACTATCAATACTACGTTGAGGTCGCCGAGTCTGACAGGTGGAAATACTTTCCCGCGAAATACCTAAAATCCAAAGCGTTGTCGAACCTGATCTCACATCATACTCGAAGGCTTGCCATGCAAACGCTTGGAAAAAATTGAAAAAAAACGAGATTAAGCATGAGATCGATCTTACGAGCCGTAACCTCGCCCAAATCCTCACGATTACCGAGAAGGAGAACCTAGAGCACTTCTGTCTCTTTGGCTTCTACATTGATTACGGGCTTAGAAGAGCAGAGGCGATAGGGGGAGATCAGAAAGGAAACCACCTGCCAGGTATCATGATTGAGGACATCAAGTGGAATGATGGATATGTCTGGATAACCGGAAAGGGATACGCGCCAACCTCTGATAAGCCATGGAGGAAAGCGTGGGAATCGATCCCAATATCGCCCGTCTTGTTGAGTCGACTAAAGGAGTTCGTCGGACCACGAAGAAGTGGAAAGGTGTTTCAGATCAGTCATCAGACCCCCAACAATCTGATGCACAAGTACGCGAGAATGATTGGAATCGAAGATTGGGCTTGCGCCCATCCGCATCGCATACGACACTGGTTTCATGGAATAATGGCGAAGAGGCTTGGCGTTCCGATATCTGGACAGCCCTTGAACCAGTTCGAGTTCTACGATATTGAGAGGCATGACCGGACACCGCTGGGTGTTATCGCGAGATACGTGCCCGCAACGGCATTGGATAGGAGGCGAGCTATAGTGCAGACTGTGCTAGCCGAAGAAGGTATTCCGCTTCTATGAGACAGGACTGCCCATCCAATTTTTTGGAGATATCACACACCTCCAAAATTTTGGATGGTTCAAATAATTACGTAGTGTAGCGTGGCTCAGATTTTCTCGGGCCTTGCTGTTGCTGCGCGTGCATTTGTTCTGGCGGCAGGCCTATAGGGGGAAGCGGTGGCGGAATCCCCAGACTCTTCGACAATAGAATTGCCTCAGCCATTGCAATGCTCGATACAGCCTGAATTATCGCTACAGGAGGCGGCCTGTTCTGTTTATGCTCATCCATCATCTTAGAGATCTCTTCTTTTTCCCCGGACACTTGGGCCCGACCTTTAACGCTAAGCTGTGCGATCGATGGATTGTAATTCACTGTGAAAACAAAGGGAGCGTCGGCCGTGGACTCGTTCTTCGAGTCCAATCCGACGACATTGATGTTAACCGCAACCTGGACTTGAGGCGGTAATTGGGACTCCTGACCCCAGAAACGTTCGCCTGCTAGATTCGTAATCTGTACGGTCACTCTTAACATTCGACTTGCAACGCACGGGCAGAACAGCTTTGCGCGGATATTATGGTTTCTGCCGAGTATCTCCACCCTCAAACGACCGTTGAATGCTTTTCTGAGCCCTCTGAACGATCAACCTGCGCCCGTCAACCCGGATGCTGAGAATATCTCCCTCTCTGAATGGAAAGCTAGAATCATCAGTCAACTTTGTAGGCAGATAAATTCGAGGAGACCTATATTGCGTACCCTCAGATCGAGCGGGCTTCTTTGCAACAGCGAATCTAGTTAGGATTTTCTTAACCAATTCACTAGGCCTTGACGGGTCGAATAGTCGACGTATTTGCATCATGAAGGGTTTTTAGGCATTGTGGTGACATCCACCACTCGAGTGGAAATAGGCTTGGACCCGCTTGTCCAGTTTTGGGAATTCGCTGCAAGATTGAAATCTGAACCGCGCAGAGGGTGGCTCAAGAAGCTTCGTCTTCAAAGAAATGAGTCGGTCGCCGATCATTCTTTTGCACTGTCGCTTCTATGTTTATTCGAAGGTGAACGACGAGGATACAACGTAGAAAGATTGCTAAAGCTTGCGCTATTGCACGACCTGGAAGAAGCAATTACAGGGGATCTCACTCCTCAGGATAAAGAGTTGAGGGGAGAAAATATCGTTAGAACTCAGAAAATCTCGGCCCGAGAACAACTCCTTTCGCACTTTCCACGGGAGAATCAGCGAGCTTACCGAGAACTGTGGTCGGAGCTGGAGAACGAAAGGAGTAAGGAAGCCCAGCTGGTTCACGAACTCGATAAGCTGGAGATGGCACTCCAGGCGAACGAATATGCCAGGGGAGGGATCGAAGCAGCGAAGCTGAAGGAATTCTACGAGTCCTCTATGGCAGCAATCAAAGATCCCAAGCTAAAGCGGCTCTTGGACGAAATTTCCTCCAAGTCCTGAGATCCGGCCTATGCGGATCCCAGCTGGCCGTGGACAATAGCTCCAGTTTATTCGACAATGGAGCCGGCTAGATATGAGTAACTAGCGCAACCCGCGCTTGAGCCGCCTTTGTAAGGTACTCTTTGGGGAACAAGGTCTTGAAATCTCTCGCAAGGATCGACATGTATTCCCCAATCTCGTCTTCGCTCATGAATTGGAACATGTAGCCTCCGTTGTATGGGGAGGCTTCTCCTTCGCGCTTCATGAACTCGATGTGCATTAGAGGATCACCCCTCTTGATTGTTATTGGTTGTCGCTCGTTGCTGAGGTTGACCAGTTCGAGGGCGAGACGACCTATGAAGCCGCTGTGGACTTTTGCGGCGTTCAGAAACGAAAGCCCCATTCTGCCATACTTACTCTTGGCGGTGAGATGCGCAACAAACTCCGGAGGAGTAAACACAATCTCGTTGGAGACAAGGTTCTGGTGTTCCAGATAATGGAGAGTCCTCTCCTCCTTCACCGTGAGAACATAACCGTCTCCGTCAAGAAGCCCATAGTCAAATGGATGAATGCACTTGTGAGCCTTGATCAGGCTAACCAGTTGGTTCTTGCCAATCACGCACATGCAAATCGCTTATTCGAGGGTCGAATTTGATGGTTTCGGTAGCCGTTTCACACGACTGATGTCTGTACAACTTGGACCGATAGGGCAGCCGGATTTGCCAAGACAAGGGACTCATCGAAGCTTACCAGCAACAGAACGTCTCCAAAGCCGTTCGGAGTGATAGGTAGCGCGAAATTTGCACTCAGTGTCGGCGTATTTGACAGGGACACGTGAGTGGAGCCTATTAGCGCGGTCGAATTTGTCATGAATAATTTGATTGCATCGTATTTGCCTGAAGTTATCTGGGCAGAAGCCACGATCTGTGGCAAAAACTGAGCGGTAACAGGGATAAGATCGATGATCGGGGTAGTCTCAGTAACGTTGACCCATCCTACATTGGATCCGAAACCGTAAGTGTGGAGTTGTAAGTTCGAGAATTTGACATACAGATGGTCAACGACCCCGCGGTTAGTTAATCCGTAGATGTGGACCTTGATGGTGCCCTGGGTGATCGAGGGGGCCAAGGCAATGACGAGCACGACGACGAGCACTGCGACGAAGATCACTCGCCGCCATCCAGGGTAAGGGTACATTGGTATTGTGGCGCTTGGGAGAAAACACTGCTATTTAACAACCAGCAGGCTTTGGGGTTTAGGCCTCGCTAAGGTTGGATTCAGGTCCCCGCGCCATGAAGAAGAGGTTCATCAGCAGATTCTCGTAGAACAAATTCGTATGAGCAAAGAACCTAGACAGCAATGCTTTCAGTTGAGGCTTCGAGAAATTATTGTGAAAGGGTTCGGATTGCGGATGAGTCACACTTAGAATATTACGGAATCTCCACAAGGGATTGCTGCTCGGAACCGAACCGATGAAAGTACCGTTAGGTCGCATTACTCTTGCGATTTCCCCGAGACCACGGGCAGGGAGATAGAGATGCTCGACCACTTCTGTGCAGACCGCAAAATCAGCTAGACCATTTCGGAGCGGCATGTGCTCGACATCGCATTGGACAAAATCGGCGTCCGGAATCCGTCTCTTTGCCCTGAGAAGGTTCCATCGATTGATATCAACGCCAACGATTCGCGAAGACCGAATGTACCTCGTAATCAAACCGGTCCCGCAGCCGATATCCAGCGCGAACTGTGATCTGCCTAGCCTTCGAATCAACCTCTTAGCAACGGTGGATCTTCCCCAATGGAATATTCGTTCCAGAGCCTTAGGATCGGTTACCCAGTCGTAGAATTCACCCACGACATAGTACCGCTTTACGCTTCGAGCGTGGTTTTGTGGGGACGCCTCCATGTCAGCAGTCACGATCTGTCAATTGAATAATCGCAATCATATGGCATACCCGACCAAATCCAAATGCCTCAGCAAGCGCAGAAGGCAATCACAGCTCGCCTTTAAGGGCGCCAAATCTCTCGGCAAAGAATAGGGGTTGTTTGTCACTTGGAGGGCACTAGCGCATTCCGAGTCTTGCTTCGGAGCGGAGACGTTAGAGACAAAAGGGACCTCGCCTTCCCGCACGGTCCCTCGAAGAGAGAAAACGAGCTTGCCACATCAGACTCCAATAACAGTCCTCGCCCTTGGCGGGAACGCCATTCTTCAACGCAATCAAGAGGGGACATTCGAAGAACAATATGAAAACGTGAGATTCACAGCGACTCAGATAGCGACCCTCGTAGAACAAGGTCTTAGAATTGTCATTGTCCACGGAAACGGCCCCCAGATAGGTGCAACCGTCATAAGACATGAGATGGGTCGAACGAAAGTACCTCCTTTGCCCCTCCACGCTTGTGGAGCAGAAACCCAAGGATTCCTCGGTTACATCATTCAACAATCTCTTCAAGACGAACTATCCAAGCGTCGAACGAGCAAAGCAGTTGCAACGGTTGTCACACAGGTCCTAGTTGAGCAGAACGACCCCGCGTTTCAGCACCCTTCAAAGCCTATTGGGCCATTCTACACAAGAGAGCAGAGAGATGCCTTACTGCAAGAAAGGAGGGACCTCGTTATCGAAGAGGACTCAGGCCGAGGATACAGAAGATTCGTACCGTCACCGGACCCTAAAGCCGTCATAGAAGATGAAGCAATCCGGGTTCTGGTCGACGAGGAGTCAGTGGTAATTGCGTGCGGAGGGGGAGGAGTACCGGTCATAAGACAAGGCAACCAGCTGAAGGGAGTAGAGGCCGTAATCGACAAGGACCTAGCCGCGGAGAGATTGGCCACCTCGATTCACGCGGAAAACTTGGTCATTCTTACTGATGTTCAAGGCGTCTACGTCAATTACGGTAAGAAAGACCAGCAATTACTGTCAAAGATCAGTCGCCATGAACTTGAGATGTACGCTAAAAAGGGGTCCTTCGCAGCGGGAAGCATGGGGCCAAAAGTGGAAGCGGCGATTAGGTTCCTCCGGAACGGCGGAAAAAGATCGGTGATAGCTAGCCTCGGCGATCTGGAAAGAGCAATCAAAGGTTCTACCGGAACACAAGTAACCAATTAAGAGCATCTGGCAATCATCTTCTACCGAGCTGCTTCTACATCTTGCTCTATTCGCGGATAGTCGAAACGTACACTAAGATCGAAGCGACCACGAAACGGCTGGAGATAACCCGCCTTCTTGTCGAACTCATAGATGCTACACCGCGCTCAATTATCGATAAAGTGGTTTACCTAACTCAGGGAAAGCTCTATCCAGATTTTCTCGGCATTGAGCTAGGAGTAGCAGAGAAGCTCCTCTTTCGCGCGCTGACGAGAGTTACCGGACAAGCGGAGTCGAAGGCTGCAACCCTCTACAAGAAGTTGGGCGATCTAGGAACAGTTGCTGAGCAACTCCTCAAAGACAGGACCCAGGTGTCCTTTCAGAGAAAGGCCCCCACTGTCGAGGAGGTCTACAATGTTTTCGACACGATAGCACATGAGGTAGGCCAAGGCTCCATTGACTCTAAAGTCAGACATTTGACAACCCTCTTGGGAAAGGCTTCTCCTACCGAGGCGAAATACATCACTAGAATGGCTCTAGGTCGTCTCCGGCTTGGAGTCGCCGACATGACCCTCCTTGACGCTCTCGCGATTTCCCTCGGAGGTGGAAAAGAGTCAAGGCTCACTCTAGAGCGCGCCTACAATCGCTCATCGGACCTTGGCTACGTTGCTAGAACTCTCGCTACTGGAGGAATGAAAGCAATTGAATCCCTCAAGGTTACTGTTGGTAGGCCTATTCGACCGATGCTCGCGGAACGACTCTCCGAAGCGAAAGCAATTCTCGAGAAGATGAACGGGGAATGTGCAGCCGAGTACAAGTACGACGGCCTAAGGATTCAAGCGCACGTCTCCTCTAACGGGACAACGCTCTTCTCCAGACGCCTTGAAAACATTACCGACCAATTTCCAGATGTGCAACAATTACTCAAGGAGAATCTAGAAGGAATCGCGATTATCCTTGAAGGAGAAGCAGTTCCAGTTGACCCGGCAACAGGTGAGCTTCTACCATTCCAGTTAATCTCGCAACGTAGAGGCAGAAAATACGACCTTGAAAAAACGATTCAGGACATACCGGTTGCTTTCTTTCCTTTTGATCTACTGTACGCTGACACAATTGACTATACTGACCGGCCTTATCTCGAAAGACGCGAACGGCTTCGAAAGCTGATCCCAAAGAATGAAAGACTCGACCTTTCTCAACAGAAAATTTGCAATGACCCCGAACAGTTAGATGATTTCATGCAGGAGGCAGTCGCCGACGGTTGTGAAGGCTTGATGATCAAATCAATTGGCCGTGACTCTACTTACAAGGCCGGAGCAAGGGGATGGACCTGGATCAAGTATAAGCGCGACTACAAATCGGAAATGCAAGACAGCGTCGACCTCGCCGTAGTAGGAGCGTTCGCAGGCAAAGGACGGCGAGGTGGAACTTACGGCGCCCTGCTGCTTGCAGCCTATGACAAGCGCAACGACTTATTCAGAACAGTGTGCAAATGTGGTTCCGGATTTACCGATGAAGACCTAGACAAATTGCCCAAACTTCTTGAGAAATATAGTGTGGATCATCGGCACTCGAGGTTAGATTCCAAGATCGAGGCAGACGTATGGTTCGTCGCAGGACTCGTCCTCGAAATAGTTGGCGCAGAAATCACGCTGAGCCCAATACACACCTGTGGAATGAATAGTATCAGGCCGGGGGCAGGTTTGGCCGTGAGGTTTCCACGGTTTACTGGAAAATATCGTGAGGACAAATCAGCTGAAGACAGCACCACAACGGATGAAATAGTAGAGATGTATCGGGCTCAACTGAAGAAGGTTACCGAAAATACTACGGTCGAAGCAGCGTAGACGATGAGGTCGCGGTACCGATTCCCGGGCCAAATGCGCCCCGCAACGGTTCAAGAGAGATACGAATTTTACCGGCGAGAGTTCAAGACAGATCTCGTGCAAAAATGGTTTCGAGGCTGGTCAGGACCAGTAGTCTTCGCGGTTGTTATCGGACGGCACACAAAAATCTTCCCGGCTGAATATCGAAAGGATAGATCCCGAACAATTCTCATTGATGAATACAAGGGGTTAGAGGATCTCCGACGATATTGTGTAGAATTCCGGCCTGAATCAGTATATTACGACAGGAACGTATACGGAAACTGGGAAGAAGCCAGACGTGGCCCAGGCAAAATCGAAGAACTAGGCAAATCGTTTGGTCAACAACTAGCTTTTGATATTGATCCCGAGAATTTCGATTGTCCAATACACGGCAACCTTGAGAAGAAACTGAGCAAACGGCAAGGACTGTCCTTTTGCAGATTAGAACTCCAATTGGCACAAGAACAGGCCCTCGAATTGATGGATGAACTGTCTGGTTCTTTCGGAGAACTTCGGCTGGTCTATTCTGGGAGAGGGTTCCACATTCATGTTCTGGATGAAGACACGTTCTTCTGGACACAAAGGCAACGGCTCAAGTTGATCCGCTGTCTAGTTCGTAGAGGCTTCTTGATGGACGAGTGGGTCGCGGGCGGAGCCATGAGACTGATTAGACTGCCGCATTCCCTCAACGGGTTAGTAAATCGCCTTGTTGCACCGTTGGATAGGTTCGGCGTCCGTTCTATGGACCTTGTGACTGACTCTCGCTTTCTTCCAGGTTTCGCCTTGAGCTGAAGGGGCTATTGCTTTCTTGGTTTTCGCGCTAACTTTTTCGCAGGCTTCTTTGGCTTTGGCTTTTTCTTTACAACTTTCTTTGCTTTGGCCTCTTTTCCAGCATAGTAGTAGTACCTTTTTCGTTTCTTTGCGATTGCACCTGAACGTTTCGGAAGCATATGCTACGACTTCCCCGAGGGTGTCTTAACGTTTTTGAGTACGAATTCGATCCTAGGTGCTCTCGAGCATAGAAATAATTCGTTTGTGAGTTCCTTCTATGTTGTCGACGCCTGTGTTTAGGAGCAAACATTTGACGTGGAACTTGGAAATCATTCGCCGGAAGAATTGTTCTTGGCGAGCATGGTCTAAGAGAAGCAAGTAGGGGTTGTACCAAGGTTCGCTGGCAAGTTTCCCCCACATCTCTTTCGGCCCGGCACCAGGGCGTACCATGTACTCTCCCTTCATGAGTATCTTTATCGCCTCGTCAGCGTCCAAATGGACTTCTGGAGGACTCTTATCGTCTCTTCGTAATAGAACCAAGAGCCTGATTTTCGCCTGATCGGTAACCTTCCCCGCCCCGAACACTTTTTCTCGAGGGACCAAAGCTCTGCTGTTTCCGAAAGCGTAGTAGCACCAATGCAGCCCTTCATCGAACACGCATTTGCCGTTTGTTAGTTTGCAACCTGTTGGACCCTGTGTGAACTCGCAATTCTCTTTCTTTGCGGTGACGTTCTCGCATTTGCTCTCGTCGAAGATCTTTCGAAGCCACGTCTTGCTCATCTGAGTCTCTGTTCTCATGTAGAGACTCTTCTCAGGTTGCCTCCCAATCAGGTGGCTGAGTTGTTCTCCTTCATTGTGGTCTATGTAGACCCAGTCGTCTCCAACGATTCTTCCTCCTGGAAGCTCCATCAGTTTGAAGGCTTGAGTCGTCTTGCCAGTACCTGTTGGAGCAACGATTATGACTCCTCTGCCCGAGACGTCGACGCAAGCCCCGTGTATCGAGTGGGTATTCCGTTTCTCCTCCATGATCGCGGCAGCCATACCCAGGGCCCAGCTCTTGCACTGTCCGTAGTATTCCGTGTTGAAGAAGACTGATTCGTGCGTGTCCGGGCAGTAGTAGGCGGCAGGCTCGTGTCCCTCAACCCCGTATGCTGAATAGATCTTCGCGTCGGCGTGGGAGGAATCAGGAGCTTTCTTCCAGTTTAGTTTCCAAAAGTCAATCTGATGTTTGCTGTTTCCGTGGAACTCGACTGTAACGCCGTTGAGGTCGGCCTTTGAACTTGCCGCTTTTGTGTCTAAGAGTTTTTTCTCGGCGACGGCCTTGAGCTTTTCAAACTTGGCTCTTGGTACGTTCTTGTCGCTTTTGACTCGAGCGGTGGCCGCTGTGATGTAGTTGTCCAGTTTCACGTCTTATTGCTCCGCCGTGACAGGGCAGCGATAGCCTCGAATATGACCTTTACACCGACCGCGGCCGTTTGGCCCGAATCCAACTGTGGAGACACTTCGACAAGATCCAACCCAACAGTGTTCCTACTCATTGAAGCATCAACGAGTGTAAGAAGCTCGTCTGTCGAAAGCCCATCCGGCTCAGGATTTCCAACGCCCGGAGCAAACGCCGGATCCAGAACGTCGATATCCACCGTCACATAGCTGTGCGAAAATTGGGACAGGAATCCTCTGATTCTCTGAACTGTTTTCGGAATTCCTGTCTTCCTCAAGTCTTGTGGAGTAATCATCGTAACTCCGGATTTTCTTGTGAAATCCAACTCGGGCTTGGAGAAAGCGCGTATTCCGATTTCCATGATGTGATCCGGGCCAAGCAGCTCGGACACTCTCCGCATGAACGTAGCGTGAGACAGTTTCTCTCCCAGAAACTCGTCCCGAAGGTCAAGATGAGCATCAAAGCTCAATAGCCCTGTGTCTTTGGGCAGAGCATCCGCCGCTGCCTTTGTTATGGAGTGCTCTCCTCCAGCCATGACAGGAATCTTCTTTGCTTCCAACAGCTCAGAACAGACAGTCTTGACTCTAGCGAGAGTTTCGACAAGGTCCTCCACGACATCAACATCTCCCCAGTCATGAACTGCGACTTTCTCTAGATCCACTTCTGACCGAACACTGTAGAGTTCCATGTTAGCGGAGACATCTCGGATAGCTCCGGGCGCAAACCTTGATCCAGCCTTGTAGGTGCTAGTCTTGTCATAGGGAACACCGAAAAAAACGAAGTGGGACTTGTCATAGGTCGACGATATCCCGGTGAATGGGACCCTGGTTGACAGGTATAGCTTCGCTCGGCTCAAATCTCTCGACAGCGCTAGGAGCAGCTGTTGTAAAGCTTATTGGGGAAGATGCTGACCCGGCGTTCGAACACTACGATGCCTAAGCAAGAAGCCAAGCAAGAGTCAAAGGACGAGGCGATTTCCGCTGGAACTGTACGCCCGGTTGGTCTCTCTTTCTCGTCGTTCTTCTACGCCGCCTCTGGCGCGTACTATCTCATCTATCCCCTAGTAGTACAGGACACGACACTTTACCCATTGTATATTATCGGAGCATTGTCGATTATCGGCTCTTTAGGAATAATGCGTGTGACGAGATGGGGTCTATGGGTCGGGCTCGCTCTCTTTCCTCTTCAGATAGTAGCCCCTGCATTCGCTTTGATGACCGCCCTCCAATACCCAGGCGTAGCCTCAAGCAGCGCCGCGCTTGCCTACATCGTGTCGCTTGTGATTTTGATGTTCTTCGCATCATTGACCTTCCTTCTCGTTCTAGACAAGAGGCGGAGCTTCAAGTAGCCGACGGAAATTCCCTCAATGTCTCTGACGGAATTCTATTCATGCTAAAGCCTAGTTTCGTTCCTCCGGCTTTCGTCGCATAGCAACGTGGACAAGACACTAGCGGCCGGCGCCCTCTTGATCGGGCTTGGACCATTTGAAATCCACAGCCATTGCAATGGCGGGTCAGGAGGGTGAGATTGCCGAATTGAGGCAATGGGAGAGTAAAATTGCATCCAACTTGCCATTTGCCGTTGCACCCGATGAATCGCTTGCCAGTTCCACGATTGCGAACGACAGCAAGTTTCAGCCCGCATTTCGGGCAGGGAGTGTCAAAGGTAACGTCCGCTACTTTCTGTGCGACTATGACATCTGAGAGTTGTGAACCGATCTCCTGTTCGTTTTCTGCCAGCGAGAGCATTATTGGTCGAAGATGCTCCAGCCCTTCCACTAAGACGCCACGTCTGGACGCGGTTCCATTCTGGATTTCTTCCATTAAGTTCTCCAGATTCGCCGTGAAGGACGGGTCGATAATCAAGGGGCAGTACGTTGAAAGTGTATCAGTCACTTTGTCAGCGAGTTCGCTCGCCCTCATCCGTTCTTCCCTAACATATCCTCGCGCATAGAGAAGGTCGATTATGCCTGCCCTGGTAGCCTTTGTACCGATGTTGGCATCTTCCATTTTCTTTAGCAGACTACTAGGGTTGTAACGGTGAGGCGGTTGTGTGAACCTCTCGACAGATTTGATGTCCTGAACCGTTGCTTTGTCGCCAACTCTCAAGTCAGGTAGCGGTCTTGAATCATCGAATGCGTACGGACGGTAGAACTCGAACCAACCCAGTGTAACGAAGTTGGAACCTGAGAGAAGGAATCTGTGATTGTTGTGGTTGAGAATTATTCGGGAACTCGTCTTGAGGCTGGCGTCAGCAAACGTCGCCATGAAGCGTCGCGAAATGAGATCGTATAATTTGGCTTCTCCGCCCGACAAGGGTCGTTTGGGAGATTCGCCTGTGGGGAAGATTGCAGGATGAGCGGGATCATCTTTGGGACCATTGTTCGGACGAAGATCACCGCGAGTCATGAGGGTGGCGACCAAAGGTCGATATTCTGCGTAGGATGCGATTCCACTCAAGATTTCTCGGTACCCAATATCGGGGGGGAGTTTCTGGCTAGACGTCCTTGGGTATGAGATGAGCGCGTCGAGGTACAATCTCTCAGCGAAGGCAAGGGTTCTCGCGGGAGAGTAGCCAAAGTGTCGATAGGCCTCGGACTGAAGGCTTGACAAGTCAAACGGGTGAGGAGAATACTGATGAATCTCGCGAGATTCTACCGCTTTTACATCGAGTAGAGCACCTCTACACTCGTCGCAAATGCCCTTGGCTTCAGCTTGAGAAGCGATCTTGTCTATTTCGTATTCCAAACTGTGGGTTTTGCCGTTGTGAGCGATTGTCGCATCTATTGTCCAAAATGGAGACGGAACAAAATACGATATCTCCTCCTCTCGTTCTACGACGAAACCGAGAGTTGGGCCTTGCACTCTCCCGGTACTGAGAGTCGCATAACCTCTCCCCTGTCTTAATGCGGATTCGGTTAGCAACCGCGAGAGATTAATGCCGTAAAGCCAATCAAGCTCATGTCGACACTTTCCAGCATCTACTAAGGGAATTTCTGGCTTCGAATCTAGCTTTTGGAAACCGAATCGGAGTTCTTTCTCGGTCATCGTACTGAATTTCATTCTAAGCGCCTTGGTGTGGGCACGGTTACAGGCGTATTGCAGAATCGTGTTGCCGATGACAGACCCTTCAATGTCATAATCGCAATTATGTGTCAAGAATTCATTGGCAACATACGTGTGGGCAGAATCAACTGTTAGATCGCGAACATCATCGCAGTCTACAGAAACTAATCTTTCGACACGATCCCATTGGAGCAGAGTATTATCGAGTCCTTCCTTCGCCGAATCTGCCCAATCATGAAATGGGATAGTTCGCCTGGAGCCCAATCGCATCTTCAGCGCCGTGTACTGGGCAACTAGGTCCCCTCGAATCCTCTTCCTCGGACAATATTGGACCGGCACCTTACGGAGTAGGTTCTCCATGCTCGCATTGCTGTTCGAAAAAGCGATTCTTACGGTGACGCTCTTCCGACCATCCAGCCTTTGCACTCTTGAGGGGGATACCTGGATACGAGTAGTTCGTACTCCAAACCCTGTCAGAATCAACGCTATCTGAACCGCCAGTGTCCTCCCATTGTCTGCCAAATCCTCCCTTTTGTTGAAACTCACCTCGCAGGCATTGAAGGACCTCGGGTGCGCTCGACTACTTCTCGTCACAGACATATCTCCTCCGAGGTAGGTAGAGAGAAACTCGTACTGTACTCTTTTCGGAGCTTGTATTATCCATGCTGGGATCTGAAATGCCATGTCGGTTTTTGAGCCAGATGGAGCACCGAGAGTCTTGAGTAGCAACCACAGTGCGAGGGATGAACATCTTACTTGTTCAGTCTCCTGTACGAATGACCTTCCGTTAATTCGACCTGTTCTTGTAACCGTATGTCGCGAACAACGGAAACCAAGTTTCTCAAGATCTCTAGCGACTTCATCTGCACCCCCTGATCTCTCGCACGAAACAATGAAACATACCGAATACCACCGATCCGAGGACTGCGAAAGACAGCCGTCCGCAAAAGTTGCTCCAAGCAACCGCGCGAGAGGCAGTATCCTTTCGTCGTCCATGAACAAAGGGGCGAGTCCTATATCTCGGAGTTTCTCGATCGCAGGGTTAGTGACCGTAAAAGGTTGCTTGCCTTCTCCAAGCCAGCGTCTCACTGTTCTAAGAGACAGCCCCGTTCGAGTGGCTATCTCCGGATAAGTTAGCTTCTCTCTTCTGAGATTGCAAACCTCCTGGTATTCACCAGGATCGTAGCGATACTTGCTATGAGGATGCCTACTTTGCTTGGACCTGAAGGAATTGAGTGT
Source organism: Crenarchaeota archaeon 13_1_40CM_3_52_17 (assembly GCA_001918745.1). Classification (GTDB taxonomy): domain Archaea; phylum Thermoproteota; class Bathyarchaeia; order 40CM-2-53-6; family 40CM-2-53-6; genus 40CM-2-53-6. Next base: position 33,056 of record MNGN01000036.1, on the reverse strand, counting down.
CGACCACAATTCCTCAATTGTAACGAGAGCCTCGTGCTTGGCATGCAGCGAGTCCAATCGTGGCGCTGAATACACAGCAACCTGATCACCCGGTCTCAGGTTTTCAAGTCTTAACCACCCCCATCGTGACCAAAATTTGTGGTCCGCCGTCGCCCTGATCCTCCTCCCAGAGAGAGTCTTCAGTTCGAAGCATGAAATTCCGTGGAGTCTCGGTTCAAGCCGGTGATACCGAACTACTTGGTGTTCAGTAGTCGTTGCTGACGCTTCGGAGAGAGTTACAACTCTTCGTTCGGACCATGTCCCCTCTAGTTCAGCAATTGGGACATTGCCCTCGTTCGTTAGGATTCCAGTGTCGGGTGATACGCATGCGTTGATGTAGCGATCTGTGCCTTTTGCGATGGATCCGATGACACGGACCCATCGAGCTAATCTCGCGGACGCGCGGTCAACTAGATGTTTTGGTGCCCAATGGTAGTCCCAGATAGGGTAGGACCGTCTACTTGATCGTCCTTTGGAGTCGACTCCATATAGATGGCCAAGGGCTGAGCAGACGATGACAGGTCCTTTTTTCGTGTGGCACTCGAAATAGGGAACGCCCTGAGACCATAGTTTCCGTGGGAGATTCTCTTCGTCAAGGGCGCTTGCGACTCGTTGAGCCGCGTCGGGCTTCTCACAAACGATGAGGGTCTTGATCTATTTCCACCTCTCCGGGTTGCGGACCAGGAACTCGGCCATCTCTCTAGCCAGCTGGCCAGTTTCAGGCAGTGCAATTAGTCGCTTGAGGAAATCTCTGGTCGTCAGGTTGCCATAGGCGGCGAACCACAACGAATATGTATCTTTGACCCTGCGGTAAACCTCCGCGTGGTTGGCACAAAGCCCTGTAATAGTATCTACAATTTTCATTCCGCAGACAATGCACTGCTCCAGGATCTTACCTCTCCATTTTCATGATACCGAACCTGGCATTACTATGGATTCGCGCTGGATTCGGCAACATCTGCCTATAGATGTGAGTCCACATCAAACTTGCTAGCAATCGCACCTAAGGCAAACTGTTTTAACTGTATTACAGTAAAATGGTCCGCAGGAAGTCCCATCGTTGGCAGACAAAAGAGCAGTATTGCTAATCGTCGACGGAATGGCCGACAGACCCCTGATCGATCATGATTACAAGACACCTCTAGAATTCGCTAACACTCCGAACATGGACCGACTGGCCAAGGGAGGTCTTGTCGGTCAACTTGACCCCATATCTCCGGGTATACGCGCGGGAAGCGACGTTGCAAATCTAGCCCTCCTTGGATACGACCCAGCCAAGTACTACACAGGAAGAGGCGCCCTAGAGGCGATGGGCGCTGGAATTGAGCTCCGCCCAGGAGATGTCGCATTTCGATGCAACTTCGCCACCGTTGATGATGATTTCCGCGTCGAAGACAGGCGCGCCGGACGAATCAGGAAGGGAACCTCAAAACTTGCCAAGGTGGTTGATGCGATCAAGATTGATGGCGTACCCGGCATCAAGACGATTTTCAAGGCCACAGTTGATCACAGAGCGGTCTTGGTATTACGCGGTGAAAGGCTGTCGAGAATGGTCTCAGACGTAGACCCGAAAGAGGAAGGTGCGAAGATCGCGATTTCAAAAGCACTTGATGGAAGCGAGGAAGCGAAGCGAACATCTGCAGCAGTTAATGAATTCGTCAAAAGATCACACGAAGTATTGCGGGAACATCCCCTGAACCAGGAACGAGCGAATGATGGTGAAAAAGCAGCCAATATTGTCCTTACAAGGGGAGCGGGAATAGTTCCGAATCTTCCAAGTTTCAAATCGATGTTCGACCTCCGAGGATGCTGCATTTCAGGAACCCCAATGGTACAAGGCATAGCGATGGCCGCAGGCATGGAAGTCATGGATGTCAAGGGTGCAACTGGCGGAATCAAGACGGACTACGAAGCAAAAGCAAAGGCGGTCATCGAAGGAAGCAGGGACAAGAACTTCGTCCTCGTGCATGTAAAGGCGCCAGACATCTCCGGCCATGATGGCGATTTCAAAGGCAAAGTCAGAACGTTAGAGGAAGTGGATACACTCGTAGGTCACATAATTGACGAAGTCGATATTGGGCTCAACTATGTGGCGCTCACAGCTGACCACGCTACACCTGTGGGATATGGAGCTCACACTGGCGACCCGGTCCCGGTGATAATAGGTGGTCCAGACGTCCCTGCAAGCCGAGTTCTCAAGCTAAGCGAGGCCTCAGCCGCCCGCGGAAACCTAGGAAGAATTCGCGGACTTGACCTGATGCCGATAATTACAGACCTCGTCGGCCGAAGCCGGCTCTACGGATCCTAGAGCGTAGTCTCGATAAACTCTACTCGATTCGATCGGGAGACTAATCGTCCCCTCATTCTTACACTTGAGTGCTACGTTCGAGTCTTGCAATGAAATAGCCCGCGGTCCTGTCTCTGTGGGGATAGAACCGTCGACAATTGGTTTGGCCTCGAAGGCCCACCGAACCATGATCCTCCAAAATTGGACGAGTCTCGAAGTCAGGGTGCTCTGTCAGAAATCTTGAGAGCACGAGTTCATTCTCTTCGAGCGTCAGACTGCAAGTGCAGTACAGAATGCGGCCTCCTGGACGTGTGTACCTTGAGGACTCTTGGAGCATGCTAGATTGAAGGAGTGCGAACTTTTGAACGAGTTTTGGAGAAAGGTGCCATTTCATCCGTGGGTTTCGATCTAGAATCCCTGTTCCCGTGCAAGGTGGGTCGACGATCACGAGGTCAAATTGCGCGTTGAGGCCTAGATTCGAAGCGTCTCCGATTAGAGAAGAGGCGATCTTTACTCCGAGCCTTTCCGTTTCACTACTCCACGACACCATCCTATTCTTGGAATAGTCGATCGAAATGATTCTTCCCTGATTCTTCATCAACTGGGCCAGAGTCGCTGTCTTGCCACCGGGCGCCGCGCAGAGATCCAGGACGTTCTCCCCAGGAGTTGGGGATGCGGCCTTGATGGCTAGGTAGGAGGCTAAGTCTTGTACTTGGAACAGACCCAATTCGAAATACTTCGCAAGGACTGAGGGTGACCCGGTTAGTAGGTAAGTGCCGGAATCAGCCTCGATGAGTTGACCTGAGTATCTTCTCAATTCGACGGGAAGGCTAGTTCGTCCACGATTTCTCAAAGGATTGACGCGAATGTATCGAGGACGCGTCTGTGAGGAGAGGATCTTGAGACCTGTTTCTCTCCCAAAATGGTAGAAGCAATACGATACCCACCATGGCGGATTATGTGTGCGAATGCCTTCGCGCTCCGTCTCGTTCATGTTTTTCGAAGTGTCGGCAGCCGTGTTTGCTATCAGGGATCCAAGTAGCTGTTCGAGTCTCGGCCTTTCGAATTCAGGTGATATTCTTCTCAAGGCCCGAACAAGATCGGCTTTTGCGTAAGTATTCTCTGAGAGCACTAGTTGGGCCGCGAGGTGAAAGAGAGCGAGGCTCTTTCTGTCTATTTTGGAGTCTGGAAATGTTGTCTGGATGGCTCTGTCCAGCAAGTCGAGTCTCGAAACTACCTCAATGACTAGTGCACGGGCTGAAGATTTCTCGCTTTGTAATTGAGGATCAGATAACGCGATTCTTGAGACCGCAGATCTCTCACTCCATCCCTTTGACACAAGAAGCAGGGCCTCGCGAGCCAGTCGCAACCTGTCTACGAGTTTCGAGTCGAACATTTCTTGTCTCCTAACAAGGAACCTTTTTACCGATAAGCTCTTCCCGCTCTTGGCCCCATATGATGTCCAGCCTTGACCACTACCTAACAAAGTCTCAGCCGGAGACCCCTAAACCCAAGGCTCTGGCGAAGCCGCAACTCGGGTTCAAGCATGAGACACCAAGGGAGATGGCTCAGTCTTATTTTGCTGGAGCTGGATACGATGGCGAGAGAAGAGCAGTATACCTCAAACTCTATGATCCTCAAACGGAGAGGATACAATTCTGGTACGACAACACAGGCCATACGCCCTACTGCCTGTCCAAAGACTCTCCCGAAAATCTCAGGAAAAACAAGGAACTGATGAATCATCCAGGACTGTTAGGACTCGAGCCTGCAAGACGTTTCGACGCTCTCGAGGGCAAGGATATCCCTGTGACTATCGTGCTGGCGAGAGATCCGCTTTCCATAGGTGGACGACCCAGCGGATGCATCAGAGACATAATTACCGCTTGGGAAGCTGACATCCGATACGTCGAGAACTACATCTACGACAGACATCTTGAGCCCGGAATGTCTTACACCATCCAACAAGGCGACCTAAAACCAGGGACCTCAGCCCAAGTTCCCGCCGTCAAAGAAGCAATCGAAGAGAAGGACGAAGAGTACCGTAAACTAATGGAAAGATGGCTACGCCTTCTCGAATACCCAGTTCCAAACTACAGACGCGTGGCACTCGACATCGAAGTCTATTCCCCGATAGAAACAAGAGTCCCCGACCCAACTGCTGCAGAGTACAAGGTCACCTGCGCAAGCCTATGCGGGTCAGACGACACAAAAAGGGTGCTCCTCCTCAAGCAGCCCGGCACAGAAACAGTCGAGCTTCCCGGCATAGAAGTCGAGGTGTACGATTCTGAACCGGAACTCGTGTCAGCAATATTCACCACTCTGAACGACTACCCGTTCGTCCTAACCTTCAACGGAGACGACTTCGACCTCCGATACTTGTTCCATCGAGCGCTAAACCACCTCGGCTTCTACAGAGACCAGATACCTATAGAGCTAGGAAGAGAATCGGCCACGGTCAAATACGGAATACACCTCGATCTCTACAAGTTCTTCTTCAACAGATCCATCCAAGTCTACGCTTTTAGCAACAAATACAGAGAGGTTACCTTAGACGCGGTTTCCGAAGCGCTTCTCGAAACTGGCAAGCTGGATATTTCTGAGTCAGTATCAAGACTAAGCCCAACAGAACTCGCGGCATATTGTTACCAAGACGCAGAACTGACAATGAACCTGACAACATTCGATGGGGAGGTGGTAATGAAACTGATCACTGCACTCTCTCGAATAAGCTTCCTCCCCATGGAAGACATGACCCGCCAGGGCGTCTCAGGCTGGATCAGAAGTATGATGTTCCGCGAACATCGTTCTCGAGGTTTCCTCATTCCCCGGTCGGAAGAGATCACTGCAAAGAAAGGATCAACTAGCACGACCGCGATCATCAAGGGAAAAAAGTACAAAGGCGGAATGGTTGTTGATCCTGTCCCAGGGGTCCACTTCGATGTTGCCGTGCTTGACTTCGCATCTCTATACCCCTCCATAATCAAGACGTGGAACTTGGGCTACGAGACGATTCTTTGCGGGCATGCTGACTGTCGAACTAACAAGATCCCTGACACGGATCATTGGGTCTGTCGACACAGAAAGGCAATGGAAAGCCAACTAGTAGGGTCTCTCCGGGATCTCAGAATACACTGGTACAAACCCCGAGCAAAGGACAAAGGACTCTCGCCGGAGAAGCTCACTTGGTACCAGGTCGTACAGAACGCGCTCAAAGTAGTGCTGAACGCGAGCTACGGAGTCTTCGGCTCAGACAGATTCTCGCTCTACTGTCCTCCCCTCGCGGAGTCAACGGCGGCCGTTGGAAGATATGCGATAACCAACACGATTCAGGAAGCAAAGCGGCTGGGAATTGAAGTGTTCTACGGGGACACTGACTCACTTTTCCTCGGCACCCCAGCTAGGGAGAAACTCGACGAGCTAATTCGATGGTCCAAAAAGGAACTCGGAATGGAGCTCGAAGTTGACAAGAACTATCGATACGTTGCTCTCAGCATTAGAAAGAAAAACTACCTCGGAGTTCACCCGGACAACAAAGTCGACATCAGGGGACTTACTGGTAAGAAGAGACACATTCCCGAGTTCCTCAAGAACACTTTCAACCAGCTGGTGGATATTCTTGGTCAGGTCAAAACGCCAACCGATTTCGACGTTGCGAGAGTCAAGATCAAGGATCTTGTGCAAGATTCGTACAGCAAGCTGCGAAACCGAAAATATTCCCTAGATGACTTGGCGTTCAACATGATGATCGGAAAATCCGTCTCCGGCTACACGAAAACGACACCGCAACACGTCAAGGCCGCGCAACAATTGAGCAACAAGGGAGGCGACGTCAGAGCTGGCGACCTGGTCAGCTTCGTCAAGGTCACAACCGGGAAGGGGGTCAAGCCCGTTCAACTGGCGAGCATTAGGGAGATTGACGTGGAAAAATATAACGAATACATCCGATCAACATTCGAACAGGTTCTAGACGCAGTGGGCCTAGACTACGAAGAACTCACGGGTGCGAAGAAGCTGACGTCTTTCTTCGGAGCTTAGCAGCGTTTTGCTCAGCATAATTCCCGTGAAAGGGATTCCAGATATCGAGTATGGCGACAATCTAGGCGAGATCATTGTCGCCAGGCTGAAAGACCAAGGAGAGGAATTTCAAGAAGGTGATGTTACAGTCGTTTCCCAGAAAGTTGTCTCGAAAGCAGAAGGCCGAATCGTGAACCTCTCCAAGGTAACCCCCTCACGTTTTGCATCTTTCGTTGCTAAGGAAGCAGGCAAGGACCCGCGTCAAGTCGAAGTAATCCTTCGAGAAACCCGGAAGATCATTAGGATGAAGGCTGGACACCTGATCACCGAAACGAGGCACGGGTTCATCTGTGCGAACGCTGGTGTTGACGCGTCGAACGTAGCAAAAGGGAAAGATACAGTTACACTCTTACCGCTAGATCCTGACGCTTCCGCAAACCGCATCGGCAAGACAATCCGAAAACTCACGGGAAAAGCAATACCGGTAATCATCACAGACACTTTCGGCCGAGCGTGGAGAATGGGCCAGGTCAACTTTGCCATAGGGGTCTCAGGAATGAAGCCAATCCACGACTACAAAGGAACCAGGGACATGTACAGGCACACTCTCCATGTGACCGAGATCGCGGTCGCAGATGAACTGGCGTCCGCCGGAGAACTAGTAATGAACAAAGCCGACAAAGTCCCGGCCGCTCTAGTAAGGGGATACAATACAAGACGAGGCAAAGGCACGGGCAAGGACCTTCTCAGACCTGAAGAAATGGATCTCTTCAGGTAGAAGCAGAAGAGGCCTCACGCCCCTAAGTCTTAATGATGCCAAAAAGCTGCATAGGAAGACGTTTTCAGAGTTGACAATGGAGACCATCAAGCCCCCAATGCCCGTCCACGTGCGGGATATTCAGAATTTCGCCCGGCTCGCATTGGGCCTAACCGAAGGATCCCAAATGATTTGGAGCTTCAAACACAAGTCAAGCAACATTCTGGCATTATTTACAGCCTACATGTACTGGGATGGAGACATTCCAATCCTAGCATACACTGAGGCTGACTTTGACAGGAGCAAACCATTCCTCGCATACAAGAGCGACTCCCCCAAAGGAGAGGAATGGCAGTTCTCGGATGAAGCCGACGATACTCGGTTCAAGTACGCCTCAGTAATCGATGTGAAAAGCATCCCGGATGCTTTCGTAAAGAGCATAGAGGGCGATTTTCCAGATGCCCCCGATCCTATTCTAACCGAGCTTCAAGATACGAAGTCTTTGGCAAGGGTTCTGCTCACTCTCTCGATGCGAGACGGCAACGTATTTCCTCTCTGGCACTTCCTTAGAGGAGACAAGCACATACTGGGCAATTGTATACCATTCGAACACTATTATGACTCGGACGCCCTTCCAGTCTTCTTCTACACTGCGACCACGACTCCACCTCCAGGACCGTTTCTCAAATATCTGGCAGCAAAGCCACACGGAGAGAGATTGGAATTCACGAACGCCGCCACCGATGCCAAGTACTTCTACACAAAGGTCATTGATGTCATCGACTTTCCACTCTTTCCAAAATAGACTTGGGCCAAAGACTTTTCAGCAGTAAGCATTCTCTCCAGCACCACTGGTAATCATCTTGCCAAGAGAAATCAGGGTCGCCATCGCCGGAATCGGAAACTGCGCCTCAAGCCTTGTCCAAGGAACAGAATTCTACCGCACTGCCCAAAAGGAAGTCGGATTGATGAACGAGAAAGTTGGACCTTTCAAGGTATCCGATATCAAGTTCGTCGCTGCCTTTGACATTGACGAGAGAAAAGTGGGGAAAGACCTGTCGGAAGCAGTCTACGCAGAACCGAACAACACGAGAAAAATTGTCCAAGTCCGTCCCCTAGGGGTCAAGGTCGAGATGGCCCAGCCATTGGACGGGATATCGCCTATCGCAGGGGACAAGATACAGACAAGCAATGCGAAACCTTCCAACATTACCAAGGTTCTAGAGAACGCCAAGACCGATGTGTTGGTCAACCTCACTCCGACAGGCGCGTCAAAGGCCAGCGAGATGTATGCCCAAGCGGCTTTGCAATCGGGCAGCGCTTTCATCAATGCTACGCCCGCAAAGATAGCTTCGAGCAAGGTGTGGCCAGCCAAGTACAAGAAAAAAGGGACCCTAGTTGTCGGCGATGACATTATGGACCAAATTGGCTCAACCATCCTCCACAAGAACCTCCTATCCTTGCTCGTCGACAGGGGCACCCAGATTGGAGAAACCTACCAACTCGACATCGGAGGTGGAACCGAATCTCAACTGGCCCTCGACAAGAAGAGGTACGAGATCAAGCGGGGGATAAAGACCGCGGCTGTCGCCGCCGCCGTACCTTACAAGTTTCCAATAGTCGCAGGGTCGTCCGATTTCGTGGATTTCATGGAGAACCGCCGGACAAGCTACTTTTGGATCAAAGGGGAATACTTTGCAGGAACAGACTTCACCCTCGATATGCGCATCTCCCTCGAAGATGGACCTGCATGCGCAGGCATCCTAACAGATGTAATACGAATGGTAAAGCTCGCAGCTGAAAAAGACCAAAGCGGAGCACTGAATGCCGTGTCATCTTACGGATTCAAAGCGCCACCAAAACGAGTACCACTGGAAAACCTTAACCAAGAGCTAGGCTGGATGCCGAAGGGTCCAAAGCCGAATTGAGGCAGAACCGCAGGAAACCCTTCAAAGAACGAATTCTCCGCTCTTCACGATCCAACAAGAGCCGAATAATTCTCGCCATCGATGTCAACGATGGCGGACCCAGGGAACTGACTCACCAAGCAATCGATCTCTTCGAACAAACCCGCCACTCAATTTGTGCGGTGAAGCTCGGGCGCCAAACAATTCTGAGAATTGGCCCCGAGAGAATCAGCCAACTGCTGAAGAAAATACATGGTCACGGGTTTACGACGATAATAGACGATAAACTCAATGATATCGACGAGACAAACGCGGCAATCACCCGAGCTTATCTCAATCTTGGATTCGACGCCATCACAGTAAATCCGTTCGCCGGATGGAAGGGCGGCCTCGAAACCACGTTCAAGCTGGCTCACGAACATGGAATGGGGCTCTTAGCGCTCGTTTACATGAGCCACCCGGGAGCCTCTGAAGGATATGGACAACAAGTCTTGTCAAATCCTAGATCCAGAAAGGCCAGAAACGAGTTCGAGATCTTCGCGGAGAAGGCAGTCAAATGGAAAGCTGATGGCGCAGTAGTAGGCGCAACCAGGCCCAGCATAATTCGAAGCGTCAAAAAAATACTAGGCACGAGCGTGCCGATCTTCTCACCCGGAATTGGAACCCAAGGAGGAGAAATAGCCTGGTCTCTGAAGGCAGGGACAGACTACTTCATAATTGGAAGATCAATCACAAAAGCTCAAAACCCCCGAAAAGCAGCAGACGAACTAGCAAAAGCGTCTGTCATCCTAGACGATTAGGCCTGACCTGGTTGCCATAACTCACGTCGCAAGAGATCACGGACCGCCGCCCTAATGGCATCGCTTCTGCTGTGATAGATTCCAGCCTTTACCAACTGGTCAACATCGTCAATGAGCTTCTCAGGAAGCTTAACGGTTACAAGCCTCAAAGCAACGCAAGGCATCGCAGGGCCAGAAAGCGAATAAGGGTTTCCCCAGTTTTCGGTAACCTATTTATCCAGCAAACCATAAGGGAAGCGTTGACGAATCATGGGCGGCGCCAAGAAGAAAAGCATGGCACAGATGGAAAGGACCCAAGATCAGACGGACAAGAAAGATGAACCCTCTGGTTCGAAAAAGGGAAAGGCGAAGACAGTTGTTGAGAAGAGGCCGAGAGGATTGCAGAGCCCCGACATCTCTGACCCCAAATTTCTTGCTGAGGTCCAGAGAATGGGAGCGATCACACCATTCTCTATAGCGTCGCAGTTTAACCTCAGGCTTAGCATTGCCAAGGATCTGCTGGAAGACCTCGAGAAGAAGAGGCTTGTAAGGCTGGTTGGCGGGAACGCTAGAATCAGAATCTACCAGCCTGCCGCCGCCTAACTTTTTCTTATTGTTATTACCGTACCTTCCTTCACCTGCTTGAACAGCTCAAGCCCACGGGTTATTCGGCCTAAGAGATTCACCGGACTGTAAGGCCTAGTTGGACCGTAGAAGACGCAAATTGCGTCGCCCTGCGGCCAGTAACCTATTGATCCCACTTCCATATTGCTGCGTGGCTTCTCGCCTGGAGCTTTCACTGTGACTTGGAAATAGATCTCTTCCCCATATCTTACGGCCCTGCCATTTACGGGAAGATTGCGTAAGAGAGCGTCAGATGTTCTAGGGGCGGCGAACCTAAAGAACTCTCCTTGAGCCTCCCCTAGTCCCTCTATCGAGAACGAGACTTTGGGACGGGAAACGTCAGATGCAGGTCCGTGAGACAAGACTCTAAACTCCGTGGTGAACCAAGTTATATAGCTCGCCCAAGGCGGACCGCCGACGAAGCGGGTTCACATGAAACGAGTGATCATAGTTGGAGCAGCGGGCAGGGATTTCCATAACTTCAACATGGTCTTTCGGAACTCGGCCGATCATGAAGTAATCGCATTCACAGCAGCCCAGATCCCGGGAATAGAAGGGAGAACCTACCCGCCCGAACTTGCTGGGCCGAGATACCCGAAAGGAATTCCCATATTCGCGGAGAAAGAACTTCCCCGTCTAATCAAAGAACTGAAAGCCGACCTAGCGATACTATCCTATAGCGACCTGTCCTACGGAGATGTGATGCACATTGGATCCTCTGCACTGGCCGCAGGAGCGGATTTCCAGTTGCTCGGCCCAAGGACCACCATGCTTCGCTCAAGATTGCCAGTGGTCTCGGTTGGGGCAGTGCGGACCGGAGCTGGCAAGAGTACCGTATCGAGAAAGATTTCTCTAACTCTTCGAGATGCTGGCAAGAGAGTTGTGGTAATTCGACACCCTATGCCCTACGGCGACCTCACTAAGGAAGGAGTTCAGAGGTTCGCTTCATTCGAAGACCTGGACAAGGCGGATTGCTCTATCGAAGAGAGGGAAGAATACGAGCCTCATATTGAACACGGGTTCGTAGTCTACGCGGGCATAGATTACGAACAGATTCTACGATCTGCAGAGAAGGAAGCTGACATAATACTCTGGGACGGTGGAAACAACGACATACCCTTCATTCAGCCAAACGTCCACTTTGCAGTCCTAGATCCATTACGCGCTGGAGACGAGCTGACGCACTATCCGAGTGAAGTCAACGTCAGGCTTGCCAATGTCGGAATCATAAATAAGGTCAATGTTGCAGAACCGCAAAAAGTACAGCTGGTGGAATCAAATTTGAAAGCATTGAATCCAACGGCTATCGTCATCAAGGCGGCGTCAGAAGTCACAGTAGACAAGCCTGAGCTAGTTAGCGGAAAGCGAGTCCTGATCATAGAAGATGGCCCGACGGTCACCCACGGCGACATGGCCTATGGAGTTGGGTACGTTGCCGCGAAATCCTTCCACGCCAAGGAAATCGTGGATCCCCGCAAGTATGCCGTCGGAATCGTGAAGGACATTTTCAAGAAATACACTCACGTCACCGAGGTTCTTCCAACAGTCGGGTATGGGAACAAGCAGATACGGGACATGGAAGCGACAATAGCCAACGCGGATTGCGATACCATCATGATAGCGACACCCGCGGACATCAGGCGGATAATCAAGTTCCCCAAGCCCACCGTTAGAGTAGGCTACGAACTGAAAGAACAAACTAAGCCAGGAATCAAAGAAGTTCTGCACTCCAAGGGGATAATCTAGGACTTAGCTAGTAGCTAAGCAATCGTCTTCCGCAGCGTCTCAGCCACGTACTCTATCTCGGTCTCTCCCAACCTTGGATGAACAGGGAGCGAAAAAACCTGCCTCGACGCCTTCTCAGTCTCAGGCAATCGCCCCCTCCGAGCGATGTTCGAATCCCGATAAAGCGGTGTAGAGTGTACGGGGGAGGAATAGTAGACGCCAGCTTCGATGTTCTTGTTCCACAACTTGTCCACAATCTTATTTCTTTTGGCCGCGTTCACACCTCTCAAGCGAACCGTATACAAGTACCAGCTGTGTCTTCTACCATTAGGCTCTTTAGGTAAGAACAGTTTTCCAGTCATGTTCAACTTCTCAGTAGTCAATTCAGCATTCTTCCGCCTCTTTTCAAGGAAAGAAGGTAGCTTCCTCAGCTGCGCGTAACCGATCGCCGCAGCAATCTCAGTCATGTGATAATTGTGACCCGGCCTAACAGTCCAGTACGGACGTTGTTCTCCGTGAGAACGGACCATTCTCAGGGCCTGAGCGTATCCGTCATCGTTTGTCGTAATCATCCCTCCTTCGCCGGTTGTCATATTCTTGCCAGCGTAGAAACTGAAACAAGTCATGTCGGCGATCGAGCCAATTTTTTTCCCATCGAGCTGGGCACCGTGAGCCTGAGCCGCGTCTTCAATTACAACAATGTCTTTTCCACGGGCCAAATTCGCTACCCCGGAAACATCGGAGGGCAGGCCGTAGAGATCCGTAGGAATGATGGCTTTCGTCTTACGTGACACACACTCCTCGACACTCTCAATCTTGAGACAATACGTGTCCTTATCGATATCAGCAAAAACAGGGGTTGCACCAGTCAGTACGACGGCGTTGGCGGCGCCGACGAACGTGAAAGAGGGAAGAATTACTTCGTCACCGGGGCCAACATCCGCTGCGAGTAACGAGGCGTGTAACGCTGCTGTCCCATTCACCACAGCGACGGCATGTTTTGCGCCAACAAACTTGGCAAAACTCCTTTCAAACTCAAGAACACGAGGCCCCATCCCGCTCTTATCGGTCAGGATTCCGCTACGCAGGACTTCGACCGCTGCATCGATCTCTTCCTTTCCAAGAAACGGTTGATTGATCCTGATCAGTTCTCGCAATTGTTCAGATTGGCCCCAGGTTTTCAACAATCTCTGCTCTGGTGCCTAAAAGAGTTGGCCCAAAACAGATTTCAGACTGAGTTTTCCTCAAGCTCAAATTGCAAAATTAGAAAAACAATTTCACTTGAATAGATGGAATCGCGAACGTCCCGCAGTTTGATCTCTCGCGTAGATTTTGCGCGGTCGAAAGGCGCAAATCGTCGAAAATGAGCCAATAACAAGGAATTAGAGCCGCATAACCCGCCAAGGGCATGTTTGCTTCCGGTTTCGGAGCCCTAGTGCTTGATAAATTTTATATTGCACGCGAAATGTCTCGCCCGTCGAGACTTAGGGATAAGAAAAAAATGTCATCAGAATTAGCAGGTCAACAAGTAATTATTCTAAGAGAAGGAACTTCCAGAAGCAGAGGCCAGGATGCGCTTAAGGCGAATATCATGGCCGCAAAAATAATCGCTGAATCTGTTCGATCCTCATTAGGACCTAAGGGGATGGACAAGATGCTCGTGGACGGATTCGGAGACGTGACCATCACCAACGATGGGGCGACGATACTCGATGAGATGGAAGTACAACATCCCGCTGCCAAGATGATGGTAGAGGTTGCCAAGACCCAGGACGATGAAGTTGGAGACGGAACAACTACTTCGGTCGTAGTGGCCGGCGAGCTACTAAAAAAGGCGGAAGAACTCCTCGACCAAGGAATCCACCCGACAGTAATAGTTGACGGGTACCGAGAAGCCTCCAACAAAGCTCTAGAGGTTCTTAACCAGATCGCGATCAAGATAGAACCGAATGACAAGGCGTTACTTCGAAAGGTTGCCGAGGTATCCTTAGCGAGCAAAATACTCGCCGAAGACAAGGAGGCCATGGCAGAACTCGCCGTGAACGCGATTCTCCAAGTTGCCGAAAAAACCTCCGACGGGTACAAGGTCGATATCGACGACGTGAAAGTTGAGAAGAAACCAGGCGAATCTTTGACTGACACATCCCTCATCAAGGGGATAGTCCTTGACAAGGAAATAGTTCATCCCGGCATGCCCAAAAGAGTAGAAGATGCGAAGATCGCACTAGTTGATGCGCCGCTAGAGGTGGAGAAGACCGAGTTCGATGCAAAGATCAACATTGAGAATCCGGAACAAATGAAAGCATTCCTCGACGAGGAGGAAAAAATGCTCAAAGAAATGACAGACAAGATCTCGAACTCCGGAGCAAACGTCCTCCTTTGTGAGAAAGGAATAGATGATGTCGCCCAACACTATCTCGCGAAGAAGGGAATACTTGCAGTCAGACGAGTAAAACAGTCCGACATGGAGAAACTTGTCAAGGCGACTGGTGGAAAGGTCGTCAGCAACGTAAACGATCTAAGGCCAGAAGATCTGGGTTTTGCCAAGCTAGTTGAAGAACGCAAGGTCGCAGACGACAAGATGACCTTCGTAGAAGGAAGCAAGAACCCCAAGGCGGTCACAATCCTTGTGCGCGGCGGAAGCGAGAGACTCGTTGACGAAGCCGAAAGAGCCATCCACGACGCACTTTGCGTTGTGCGTGATGTTGTACTGGACCCAAGAGTCGTTGGAGGTGGAGGAGCGCCTGAAGCAGAAGTCGCAAGGCGCCTCAGAGAACATGCCCAGAAACTATCCGGGAAGGAGCAACTAGCAGTCATAGCCTTTGGCGAAGCCCTCGAAACGCTGCCCACCGCCCTAGCGGAAAACGCGGGGCTCGACCCGATCGACATCCTCGTCCAGCTTCGAGTTGCCCACGAGAAAGGACAGCTCTGGGCCGGGGTCGACGTGAACGAAGCCAAGGTGGCGGACCTCAAAGAGAGAGGCATTCTCGAACCAATAGGGGTGAAAATACAAGTAATAAAATCGGCATCCGAGGCCGCAGGAATGATACTGAAGATCGATGACGTGATCGCCGCTGCAAAGTCCAGCCCCGGTGGCCAAGGTGGACCGAAGGGAAAGGACGAGGGTGACGACGAGGGAAGCAGCGATTACTAGAGAGCCCGACAGCATCGAGATCGGACCCCCAAAACTCACACGCTTCGAGAAAGCGAGAGTAGTAGGGGCTAGGGCACTTCAGATATCAATGGGAGCCCCGGTTCTCCTCGACTTGAAGCAAGGGTTGCTGTCGCCGATTGATGTAGCTCTGCTGGAATTGGAAGAAGGCGTCCTCCCGATCAGCATCCGTCGAGCATTGCCCGATGGAACCAGCCAGAACATCCCATTGAAATGGCTCCTCCATCCCGCGGACGAAGAGAAGAAGCCTAGATCAAAGAGGGAAGACGAATAGCTATTCAGCCGTCTCAAGAACCAGTCCTCCTCACTGGGGTAAACGCCGCGGACGAGCGATTCTCCTGGAGAGCCGCTCTCGCGTCTATGGTTGTGTTGTCTGTGGTTGCGAGCCTTGCTTATGCCTTGAATGTGAACCCTTTCGCGCTTAGTTTCAATCTCTCATTCGTTTATTTGCCCACGGCGGTCTTGATTCTAGGCCCATTAATAGCGAGAGCCAGAAGAAAGAGCCGAGAGTCCGTCTAGTTCATCGGCGGATTATGCGGTAACTTGATGCTCATAACGTAAGCATCAGCGCCATCATGATAATAGTGCGTCGCAACCCTGGCAGTCACAAAACCCATATTCTTGTAGAGTCTGACCGCGTCCTCGTTGGCAGTCCTGACCTCCAAGAAGCACTCCTCGGCCCCATGTAGCTCCAAGGCCTTCATCGCAGCCAGAACCAGTTCCTTTCCAATTCCTTGTCGCCTATAATCCGGCAAGACCGCGACTGAAACGACGTGTCCCTTTCGAACCATTCTGAACCTGCGAACATCTGAAAAACCGAACTCAAGCCTGCACATAATGTACCCTGCAACCTTTCGCTCTTTCTCCGCGATGATGAACGCCTCGGGACAGCTCTTGTACACCTCCAAGAAAAAATACGGGCTATAATTCTCGGGAAGGCAGACCCTGTTGATCTCGATAACCGATGAGAGATCGTCCGGGTGGAACGGACGCAACAGGTACGGTGCTTCGAGCAACTCTCTTTCTAAGATAGTTGGGAATCTTGATGTATAATATCTTGTCGTCGAATTCGATAATTTCTATGAGTTTGACAACACGTTTAAATTGCTCAGAACGGAGCGAGCCGCGAAAGACAGGCGACTCTTGAGTGAGTGATGCGCCCCCAGCGCCGACTCCGTTACCGGCGAGCCAAACTAACGTTCCAACTTATGTTGGGCCCCCGCTGGATTCCATCAAGACGATGGTTGCATCAGAGTTCCAAGTCAAAGACGCATTCCTAGATCCGTATGGAATCCCCACCATTCAAGTGACCCCAGAACCAGCAAAAGAGAAATTCCAGAGGTTGCTGGACCAACTGCGTCAGCAAGGGCTGATAGCAGCCATCCGGGGTACAACGGACGGTTTGACTATCAAAGTCTTCCAGAAACCCCAAGTCAAGCCATCTCTCAAGACCATCAACCTCGGGCTCTTCCTGGCGACAGTCACCACGGTCTTCATTGCGGGATACTACCTTTGGACAATGGGCCTATTTGGAACCCAAGTCCTCCAACAGCAACTTATCGCGATTATTGACCCTACGGCAAACCCGTATCTTAAAGCCGGGCTGTTCACTGGAGGTCTTCTCTCAATAATAGGGCTTCACGAATTCGGGCACAAAGCAGCGGCTCGACATCACAAAATGGACGCAACCCTTCCCTACTTCGTTCCGGGACCACCCCCGATAGGAACGTTCGGAGCGCTCATATCTCTCAAATCGCCCCCAGCCAACAGAGATCAGCTCTTCGACCTTGGCCTAAGCGGGCCCGTAATCGGCTTCATTGTAACAATCGCTGTTGCCGCTCTAAGTGTGTTCATAGGACTCCTCCCAACCCCCAGCCAAGTGACCCAGCTAGATATGTGGAATACTACATGCGCCGCACAGCTCGGAGTCTCAAGTTGTTTCTCTAACATTGACTTCGGTTTGATCGGGAGACAACCCCTTATTCTGATAATTATATCCCAGCTCACCAGTATGATACGACCGGGTGTCTTGCTTGACAGCCAGCTTTTCTTCGCGGCACAAATAGGTGCCTTGCTGACCTTCCTCAACATAGTTCCAGCATGGCAACTCGACGGCGGGCACATTTCCAGAGCAGTCTTCGGGCCCGGCGGACACAAAGTTGCCAGCGTGATCGGATTGGCCCTGCTCTTCCTTGCCGGATACTATCCATTCGCCCTTCTCGTTCTGGCCTTCATGTTCTTTTCACGCCGAGGATTCGCGGGTGTTGAGCCACTGGATGATATCAGTCCAGTGAGCAACTCAAGAAAACTGCTCTACATCCTCGCTCTGGTTATGCTGGTACTTACCTTCGCCTACTCTCCGTTCTAGAAGAGCCGCAATGTATCCTCCGTTCAGAGAGGGCGCCGTGAGAGTTTTGCTCGAAACACTTAGACTAGTCAAGGACGGAGACAAAGTGGAGCTAGGTGATATCGCACGCCGAGCAAGGGCCACGGAATCCGTCGCACGAGAGGTTCTGACAAGTATCAATGTGGAGATTAGAAACGGTTGGATTTCTATCGGTCAAGCGTCTCGGATCCATCTTGCCCTGGAAATCGCTCGTGCTGGACAGCTGAGAGACGCGGCTCGAGCTCTCACATGGCAGGAATTCGAGGAGTTTGCGGAGAGATGCCTCCAAGACGCCGCATTTCGAACTGAGAAGAACGTCCAGGTCAAGGGAGACGATCGACGGTGGCAGATCGACGTCGTCGGGACTCGGGGCCAATTAGTCCTCGCGATTGATTGCAAGCATTGGAATACCCCCGGGAGTATCTCAAGGTTCAAGCCGGCTGCTGATCATCAACGAACTGCGACTTTGCATCTCCTAGCTATGCTGCGGGAAAGGAGACTTGGAAGAGAGAGCGAACGGCAAGCACTCCCCATGATTCTGACACTATCGGAGCCTCCCGCTCAATTCGTTGAAGGCGCTGCACTCGTTTCGGTTGAGAAACTTCCAAACTTTCTAAGCAGCGTAACCCCTTATGACGAAGATCTTCCGTTCCTGACTTTGCCCTTTTCCGTTGTGGAAAACCCTATGAGCCAATCCAACTAGTCTCGGACAAGAGACCACATGAACGTAGTCGTCATCGGAGCAGGCACAATGGGCTCAGGCATCGCCTACTCTTCCGCAGCTTCCGGACACGCAGTAACGATTGTCGAGCAGGATCAAAAGCTTCTCGACCAGGGAATGCATCGAGTCGACGACTACGTTCAAAGGAACCTAAGTCGCGGACACATAACTAAAGAGCAGGCGTCCAAGATCCACTCTAATGTGAGAGGAAGCGTTGACTTCGCAAAAGCCTGCCACAACGCTGACCTGGTCGTAGAGGCTGTATTCGAAGATCCCCGGATAAAGGAGCAAGTCTTCGCCACCCTTGACAAGGTCTGTCCCAAAAACACGATACTAGCCTCAAACACCTCATCAATAAGCATCAGCAAGATCGCATCCGCGACAAAACGACCCGAAAAGGTTCTAGGATTGCATTTCTTCAATCCCGTCCCTACCATGAAACTCGTCGAGCTCATCAAAGGAGAACACACGTCCCCGGATGCCGTCAAAGCCGCGACATCATTTGTGGAAACCCTAGGAAAGACCGTTGTCCAATCCGCTGACAGGACAGGCTTCATAGTGAACCGAGCCCTGATGCCTTTCATCAACGAAAGCGTTAAGCTTCTCGAAGAGAACGTCGCCACGCGCGATGACATCGACAAAGCATTCCTTCTCGGAACAAACCATCCCATGGGTCCTTTGCAGCTTGCCGACTTTATCGGAATAGACGTGGTGCTCTCGACATTGAAGGTTCTCGAAGCAGAACTCGGCCAGACGTTTGCCCCTACACCTTTGTTCGAGCAAATGGTCAAGGAAGGAAAACTAGGGAGAAAGACCAAGAGGGGCTTCTATGACTACTGAAGAACAAGCACAGATCCCAGATGACGGATCCAGGCAGCTCACAGATTTCATCTTGAAAGGTGATCATGAAAATGCTGCCCGAGTTGCTGTCGAGATAGTTACTAAGAGCGGAAGCGCGAACGATGTTGTCGACACGATTTCAGACGCGATGAATATCGTATCTGACCTTCACGAGATGGAACGATACTCGGTTGCGGAGGTAGACAGGTGCGAGAATGCGGCCGAAAAATCACTAGCCGCTGTTAGGCCCAAGATCAAGATTGATCATAGAAAGATCAAGGGACGTGTCATGGTGTCCTCCCTCGCCGAGGATCCTCACAGCTTTGATAGAACTCTCCTCCTAACGATGCTCGAGATCGGGGGATTCACAGCCATCGATGGCGGGACGGATCTCTCACCGGAACAGGTAGCCGGCAAGGTAAAGCAGCACAAACCCGACATCCTAGCCGTACCCCTGATAACAGAAACGGCCGCGAGAAAACTCGTGAACGCGAACACTCTAATCGAGGACACGGGCGGCAAGATAACTATCATCGCGTACGGTAGAGGCGCGCAAAGTCTCTCGGGCCAGAAATTCACAACGGTAGAAACGGATTCATTAAGCGCGTTCAGCAAGATCGCCGAGATTCTGATCTCGAAAGCTTAGGCGTGCTTGGCGGTCAATTTGTAGAGAAGAGCTGGTTTCGACCACTCTCGCGTCGCGAGATGTTCTGGCTCTTATCCCCCGTCTCCCATCGAGGGTTTCTCGCTGTCTGGCGGGGATTCTGGGCGAGTCTCGTGATTCAGGGCTTGATCCGGGTTTGTTGATCTCGCATTTTAGCACCCATCAAGAGGGGTTTGCTAGGAATTCTAGCGACCGGGTCCTGGAATCGAAAACAGGGCTGATAATAGGCGATTTACTGTTGGGAATCTCGGGCCATGAAGGAAGCCGGATCAAGCAGGGATCGGGTGAACGTGGCATTCTCAAGGGTCCACGAAGGGCGCGGGGCGGGAAAAACAGGCCCTCACCGGGGGGTCATGATTTAGTTAACAGAAAAAAATAGTTAGTGGAGAGCGGTCTGATGGTGAGGTCAAGTGGTATCGGTCCCGTGTTCCTTGCTACTGGCTTTCGTCGTCACTTGGTGCCGATTGTGCCTCTGGATGCTGGAAATGGGTTGGGAACCGGGGACTGCTAGGCGAATATCTCCTGGTCGCCTTGTTTACGCCTGAGATATCCCTTCTTCCAGGCAAAGGCGACGAGCCCTACTGCGCCGATCGCCCCAGTAGCCGAGACCAAGGCTTGACTCTTCGAGGATAACCACGATGGTTTTACCTCAAAAGTATGCAGCGCGGTGCCGTGCGCGGAGTTGGGACCTTGTGCGGTTGCCAAGAGCGCGTAGGTGCCGATCGGACCAGTTGTCGGAACAGCGTAGACGGCCATCAAGAGGCCTCCGGGGAGTCCCTTGGCATTGAGTGAGACGTTTGATCCGTCAGGCTTGATCAGTGTCAAATGCAGCTGAACGCCGGGAGCCTGGACAGCTAATCCGTTCTGGGAGATGAGAACATAAACTGTTGCGGTGTCTCCGGGGAAGTATATCGTGCCAGTGTCGATCGAGACAGTTAGCGGTGCGGGCTCGGCGAGGACCTGGAACGGAGCTGTCGCATTAACTCCTGTAAGGATGTCGAGGGCTTTGATGAGATGTGGTCCTGGCTCCGCGTCCGGGACATTGAATGTGAAAACGAACGAGCGGTTTGACGTGAACGCCTCGCCTAGGAACTGGTCGTCGAAGGTCACCCAGAAAGTATGAGTTTGAGGGTAATATCCAGGAGGGGAAAAGAAGACAAACCCTAAACCCCTGACGTCGACTTTTGTTCCAACCGAGCCGCTGGATGGAGTTGTCTTTAGTACAGGGGGAGGTAGGACCATAACAGTCGAGGTCGATGAATGGACGAACGAGTCCGTTCTACCGGTCACGGTAAGGGTGTAATTGCCGGTCTGAGTATTCGGTCTCGTCAGAACCCGCACTGTGGTATAACTGCTCCCGTAAACGATCAGAAAATTGTCTTGAAGAGAAACTATTGGACCGTTGGGAGCTAATGGGAAGATCGCAACGCTAAGAGTGACGTTGAGAGGGGGTTGCGGGAAAGGACAACAGAGGGATCGCTGTGCATTGGCTTCGAGGAATCCCGGGGAGCCGTCGAGTATCTGAATTGTGAGCGGGAAAGTCTGAATAGTGAAATCTGGAGGACTCGTAATTGTTACAAACACAAAGGCGACGCGAGTGATCGAGCTCGTGGTAGCGAGAACGTTCAGAACGTAATTGCCGGGTTGAATCCCTGGGTTCGCCCTTATGAGCATGAGTGATGAGAATGATCTGTTCGGGAAAATTGCTAGGCTGGAGGGTGAGAACAGAACGCTGAAGGCCGGATTCGAAAATTGGAGGGAGAGGTTGACGGTTGCATTGATGTTGGTGGTGAAGAGGCTAACAAAGACAGTTGCGTTTGACCCTGGATTCATTGTGATCCCACCTGACCCAATGGTCAAGGAGAAGTCCCCCGGGGGTACCATTACTGTGACAATTACGCTACGAGCCCCTGCCGCTGCGGAAAATGCTGTTATTGTGAAAACATAGGTACCAGGAAGGATAGCAGATAATGCAAAAATCACTAATGACGAGTATGCCACTGATGATTGCGTAAGGGTCAAAACGGTAGGATTGAATGACACCGTCAGACCCTGTGGAGTCGAAGCGAAGAGGGAGATAGTGCCGCTCACGTTGAAGCTCTGGACAATCACGGAATTGGGGATGGTGAGATGTTGGCCAGAGTTAATTACGATTTCTTGAGGAGCAGATACATCGAAGTTGATCGGAGTGGCGACAACAACGGGGATTGTCTTGGACCACTTCACTCCGTTGCTCTCGGTAATCTTCAAGGTGACCTCGTGATTGCCGAAAGTAGAGAAAATGTGTGTAGAGGTGCTAGTGGTTCCGCTATCAGTCTCAATGCTGAAGCCATCGTCCCAAGTCCAGAGATAATCTGTTATCGTTGCACTCGAACCGTTGATGGAGGCGTTGGCCCTGAATGTCACTAATCGATTGAGCTCAGGTGTCACCGGTGACCATTTGAAGTCAACCTTGGGTGGAGTACATGGTATTCCGTTACAGGCTAGGCTAGTGTAGTAACCATCGATGGCCGTGGTAGATAGCTGTGTTGGGGTTCCGTTGAATACTTGGGCTTGCATTACCTGGATCTGACTAAAATTGGGTGCCGTGGTGTTGGCGACGTCGAAAGTTAGCCTGAATAATGGCCCTGCTGTTCCATTGAATTCGTAAGGTCCGAGGATAGTCATGGCGAACGACGTAACTCCCGGACCATCTTCTCCCTGACAATTTGAGGAGCCGCCGAACGGGATCCCATCTAAGCAGTTCCGTGTGATGAATAGGGCATAGGGGAGCTGTGCGAAGATGTTTGTCGAATAGTTAAGACTCGACGCGTGAAGAACCTTGTAATCGTAAGCTAGAATGACAGCAAACCCATTGATTGCCGGAGCGTTCGTTAGGTTAACCGTGATTGTTATCGTCTTTGATGTTCTGGGAAGATCGATTGTAGCGTATGGGTCGACGGAGATTACGGCCCCCTGACTGTTGCTCTGAACCGTTACTTCGAGTGTGATAAGATGAGATTGTCCACCGCCACTACCTGTTATGGCGACAGCATAGGTTCCAGTGGACCCCGCGCAGGACACGGTACTTGTTCCTGACGCCGTGAAGCTTAGCGCTATCGTCATCGGGCCAAGATTACACTTCAATCCTGACGAGGGCGCCGTCGTAGCTGACAGAGTGACTATTCCAGCAAAGCCGTTTAGGGCCGTAACAGTGACAATTGAGAATCCAGTGCTGCCCGTCGTCAGTATTAGACTCGATGGGTTGGCCGTAAGTTGGAACTCCGAGGATCCGATTGTCAACATAAGCGCCGTAAAGTGAGTTCTCGTGACGCCGTTGAGGGTGCTGTTAGCAGTAAGCGAGATCGGGTAGGTACCTTGGGGCGTGCTCGTTGATGCTGTTATTGTCAGAGTAGATGTCCCTGGAAATGTTATCGCCGCTGCGCTGTATGCCGCGGTGACCCCGCTCGGGAGAGTAGCCTTCTGGACGCCGAGAGCTACTTGCCCGGCAAAGGTGACAGGTGAAACAGTAATGACTGCTTGAGCACTGTTGTTTGTCAATACGTTAATCGACAACGAATTGGGGTTTGCGGTCATCGCGAAATCGATAACTCCCATAGGGAGTGCGACAACTGTTTCTAGTGAGGATGTGATGAAAGTTTTAGGGTCCTGGGTTGTAAAGATCCCCCCGACCGTAACAGTGTCATTCCCCCTTGCAGTCGTACGGGAAACATTGACGGTCAAGGTCGAGGTTGTTCTCGTGACAGGCGGATTTGAAAAGTCGACCTGCGGCCGTGATAGAGAGGCTACCGGTAACGCGGATTTCCCAGTAACTGTCGAGACCAGGGATACTGTGGGAGTAGTTGTAGTGTTAAACTGGTTCACCGAGGTAAGAGTGAGAACATCGGTTGTAGACGATGAAAGACCCTGGAGAAACTGGCCCAGGCTGTTTTTTGCAGGACTCATAGTTACGTACGGGAGGATAGCAAGATTGCTATTATCGAAGCCTCCGCTCTGCACACTTTCCGCAGTCGGCTGAGTAGTCCCATTTGGCATGGAGACGCATGTGGTTGTGCCTGAGACGCTCGAATTCAAACAACCAGTTTGATACCCGATGGTTATGCCACCAACCAGAGTTGTTCCGGTGATGCTGAAGACTGCTGTGAACAAGAGACCAGTAGTTCCCGCGGGCAGAGGATTCCCGGTATCAAGAAGAGAGAGATGAAGGGTGTCCGGCGTGTCTGTGGCTGAGACACAGGTGGATCCTTGTAACAGGACCCCTCCGATGCACTTTCCTAGTACAACACTAGTAGGCATCACGGTTCCGGTCAAGTCCGCATCAAACGGCTTGAGCTTCGTAACATCACTGACCTTGAGCGTGATGTCGAAGCCGTTTATGACGTCCGTGTTGTTGACAACTATCGGCACTCTAAGCAAGGTTTCGGGCGTAGTGAGAGGCCCATTGAAAATAGGGGCTGTAGGCCGGCAGTACAGGTCCACTGGCTGTGCTGTGCAGACAATCCCTGTTGAGGCAGCTTCCACGCGAGGTGGGAAAGACTGGAACACTGCAAGAACAGCCAGCACAGTGAATGTGGATGCAAGTATGCCTGGTTTTTCGAGAATTCTCAAACTCACTTCTATCGAGCAGTCCTTATTATGGTCAAGAGTTAAGCCTTGCTCCATTGAATCTGATTTTTCTCACTATATCGAGAGAATCCTCTGGAAATAGGAAGCCAAGAGGTTCTAGGAACGCTAGATAGTGGTTAGGACGCGCGAGTTCACCTCTCAAGGCTTGTCGAACCAGAACTTCACAAGGGTTAGAAGATGATTTCGGGCATCAGAAGATTCTCCCTAACCCACTCCCGCGTCGCGAGACGCGATCGCTAAGACGCCCCCGGAGAGGAATCGTCATACGGAACGACCCTGAGCGTGGTCCCGGTCTCGCTGAGAACCCTGTAACCGTCGAGACCTTCATGATGTAGGAACTTGTGAAGAAGCAGCTTGACATCTCGGCCTTCTCATCCTCGATCTCAATCTTGCTGCCATCGACCTTGATCCCACTTGGAATCTTGGACTGCAGAAACTTGGTTGCGGCTCCTGCTTCTCCCGGCAACATCCTCACCTCCACAATTACCATCTGAATTCCCGGACCAAGTCATGGTTCTGTGGTCGCATTTTAGCCTGTTCAAGATAGGAGATTAGGTCGTTAACGGGGAAGACGACGAAAAAAAGGAATAAATTGTCGGGGCCGGGTCTTGCTTAGATGGGCAAACGGTTGTCGGTGGCGGTTCAGGGGTTCCACCCTTCAAGCTTCTTGTCCGAAGAGACCGCAAGACTCCGCGAACTCGCCCAAGACAAAAAAGTCATCTCAGCTGTATCCGGCGGCGTCGATAGCACCGTCGCGACTCTAGTCGCCAGAGAAGCCCTCGGCGACAAACTACTCCCAATAATGATAGATACAGGTTTTCTCCGAGCTGGCGAACCTGAACGGGTCAAAGAAAGACTAGCCATATCTCCAACCTCACTCAAGGTACGTCTAGTCCATGCCAGCGGTCGATTCCTCGCCTCGGTCAAAGGAGAAGAAACAGCGGAGGAAAAACGGAAGAAGTTCAGAGAGACCTTCTACCAAGTCCTCAAAGAAGAAGCCGAGAAGGAAGGCTGCGAGTACATCCTCCAAGGGACGATCGCACCGGACTGGATTGAGACGCAGGGCGGAATCAAAACCCAGCACAACATTCTAGAACAGGTAGGAATCGATCCCGCGACAACCTATGGTTTCAAGATCATCGAGCCTCTAGCTGACCTCTACAAAGACCAAGTGCGAACGCTCGGACGCCACCTCAACCTCCCAAGCGAACTGTCGGAAAGGCAACCGTTCCCGGGACCAGGACTTCTCGTCCGATGCATC
Organism: Crenarchaeota archaeon 13_1_40CM_3_52_17; assembly: GCA_001918745.1. Taxonomy (GTDB): domain Archaea; phylum Thermoproteota; class Bathyarchaeia; order 40CM-2-53-6; family 40CM-2-53-6; genus 40CM-2-53-6. The sequence continues at coordinate 7,251 of MNGN01000036.1, read as the reverse complement.
GGGAAGGTGACCAAAGAGAAGATCCGCGTGCTCAAAGAGGCAACGAAGATAGTCGAGACAAGCCTTGCCCCTTTCAACTACGAACAGTACTTCGCAGCCGTAATAGAGAACAGGTTCGCTAAGGACTCCTCGCTCAAGGCAATCTCGGAAACTGCACGTGAAGCACTTGGGCTTCCAAGGTCCGAGGTTCAGGTGGAGGTCTTTGAAGACAGGGTGACGGGGGTGAAAGGGGACCAAAGATGCTATGGGCTGCTGGCCGGCGTCAAGCTCTCCGAAGAATCCCGCGAGACCTACGGGTGGCTCCAAGATAGGCTTCGCCAGCTACAAACCGGAATTGTGGAACAATTCCCGGAGGTCACCAGGGTTGCATTGCTTGTAAAGGAAAGAAGAGGCGGAGGCAACATGTCCATTCTCGTTAGGGCGGTTTCAACCAGGGATTTTATGACAGCCGCAGTATCTTCTGTCCCTTGGAAAATCCTCAAAGACATCGGCCAACAGGTCCTGAGGGAAGAGAACGTGAGCCGGGTCTACTACGACATTACGCCCAAACCACCTGGAACCATCGAGTTCGAATAAGACATGACGACAATACCGGTCGTATACGTCAAAGGACAGTACAATCACCTGATCGTCCGAAACCTCAAGGAACTGGGAGTAGAATCCAAACTACTTTCACCATCTGTCCCCCTCGAACGGCTCGAATCGATGAACCCTGACGCGCTGGTAATGGGGGGAGGTCCGCAAAGCGTAAGATCTCCCGACCAATTGACTGGCGAGTTGGCGGATGCAGCCCAACTAATCAGACAAGTCAAACTGCCCATGCTTTGCATTTGTGTCACGCACCAGCTACTTGCCACGGCGTTTGGTGGAGTCACCGAAGCGGCCCGGAAACCAGAGTTTGGTCCGGTGGAAATTTCGGTCATCGACGAAGGACGAATTCTTGAGGGATTAGGGCCAAGTTTCACCGCGTGGGAGTCTCACAACGATGAAGTGGTAAAGGCACCCGACGGTTTTCACGTTCTTGCTAAATCAAACAACTGTGCAATTGAAGCCATGCGACATGACAATAGACCCATATTTGGAGTTCAGTTCCACCCCGAAGTATCTCACACACTGAAAGGCGTGAACTTGTTCAAGAACTTCCTACGTATCGTCGAGGAAAATAAGTGAACTTAGCCCCGTTGCGTGGGGACGATTATTCAAAGGGGTCCGGTATCTTTCTAAGCTGCCAACTAACTTCGCCCTTTACAGTATCGATCCATATCAGGAACGCCTTGCCGGTTGACCCTTGCGATCGGTAAGAGTTTAGGTCCTCAATCAGCTTCTGATCGACGACAGCCTCTGCAGACGCCCCTTCGCCGCTGTTAGGGTCCACGAGTTCGAAGCTCAGCCTAGTCATGGTCTCCTCAGGAACTGCTGAGTATCGTAATACATGGAATCCTCGGCCGTCTAGACTCAGAAGGATTGGCTTCTCAAGGGGTTCAATGGTAGGCGTAATAGACCCTTCTCGCTGACCCTAGGGTTGTCGTAGGATTACGCACTCGTACTTCCAACGAGTCGCGACGAACTGGGTCCCATGTCCACTACGGACTCTCTCTCTATAAGAGATGCGCGAATCTTTTTCGCAAGGTCTTCGGCGTTCGTCGAGAATAGGATCGGCCATCCGTCAGGAGCGTTCGCAATGGGGTGGACGATGATTCCTTCATCCTGAATCATCTTCATCTCATCTGAAGCGTTCTTGAAGTTAGACTCCGGCACCAGTAGGTCCGTGACTTTGATCTTCTCGGCCTTCAGGATGCCAACTAGTTTCCCAGCTTCTCTTCCTCTTCCGCCTAGCCCGCCGACAGGTCCGATGTCCATTTTCAGTCCTATCGTTCCGGTCATCACTCTGGACTGTGGAATCGGGATTCCTGACAGTTCGGAGACTAGTGCGTTGAGCATCGCGTAGCCCGCGCTTGGACCCGAGACTCCCTGGCCTGGTGCGCCTTCAAGAATGGATCGGATCTGAAACGCGACATGGAACCTGGATAGGTTCGCCCGAGCCTTCAACCACAGCCACGATCTTACTGCCTCAACAGCGTTCGTAGCACTTTGAATGACGGAATCATCCGGCACGAAGCTCTGTCCCATCATCATCGAACTTGCTTGGCCAGTAACCGACACATGCCTCTCACCAGGGTTAATCGGCCTCACGGTGCATTGTATGGTCAGAATTCCACCGCTGCCTCTATCGCTAGTGTAGAGACCGTAAGTTACCCCTGGAATCTCTTGGGACAGAATCAATGCCTCGGCGATTTCCCGGTGTTCTTTGTCCTCTAAGGATTCGAGGCTTGAGATGGCCCGTTGGAAGTGGAAGAGTCGTATCTTGTAGTTGTCTTGGTTGATTTGGTCGGGGGTGAGTGAGCTTCCCTCGTTCTTGTAAATAGCCAGCAACTGGTCCAAACGGTCTAGATCATCTTGATACTTCAGAGTGATAGCCTGGAGCGACGTCTCTTGGCCCTTGGCCTGCGTGACCTCGCGGGCCGCAGCGACCTCCGATGCCCACATACGGTGAGCCTCCGATACCGTCTCCGCAACGCCTCTTGGGCTGAGAATTCGTTGTCGCCGAAACATCTTCGTGATTTTAGCTGCATCCACTTCTGGATGGAGGTATCTGCTGAATTTCTTTATGTGAATTCCGACGACCTCGTTCCATTCGCTATCGTTTTGTGGTGGGTGGACGTAGTAGATGTTGGGTTCGAACCTGTCCCGGGTTGCTTGGTCGATCAATTGTTCTTTGTTTGAAGTAGCGATGACAACTACCTTGTCCTCCGGTCTTAGCTCGCTCAGTTCTGCCTTTACTTGGGCAAGGATCTTGTTGCTCGAGGGGTCTCCTCCCCAGAAGATCGCGTCTGCCTCGTCTAGTAGCAATATGCAGGGGCTCTTCTGCCGCACTAGCGAAAATAGGTCTTTGACTCTTTTCTCAGGGTCACCCATGTAGTTCGCTCCGCTCATGAGTTCCCCACCTCTGACTTTGATGAATCCCACGTTGTTCTCTGCTGCAGCTACCATGGCGAGGAGTGTCTTGCCGGTGCCCGGTGGGCCCAGTAGGAAGAACCTGGGGTTGGACTGGTGTCCTAGCTCGGCCATTGACGGATTGAAGGCTAGTGCGATGTGGTTCAGAATCTTATTCTTAACATCGTGCAGGCCCCCAACGTCTTCTCTGTTCACTTTGGGTTTACTCACGTAGACCGCGTCTGTCACTTCTTGGGATTTCTCTTGTTCGGAGTAGAGCTTGATGTTCCTTGCAGCAATTACAAAGTCATCTATCTTGACAGATATTTTGGGTCTCTCGATGCTGGCGGAGAGGTTGCGATTGTCTCTGAATTTCTCTCGCAATGGAGCTTCTTTGGATTTTCTCACTTCGCGGAAGATTTCTTGGATGTCACTGGGCGTGAGGGAGGCTCTACGTCTCATGGTGACCTCTCGCTCCATAAGATCGAGAAGATCTTCCGCCTTCAAGCCTAGCCAGGCCTCTCGTTTTATCGAGTCTTCCACAACAGCGAGAAGCATTTCGCGTGTCACTCCGTCGTTGAGGCTGACCTTTGTTAGCCGTCGTCGTATGTCCTCCCTGATCTTCTCGTAAGCATTGGTCGCGACGAGTACGAGCGTCCGGGTTTTTCCGCTAACGATCTTGTCGAGCCAGCGATTCAACTCGTCTTGGAGTCTTGTATCTTCGATCTCGGCACCGGTTTCTCCTCTGACCTTTCTACCGAAGCTCTGGAACTCGTCGATATACACGACTGATGGGACTGAGCTTGCGTAGTCTAGGAATCGGCCGAGTTGTCGGGTGCTTTTTCCGTAGAATTCGGAGTAGACATCCGATCCCTTCAGGATTACAGGTGTGACTAGCACGCCCGCGCGGTATCCTTCCAAGAGCATTTGTCTCAACGTGACCATGGTCAGAAACGTCTTCCCGGTTCCGCTGTCACCGGCGAGACAGATGGCTTTTGGAAGCTCGTCTCGGCCGAAGTATTTTGCGAGCATCGGGTGTCGTAACACATGGAGTCTGAAGGAATCCATCAGAGTGTTGAATTCTTTGTCTCGGCCGATCAGGTTTGCCGGCGAGAATTTATCCGGTGGATATTCCCTGTCTAAGCGTTCTTGGATTTTCCGGAATCTTCTGGGGGAGACTCTGGCTTTGCTCCATCTGGAGTAGGACTTGTCGACCGATTTGAGGGGAATAACAAATAATCGTCTAAACCATGGTTGTCTGTCCCACCATGGTCTTACGGACCCGAAGAGGAATTCGGACAGCTGATCATCGTTTGATGCCACTCTTATCTTGGATGCCACAGATTAGTCCTCCATGATTGGTTTGAGATCGAAGATGCGCTCAAGGCCCTCTCTCGTAAGATAGACTAGCGTTCCCAGGGCTGCCACGAAGAATATGGAGAAGAAGTCGACGAGCGATATTAGGTTCAGGTTGACGAAGAGGAGGTATTGAGCGATTAGGAGTACCAAGACCTCGCCGATCATTATTGCTAGACTGATGGCAAAACCGGCGATAAGAGTACGGAAAACAACTTCGGTCCAAAGATAGATCTTGTTACCCCGATCCAACGGGGGCAGGTGTCCCTCTATCCTCCTGCGCTCATCTTCGAATTTTATCCACCTGTATCCAACGAAGGCGAACTGGGCCCCTAGAACCGTGTACAGTATTTTGATCCACAAGGGGAACGCTCCTCCGAACTGGGACACCCAACCGTAGAAAGATGACCAACCTAGAGGTGCGGTGGGCCCGGCTGAGGGAGCGGCTTGGAACGAGGCGAATATTGTGACGTTCAGGTCTCCACCGGAGACAAAGTAGGACGTGTATTGGGTCATTGATCCCGAATAGGGATCGCTGATGACTATTTCTGAGGTGTAGGGGGATTGATATGAGAGCAAGAGGTCGACCGTGTACAGCTGGGTTGAATTGGTTGTAAGCGTGAAATTCTTGGAGGGATATGCGTTACTCGAGAGAGTAGCTGCACTAAGGTTTCCTCGAACGACGACCGATTTTATCGATGCCTGGTTTGACTGGACTATGAGCTTGTTACCAGTGTAGAGGTTCACGTTCTCTTGGGGATTCATTGTGGCGGGGTAGACTGGGGAGACTAGCAAGGCCATTGCTGTCATCATGAGGACGGCTAGCACACCAATCCGTTTTTTCAACTAAAGCGTCGATCTCTTGAGTTTAGACTCTAACACTTAGCGCGCGACCATAGAATCGCGTTCCGAAGAAGGAGGGGTGTTCGAGGAATAGACTAAGGTCCCGTAACCCCGAGAGAAACCATTTGGTTACAGGGTCCATTGGCTTTTAAACAAGGCCAAGAGCGGTTCAAAAGGAAACGCGGAGAAAGGGAATTGTCCGAACAATACCATAGGCTCTTCTTGCGCTGGGAAGTTCTCCGCGGCTGGATTCCAGCAATCATTTTCGCCGCGATCTGCGTAAGCTTAGAACTTCTCTTCTTCTACAACACGTTGAACACTGGCTTCGTTGACAAGACCGTGTCTATCCCCATAGGCAAATGGACACTGCCGATTTCTATCGCACTGTTTCTCACTCTTGGAAACGCTCTAGTGGTAGTCACCCTTTGGATGAACGTGTTTGAAAGCACCGCCTACGTCAAGGCTGGACCGGACAAGCAAGTTCGGAGAATCCTGTACCCTCTCAGGATGATTAGAACAGCGGCCCTAGTGCTTGCTCCCTTTACGATTATCTTGTTCGCGCCGTACATAGTCGAGGCGGATTGGTTCGTGAATGCGGTAGCATCGATCCAAGCGTTCAAGCCAACAACGGAATCATTTTACAACTGGGCATTCAATGTCTCGCAGATTGACGGCGCAACTAGGTTCATCATTTCGCAGATGATTGCGGCTCTAGGCGCGCTAATCATTGCCGGATTGCAACTCTGGCGCGTCAAAGGTACCAAAAATCTTGTGAGAGCATTTCAACGACGAAAGTAAGACTGCTTAGAGTCGAGTTGAGTTTGGTGTGGAGTTTCCCCACATCGCGATGTTAATTATGCAGACGAGCATTATGAGTCCTACCCTTGGACTCGTCCCGTGAAAAGATCTTCTGGAGTGGCTTATGGATCTATTCCTTGGCCACTGGTCTGGCGAGCATGATCTTCATGGCCTGGGCATTCTACGTTGAAACAACCGGGCGAGGAGCGTTATTCATAGAACCAAACAGAGTACTAGCGGCAGGGGAACTTGCCACGGTCGCTACGGGTATGCTGGCTCTCTTCATTCTCTTTCTCCGAAGCCTCGGTCGTTCTGACTGATTCCGTCGTTTTGAATTTCGACTTGAAAATGTTCGCCAGTATGGGTCTCATCTCCTGCGAGTAGCGTCCTGGAAAGCCGACGGATAGCAAGTAGGTGTCTTTTACTAGATAGAGGCGGCTTTTGGCGAGCTTAACCTCCAACAAATCACCATATGAGATTTCAATGTCGCCCTTTCCAACGGAGGACAGCTGCATTTCGCTTTCAATCTTGTTTCGCTTTCGTTGAGTCAAAAACTCCTGCAAAGAAAATCCGGTGATTCCTCCCATCAGGGCTCCAACGATGAAGAGAATCTCAAATCCAAGAATCGCAAGCATTAGAGGAAGGATGATAGTTACTCTTGCAGAGCTTAGACGTTTGAGTACGAGTTTCGAGTCCAGGAACACAACTTGGTAAATGGTCGCGCGTACAACTCCCCTATCCATCGCTAATCTGATCCTACCTGACTCAGGCTGAGTCTCCAGCCCTGGAGAAGCACTCGTCCCTAAGCCTAAGATGATGTTAACAACCGCAACCGGCACGGTAGCTATGAGAGTAACCGGAGACGAGGCTCCGGTGACCAGGCCTAAGACGAGCAGGGCGGCTCCAGCAGCGAGAATGTTCCTTCGCATCGATTATCATCGGATAATATTCGTCCGACAATCCGGCTCGGACGGGGCCATCGAATCTGTTTTGGTGAGACATCACCGAGATGAGGCGAGCTTGGTCATGTACTTCTTTACAAGATCCTCGAACATTTTCTGCACGATTTCTGGAGATGGACCCGCAACTTCCACTTCGTAATTCCCCTTCCTTACTCTGATCTTCCAAGCATTCGTCTGATCGGGCATAGCCTAAGAGCGAGGTAAATCGGCTATTAACTGTTGCACTCTGTACGTCGAGCGAAATGTCCGTTGTCTCAACCCATTATAAGGAGATGATTCGGTTGACGACGCGGGGCCG
>MNGN01000001.1 GCA_001918745.1 Crenarchaeota archaeon 13_1_40CM_3_52_17 | reverse complement strand
CGCCTCACGGCTTCCCGTCCTGGAATATCTAAGCAAGATTCGACGACAGGCTGGAGTGATAGTCTTCCTCGAGGTGACGAAAGAATGGGTTCCCCTCGGAGTCTGGAGATTCAGAGAACTCGCCCGGAGAGCGCTTGCCGGAAACCCATCCGGGTTCACCACTCTTGAAGATACTCTCTCGGAAGCTCGGAAGAGACTGATAATTCCATATCGGAAATGGGCGAATGCGAGCCGATTGCTAAGCTACTCCAGGATGCAGAAACAGCTTTCTTATTGGACGTGAATCTTGCCTTCCTTGGAATCATTCTCTTTCTTTGGTTGACGGCGAACGTAGACCACGACTAGGATTGACTTGGCTAGGACTGACACGATGAGAAGATACAAGACCAGGTCTTGAGGGCCCCTTGTTGCTCGCATATCTAAGGCCAAGAAGAATCCAAGAGCAAACGCAGTAAGTACGGTCCCCGCGACTGATTCCTTTTTTCAAAATACTCCATTCTGCGCCTATCGACCTCGACCTTGTACCAGACGACAATTCGCCGCCTCCTGCGAACCGCTTCAACCAAGACGGGAACAATTGAACTGATGATGAGTAGCATTATGATGAAAGAGACCTGTAGGTAAACCATGACAAAGACAGCTAAACATAGCCAAGGATAGCAACCCGAACAAGTAGAATACTAACTTCGCTCTCACGTCGTGCTGGGAGTTCAGACTAAGAGTGTTCAATCCTAACTTCTCATTTTTAGCCTTCTGGACTCTGTTGACTCTCATCGGGTGTCTCTCTGACGTATTAAGCAGGTTTCAGCTTCTCTCTTTCGACGTTGTTGGCTGTCAAGTCTGTCTGGCAACACTATGCTCCAGCACGTGAGGTTCTCCGTTTGCTCGAGTTGTTCAGGAGGATGGTTAACGAGTCTCTGCGGATAGGTATAGCTAATAATGCGTTGTCTCTGAGAAGGCTTTCACTACTTTCCTACAACCAGCTTGCCCAGTATGATTCTCCCAGCTACTACAAGCTCTGCGCAATATCCCGAGCCGCAGGAATACTAGTCGCTAGGAAGAAATCTGTCCGAAGAGGCTATGCTACTAGGAACCCGTATGCCGTCAGACCATTGCTTGTCTCCTGCTACGGGTTCAAGATAAGGAACGGTCTACTGGAGATTCCGGTTGCCAGGGGACAACGCTTCGCAATCCCGCTGACCACGCATACCCTCCATGCGATCGCTCAACCAGGTGTCACGGTTCGCTCCTTCACCCTCACCCGGACCAGACTCTGTCTCTGCATCACCCGAGACCCTCCCAGGATAGAATGCGCCTCCACGATAGGAGTGGACCGTAACCTTCGAAACCTCACAGTTGGAAACGATAATCAGACCCAACACTATGACCTTTCGAAGAGTGTGAGAATAGCCAACACTACGGTGCGTGTAGTAGCGTCTTTCAGACGAGACGATGTTAGGATAAAGACGAGAATAGCATCAAAGTACGGGCGACGAAGAATCTCTAGAACTGATCACCTACTCCATAACGCCACAAAGACGATTGTTGCAGTGGCAGTCCAGCGGAGAGAAGCGATAGTTCTCGAGAATATTGAGGGCCTCCGATCCCTCTATCGTAGAGGTAATGGTCAGGGTAGAAAGTATCGTGGTAGGATGAACGGGTGGAGTTTCGGTGAGGCTCAGCGACAGATAGAGTACAAGGCTCGATGGACAGGCCTACAGGTTATTCGTCTGTCTAGGCGTGAGACCAGAGGTTCCAGTACGACTTGTCCGAGATGCGGGGAGAGACTCCAATCGGACAAGCGACTGAAACGCAAACTCTGGTGCAGTAACTGTCGAACAGTAATGGACCGGGACATGGTTGCGGCTGTCAACTTGTCTCGGCGGGGACGGGTGAGGTTCGCACGTTCCCGGCCTCCCATAACTGAGGCGCAAGGCGGAGCAGGTGAAGCAATGAGGGGGAACCCGACGCCTACGGTAATCCCCGGAGTCGAGCCCCGAAGCTAACTCAACCAACGAAGAGCTAGCCGAACCCTAAGCTACTATAAGCAACGGTCTGTTCTGGATCCGTACGTGGATTCCAGGCTTGATGGTCTCTATGGCGGGGCCCGGGTTGGAAAAGAGAACCCGAGAGTCGAAGCGTACGGGGCGGTTGATGAGCTCAACTCGCAGATAGGATTGGCTAGAGCGATCGTAAAGGATGCAAAGACTAAGAAGATTCTGAAAAGTGTTCAAGAAGATCTCTTCACGTTGGGAGGAGATCTTGCGTCGGAACTTGTCAGCGCAAACGTACCCCGCATCGGCAAAACCCACGTTGACAATCTAGAGAAAACAATTGATTCGATTCACACTGGGCTGAAGCCTCTGCGGAGATTTATCCTTCCAACGGGAAGCGTTACCGGGGCCCAGCTTCACGTCGCGAGAGCAGTCTGTCGGAGAGCCGAGAGACGGATTGCAGCACTCGCCAAGATAGAGGCGATTAATCCTGAGGCGATCCCGTACGTGAACCGGTTGTCAAGTCTCCTTTTCGATCTTGCTAGGTTGGCAAACCAGCGAGACAAGGTCAAGGAAGAGGAATGGACCCATGAGTGAGGAGTGCATCTTCTGCAAAATAGTCTCGAAAGAAGCAGGAGCGATAACTGTATTCGAGGATCAGCATTCGCTCGCATTCCTCGATATCCACCCGCTGAATCCCGGACACACCCTAGTGGTCCCGAAGAAACACTATCCAAGCATGGCTGAGATGCCGCCTGAAGAGGTGGGGAGGGTTTTCGTTTCCGTGGCCAAGGTCATGCGAGGGGTCATGAAAGCCTCCAAGGCTGACGGGATCAATATCGGCCAGTCTAACGGTCGAGCTGCGTCCCAAGAGGTCTTCCACATGCACGTGCATGTCATTCCGCGCTACATTCACGAGCTACCGGGCGGTTTCCCTGAAAGAAAAACTGCAAGCGAAACCGATCTAGAGCAGATAGGCAGAAAGATCAAAGCCGCGATGGGACGCTAGACCAACAAAATGGTCTAGACCAAATTCCTTCAGTAGCCGAATTGCGTAAACTGGTGGATTATCCCAGGAAACGAGGATCTCTAACCGTAGGGTGCCTTGACGTCAGGCTGCCGAACTGGAGCTCGGACTGATCTCAGGACCTGGTCAGAAACCTTGAATCTGACGAGTGGTTGACTTGTATTCACGAGATACACTGGGTCGCCGTCGCCTTGATACTTGTCTATTCTAGACACGTTGGACAGTTCGAGTCTCGCTTTCAACACGGTTCCGTCGGTAAGATGATATTCGTTCCACTTCTCGTCGCCGATCCGATCGAAATCCAAGCTAGCGACGACTTTGTAGCTTGACGGGTCCGCCAGGTTAAGCTGAGTAGTGGAGGGCGGACCTCTAAGATTCGATGCTCCGTGAGTCGCAATAATGTTCTGCGCGTTCATATTGTAAGCAGGCTGCCCCTGCTCATTCAGTCCCCTCACCACTTTGACAACAACGAGCTTCACGAAGAGCTTAGTCTGATCCTCTAGCTTGTACTTTGTCCATGGTTCAGAAATCACCGTGAACTCCATTGGGGTCATGCTCGTAAGATCTATTGCTGATTGAGGCTGCTTCTGACCTGAACCGGTTTCAGAGGACATTTGTCAACAAATGATGCACGCAGCTTTCCTATCAACATTTACAGGAGAGCAATATCTCGCATAGAATAGCAAGGCCAGGGCGCACTTGCCTGGCATAGCTCGGGTTCTTCGAGTAGCCTCTACGCTTTTCCTTGAGTCGAAATGCTCACGCTTAGGATATGCGACGCGCAATCCGAAAGGGTGATTGTACCGCTACCCTGAACTTGCCCACTTTGGGGAACGTAGTATCTGTTTGACCATGTAGTGTCTTTACCGTCTTCTAGGAGCCGAGCAGTCGCAAACCCGTTGGCGCTCCCTGGGTTGACGAGCGTGAAGGAGAAGCTTACAGTTTCTGTGCAAGTTTGGGCTGTGATGTAGAAATTCACGTCGTTCGACCCTCCCGAGACAGCAAAGTTACCATATACCCTGTCACCATTGCCAAGATTGAAAGAGAGTTCGTAATTATGGCCGGGTTGAACCGTGAAGGAATGGCTATGTGTGGATCCCGAAACAGTGTATGTTACAGAAACCGATTTTGAAGTGATAACCGAAAAGATGTTGTCCCAAACGAGGGTGTAAGTTCCGGGAAGACTCGTAGTGTAGTCGAACGATCCTGGACTTGTCACTCGACCGTCATTCACTGCGTTGGAAGAACTTGGGCTCGTACTGGGCGTTCCTATGTTGACAGCCGTGGCTTGTACATTTGGTTGCAGAGAGTCTTGATAGATGCGATTTCCGCCGTATCCTCCGGCAGCTAGGAGTGTCGCAATGATAATGATGATTCCTATCAGCGCGTTCCTCGAAAATCTTCTCGGCTTGTCCTGTGGTGGTGGATAGATACCGGAGGGTTGAGGTTGACTCAATTCCATCTGCCCAACCAATAGTTTCCAAACTATTAAGAGAATTGGGGTCAAGGGGCCGCTCATACGGACTGGACCCTCGTACTCTTAGAACTTCTATAACGAGTCTCAGCATTATCGTCCCCTCGACCTTGACCATTCAATCGTAATAGTTCAAGAGGAACCACGCCATTGTTTATGTGACGCAGATCCTTGAGATTACGGCTCTTCCTCCTCATTCTGCTCGCGTTAGGATTGAGCTATGCAGGATATCCCGCCCGGGGATTGGCCCAAGTCTCGGCATTTCCATCCATCCCTTTGCAGACAGATGATGGCATTGATCCTATCACTCTAATTTGGACCGGCTACGCGCCCGCTTGGTGGGTTGCGGCAAATCTCAATGGCTGGAGCGACACTGCATACTGCTCTAGTCCCAAGACTGTTAACGGAGAAGCGTACAACTACACTTTAGAACACCTGGACCCGGGCGCGCCGTCCTGCTTTGGCCCACGTGACCATGTTCGAATATGGGACATGGGCTATAGCTCAGTCTATGGAAGATGGAGCATAGGATCGGCCCACCACGAGCACACTGTCTGTTTTCCCTGCCACCATGTTGTCGACAGCTGGGAGAGAGCAGAGGCGGATGTCAGGTTCACATTTTCCCACGGACTATCCACTACCTCGATCTCAAATTTCACTCTCGGTAATGCTGGCAATTATCAAGGCGTTTACAACGATGGAAACGCCACTCGAATCGAACTGAACTCTCCACCTCACCCACCTCAGGAATACCCCGTAGTCTTCAACGAAAACGGCCTGAGCAACGCAACGACTTGGTCAGTAACACTTGACGGGACAACCATGTCTTCCCGGCAACCCGACATCATCTTCTCCAAACCAAACGGTACGTACGCGTTCTATCTGGTTCCGCCATCTGGCTACTTCGCGACTCCTTCGTCAGGAACTGTCACCGTCAACGGCGTTGGAGCAACAGAGATGATTCTATTCCGGGTGCCTTGGACAACATCCTCTACGACAATTCACCCCACACCTGGAACATCCTACTCGATCGGGATTGACGGGAATGCTACAGTAGCGGCCCAAACAATCCGGCTTACTGGTGCGGACCACCCTTTGCTGAGTTTCAATGTTACAGAGATCGGACCCAGAGGGGTTCTCAATGTAACGATCCCCAGATCAGTGGCTCCTCCCCAGTCCTCCGTCACTGTGCTGGTTGACGGGGTCCCATCTGGAACCGCCAAATTACAACAAGATGCTAGCAACTACTACGTGTTCCTAGCTGTACCTTATGGGACTCACTTGGTCGAGCTTCAATTCACATCTCCTCAGTCGCTGTACCCTACGTACATCGCGATCGGCGTTTTTTCAGCAGGGATAATCGGCTTGTTGTTTCTGTTTCGAAACCGGAGAAAACAGAACACTGCCAAGAGAATTAGCTGATTTCAAGCCCTGATTTCGATTGTGGGACACGCTCCACAACGGGCCCTAGAATCGTTCGGGAACTGGCCTAGACTTCCCGTCTTTTTGCCTTTTCATCCAAGCCCGGACTGTGCCCTGAATCGCGAGACTCGCCGATTATCTATCCCAGATAGGAAATTTTCTCCAAAAACCAGGGAAGGGGGTATTGCACAGAACATCTTGCCCGCAAGAGCGGGATCTAGCTCCTACAGCCAGCACCCTCAGCACAAAGTTGGATAAGAAAAAAGGGCTGACCCTGGCTGTTGGGCCAGAGTCTCTGTTCTTTGGGGTTTGTTTATTCTTCTGCTTCTGTTGGTGTTATCGTCAGCTGCGTGAGTTTCTCTCCGCGTAGCACTGATATGTTGACGTGTCTTCCGATGGCTTTGTCGTCGAGTAGTCCGCGAAGGTCGATGAGGCTCTCAACCGGTTTCCCGTCGAGCTTCACGATGACATCGCCTATTGCTAGGCCTGCTTTCTTCGCAGCACTATCTTGGTCTACGCCGTAGACGATTAGCCCGGCTTCCTGGCCGATACCGGCTTGCTCAGATAGATTGTCTGGGAGGTTGATGCTGTCTGCAGTGATGCCCATGTATGCGCGCTTGATCTTTCCATCGTGCATTAGCTTGTCGACGACGCCCTTGACGGTGTTGACTGGTACTGAGATTCCGCGGTTGTTAGCATAGGCAGCGTTGATTCCGATCATTCTGCCCCTAGCGTCCACGAGTGGTCCGCCGGAGTATCCTGGGTTGAGGCGTGCGTCTGTAACGACGACTTTGTCCATTGTTGATCCCCACCATCCGCGTACGCTGTATGCTGGGTTTGTTACGATTCCTGATGTTGCGCTTGGTTGTCTGCCGAAGGGGTTGCTGACTGCGAGGACGAATTGTCCTACTTTGAGGTTGTCCGAGTTCCCTGGCTCAACTGGTGTGAGGTTGTTCGAGTCGATTTTCAATAGTGCAATGTCCGAGAATGGATCTCGTCCCACCACTTTCGCTGTGTGTTTGGTTCCGTCGCTGAAGCCTACTTCGACTTCGCGCATGTCGCCGATGACGTGGTTGCTTGTGACTATGTGTCCGTCTTTGCTCCAGACGGTTCCGGTTCCCCCTCTCCATCTTCCGGCTCCTACCCGGACAACGGATCGAGAGACTCTCTCTGTAACTTCGACTACTGCGTCGGAGATTGATTCAAGTATCGCTGACGAATTTGTTTGTTTACTCATTTTTTCACCTTACCCACTCAGGAGTAAGTGGAGCTATTTGTTGACCGAGGAGCCCGAAGCCGGGTCACAAACTAGGCAAACGACATGTCCGGAAAGAATGCGACAGGTGTCAAGAGGTTCCTGCCACGTCTGGGTCCGCCGTAGAGTTGCGAAATGTGGCCCATTAACTGGTGGGACGCTTTCACTGCTTGACTGACGTCCTTTTCCTCTCCAACCTTGGCGTCGATACTGAGATAGTTCTCGGAGAACTTCGCATCTATCTGGATGCTGTCTTCCACCATGATCCATTTTAGAACCATGCCCTCATCGGTCTGCGAATAGCCTAGCCAGCGGAGACTTCCGAACCAACGACCCTTGAGGCCGGCGATTATCCTCTGCACATCAATATCATGTGGCAGAAGGGATTGGACGATTGGGATGCGAGGTTGAGTTGAACTTAGAGGTCGAGCGACTTGTTGGCTACCCCTGTTCGTCAGTCGATACCCGTCGGAAACCTTCTCTAAGAGGCCTTCATCTTCTAGTCTGTCGAGAACTCGGGATAACATTTCCTGGTGGACCCCGAGTAAACGCTTCAGTCCGTCGAAGGCGAAGACTGTCAAGCCTTCCTCCTGGATTGCGTGAAGAATATTGCTGTCCCTCGGTGTGAGGTCGATGTCTTCAGACTGCTCAAGCTCTGAGAATCGGCCAAGGTTCTCTTCCGTGGTGACCATCTACGGCCCTAGCCGTTTGGCCTGATTATAAACCTGGTAGTAGAGGGCTACCAAGTAGGTTGTTCCAAGCGTATCAAGTAAGCCCGACTTGACCTAGAAAAGCGGGGCGCATAAATATCCGCGAATCCCACGCTGTTCGCATCATGTCTCCGAGGAGTATGAAACCACCGAAAGATGACGCTGAGTACTTTGAGCGATTAACCAAGTCGGTTTTCACTGCGGGACTTAACTGGAGTGTAGTCGAGAATAAGTGGCCCGATTTCCAGAAGGCTTTCGCTCAATTCTCCCTTCCAAAAGTCGCGAAGTTCAATGCGAAGGATGTGAAGGTGTTGATGGGTAACACCGGAATCGTCCGTAATGAGAAGAAGATCAAAGCGACCATCCATAACGCAGGCGAATTCCTGAGACTGCAGAAAGAGTTCGGCTCAGTCAAAAGGTACATCGACTCCTACGGCAAAGACGAAGAGCGATTGCAGACGAACGTGCAGGATAGATTCCAGCATGTCGGCCCCTCAACCGCTAGAACATTCCTCTGGTCGTCCGGATGCCAACTGACTCCCAATAAAGAAGAGAAGAAGTGGATGACCGGCCACAAGTAGGTTTCTAATGACAAAAGCAATACTTGCGAGCTGGACCCTCGTTTTCGTCCTCTACAGTATTGACTAGTACCCTTCATACTTCACGGTAAGCCCAAACCCCTACCGGATTCCCAAGAGGCGACAAGAGAATGGACAAGAAGAGCAGCTCTTTCACTAGTCGGGACCTAGCCCTAGTAGCAGGCATGTCCGCCTTGTATCTCGGTTACAGTTACGTCTCCGGTGTGACGCTCGGACATACAATCAGAGAGGTGGACCTCTTCTTTCTGATATCCGCGGTTTTTACGATACTGGTTTCCCTGACTCGCAAACCCTGGAGCGCGACAATTCTAGGGACGGTTACCGGTCTCATCCTTGTTACAACACCAGGAGCCCCATTGGCAGTCACTCTCGCCCTGATTCCTAACGGGATAGTCTTCGACCTAACCTTACGCGCGGGGGATCATCTCTTCGACGACTTATCGAGGAAGCGCTTCGCTGTGGCCGGCGCTCTGGGCAATCTTGCAATGGCCGTCTTCGGTCTAGCCATGCTTCAGGCGTTTGGATTTTTCCATGGCTTCGGAGTTTCAACCCTCGTACTCATCTGGGTTACTGCGCTTGTCGGTGACACTCTCGTGGGAGCCTTGGGAGCGCTCTTTGGGACAGCAGTCGTCAGGCGTCTAGGGGAGCGGGTAAGGTCCCCACTGATTCGCTGAGCCCGACAACGAGACCTTTTGGGAAAAACGATGCAGCGCTAGTGAACCAGTTACTGTGCGAGAACCAACTTCTCGAACAGTAATCCCTTTGACAAGTTGGTCAGGTTTACAACCGACTTTCCGTCGTTCTTGGCGAGCTGCTGTTTTGCAGGTGGCTCTTTCAAGTAACTCGGGCTTCGTTCGCTTATCCGTTCCTCGTAGATTGGCACGATCTCATTCTGGTAGAAGACGCCTATTGGAATCTTGTCTCCCCATTCTCTCGATTTCTCTATGACATGGAGAAGGTTCTTGCCCACGTCCTCTTCGCTCATATCTGCGGTTACTCTTCCATTGTACCCGGTGCTTTCCAGATCATATGTTCGTGGCATCGGTCTCTTGGTCGCCGGGTCAATTCGATCCTCGCCACCATACCATTCCTTCGTGTTGATGTCATTGTATGTTGGACATGGTTGGAGCGCGTCTATTAGGGCGAAGCCTTTGTGGGCGACGGCTTTCTTGATCATCTCCTTGAGATGTCTAGTGTTGTACGCGTAGCTTCGAGCGATGAAGGTGAAGCCTGATGCTAGCGCGAGCATTATCGGATTGATATTAGAATTGATGTTCGGTTCGGGAAGCGATTTCGTCTGCATTCCCAGATGCAGCGTAGGCGCAGCTTGCCCTTTGGTCAAGCCATAGACGCCGTTGTCGTGGATAATGTAAGCCATGTCTATGTTCCGCCTTCCCGCGTGCACGAAATGGCCTACTCCTATTCCCAGTCCGTCACCGTCTCCTCCGACCGCAATCACTTCTAGATCCGGATTCGCGAGCTTGGCGCCTTGCGCGTAACCCAATACCCTACCATGTAGAGTGTGAATTCCAAAAGCGTTGGTGAAGTGGACAAGTTTGCTAGAGCAACCGATTCCGGAGAACAATGCAACCTTGTTGATGTCAACCGGCATCTCGGTCAGCGCCATCTTCAGTGACGCCTCGATACCAAAGTCTCCACAGTTCCCCGAGGCTGTGACGCTTGTTACGAAAGTGTGGGCGGGGTCGTTGATGGTAAGGTCGTAGACATTCCCTTCAAAGGGAAAGGTTTCGATTTGAGCGACCGGAAGATATAATCTGCTGTTTCTAATTATGGAGGAACGCTTGTCCCTGTTCATGTTTTTGCGGTCTGGCACTCCCACAATTTCAGCCAGCTTGTTGTAATCCCTCCAGTAACTGACATACAGTCTGTAGGCAGTCTTGTGATTTTCGTGTGCTGGTTCGACATGGGCGATCGGAACGATGCCTTGACGCAGAAGTAGAAGCTTCACTTGTTCAGCAAGCACGACAGAGGTTGTGCTGTATCTAGCCTTTGCATCTCTGAAGTCTCCATCACCTCTCCACAAGCCCTTGATGAGCTGTACTTGCTTTGATGGCGGTAGCAACATGAGTTCGTGCGGGATGTGCTTTTTCCAAGATCTGCCTCCGAATAACGCCTCAAATGCTTTCGCAAGGTATGAAGAATTGAAGACAACATCGACCCCGTTTCTTCTGGATTCCGCGATCGTGCCGCTCAGTCGGAATATTCTCTCCATCGACGCCTTCGTATCCTCGATGAGGTATGTTTCCGCTTGGCTGAAACTGAAAATCAATGACCTCCCGTGTGCAGAACCTTCTGCGATGTAATAGCCTGCCAATCGCAGGAGATCAGCATCCATGTACACTATTGAAGGCGGTAGTCTACCTCGAGTGTCCTTAGCTTTCTTCTGGTAATTGAATGGAAATGTTCTGACGTCTTCGACCTTCTGCATCACTGGGAAGACGAGGTAGTCTCCCACTCTGAGCTCTGATGCCTGCACTCGTTCTTCCACAAAACCACTATTGTGGTAGTGCCTGCCTGATGTTCTCCTGACAGCAACAAAAGGATGCTCCGGCGTCGCTCTGATTTCTCCAAAACACTTGGCTCGAACACGATACATCGGACCACTGTAGCGATGCTGAATTCTTGCAACAACCTGTCTATACTCTCCCGCAGCGGTGAGGACCCGCTCACCTGGTCGGACATCTCGGATTGCTTTGACTGCTGGGTTCGAAAACACCAGCGTATCTCCTGTTAAGCATCCTGGACACCAGTCGTTGTGGACGTCGGTCTTCAGATCGGTGAGCTTAAGCGCCATGGGTCAGCACCACTCTCCTGTTTTGTTCCGGGTTTGACACGACTTGCTTGACCGATTGATAGATCTCGTCCTGTGACATCGGTCTTCCGTTGAATTTGACAATCTTGTTCTTGACATCTATCATGGTCTTTTCTGCTATAACAGCGGCCATCTGGCCTGAATAGTTCTGTTCAATGTCCACGATTAGTTTGGCTCCCGCCAGTTTTTGCTTCACAGCATCAGTCGGGAAGGGACTCACGAGTCTTATCTGTAGAAATTCTACTCCAATCCCGTCCCTCTCCAGTAGTTTCATCGCGTCTATTATTGGTCCCTTCGGGGAACCCCAGCTTACGATTGTAACGTCGGCTGGTTTCTTGGTCGAACGGAAGAAGTTCACTTTTTCCTCTTCAGGAATCTCCTTCGCGGCCGTTTCCAGCTTTGTCATCCTCTTCGTCATCATTTTCACCCTGTTGTCCGGGTCTTCCTCAATGTGTCCCATCTCGTCATGTTCGTCTCCAGTGTTCCAGAAGCGATAGCCGGGCATTCCAAGAACCGCCCGCGGCGAGACCCCATCCTCAGTGAAAGCAAATCGCCGGTACGGCTCCCCGTCACCGTTTCCATGATGATCTCCTTGGATCAGTTTTCCCCTTTGAATTGGAACAAGATCGCCATTTGGTGGAGAGATGGTCATGCTGTTGTTCGCTAATCCCTTGTCGATCAGATGGATGCTGGGCATCTGAAATCGTTCTGCATAGTTGAAAATCCTGATCGCGTCATAGAAGCTCTCTTCCATGTCCCCTGAGCATAACACGATTCTCGGAAACTCCCCGTGAGCGGCGCTGAGAATGAACTTCAGATCTCCCTGCTCGTGCCTCGTTGGTTGTCCCGTTGCCGGGCCACCCCTCTGGTAGTGGGTTATAACGAGCGGAACCTCGTTCATTCCCGCCCATCCCAATCCCTCGACCATCAAAGAAAACCCTGGGCCCGAGGTGGACGTTGCGGCTCTCGCTCCTGTCAACGCGGCTCCCGTTGCCATTGTTATGGCCGCGATCTCATCCTCTGTCTGTGTAACTAGAATCGAGCCTTTTTGGCCCGGGTTGTTTCCCGCCGAGATGTCGAAGTTTCCGTGAGACTCTAGGAACTCGCTCTCGTCAGCAGCAGGGGTTATCGGGTAATAGGTCTGGACCCTGCAACCGCCCACCAGCTTTCCAAGTGCAATTGCTTCAACACCCATTAGCAATAGTCTCGGTTGGCTCTGAATAGGGTGGAGCTGGAATCGAAATGGTTGTTTCAGTTGCGTCTTGGCCGAGTCGTAGGCGAGCTTTGCGCCTATCTCGTTCATGTCAACGACCTTCTTCTTGCTCGCGAACGCTCTCTCAATAGACTGGTTGAGATAGGTCTCGTCGAAACCTAGGATTGCGAGTGAGGCTGCGACTGAGAGCACGTTGACGATTCTTGAGAGTTTGCTCAGCTGGTGCTCTCCAATCTGGGCCGCGGTCTTCGCGATAATCTCATTGTATTGAATTGGGAACAGGTTGACGCCTCTTCTTTTCGCTTCTTCCAGGATACCAGTAATGTTTCCAGGCAGACCTTGCTTCGCGAGTCTAGCCTTGATTCTTAGAACGACAGGGGTCTCTATCGAATCGATCTTGTCGATCTCGATATTTGTAAATGTGGGATCGTAGAGTATTCCGCCCCCCGGGGCAACCTCCTCAGCATGGCGGATGAGTGTTTCGGCATCGAACGTCGCTAGGACGTCCACGTTGTTTACGTGGGACCTAATCTTGTCGCTGTTTACCCTGACTTCGAAATAGCTGTGAGGCCCTTTTATGCTGGAGTAGTATTCTCGGAGCCCGAAGGTCCAGAGCCCACCCAGAACGCATGCTCCCGCGAAAATGTTCGCAGATGAATCTACTCCACTGCCCTGCGGACCGCCTGTCATCCAAGACAGATCGTTGACCTTAACGGAAGTACGGCTCATGATTGTTAGCCTCCCGTTGCCTTACTGTATCCAATTGCGCAGTCACAGATTTCATTCTCGGCGCAGTAAGGGCACGCGCACTGACAACTGTCGATTTCGTAGTCGCAATTTGGGCAGGCATAGTGGTGGTATTCTGCCGTCCGAACAATCTCCCTGAATCAAATAACAGGACTTGTAGTTCGACATAAGGCTTCACCCCGAGCCCTTCAACTGAGCATACGTAGCGAGACCTGGTCGGGACCGTATGGACTACTGTTTATGGAACTTTGGAATATCCTTCACGTAGAAACAGTCATCGATTCTCAACAACAACGAGACCAGCTCGAAGGCCCGGTGAATGTTGGCCCTGTTTACTGAGGCAAGCTCGATCACGTTCGCTTCGAACATGTCAATGCATCCGTTCTCTCCCACACCCATTGCCTGCATTCCGTTTGAGTGATGATTGCGGAGCTGGATCATCATATCAATGGGATCGAACCCGCAGTTGGCTGAGAGGCACTCTGGGATTTTTTCTAGCGCGTCCGCGAACGAACCAATTACGAATTGGTCCCTTCCCTCAAACGTTAATGCAAATCTTCTGAGCTGTGAGGCCAACTCTACGAGGATCGCTCCTCCACCAGGAACCACTTTGGGGTTCGAACGCGAATGTTTCAAGATGAGAAGCGCTCTCTTCACGGTCTTTTCCTGCTCCTGAACAAGCTCGGGACTACTGCCACGAAGCAAGAGCGTGGACCCTCCGTCGCAATGAAGAATCACGATGTCGTTGGGTTTGATCTTGTCAACTTCGAGCTTCCTCGCGATCCCCAAGTCCTCTTTCTCAAGCTGGTCAGCGTCACTGACAATGGCACCGCCTGTTGCTTTTGCGGCGGCTTCGAAATCCTGGTAGTCTACCATCTGCAGGGCGAAGATTCCTTGTCTACTAAGTTGGTCGGAGAGTCTATCGTCCATCTTGGATCGGCAGATCAAGACACTGGCCCCAGCCATCCTCACCTTTTCGACGAGGAGAGTCCTCAGTCGGTTCTCTTCCGATTTGAACAGCTGAATCTGCCCGTGGCTTGTGATGTTCAACTTGACCGAGAACGGACCTTCGTCTTTCGACTTCAGCTCTAGGCGTTTGATCTCCAGCTTAGTTAGGAACGCGATTTTGGGCGCGTCGATCCAGTCTGACATGCTTGGATGGGCCTTGCCTTTCTTGATGACGACCCCCCGCACCAGTTCGGAATCGTTCGTCTGAGCTCCGGGCTTTGTTACAATCCGTATTCTGCTGATGTCGATCGTTCCATCTTCGGTTATGCGGCTAATGGCCTCAGATAGATCTCTTCGTAATCTTCCGCTGAGGAGTTCTCTTCCGCAATCGATAACCTCCAAGAGATGCTCGTCAAGGTCTTTCCCAACGTTCTTGGCGATCTCGTTGATGATCGCTATCGATTCTTCGGTTGCTTTCAGATAGCCATCAAGGATTGTGTTGGCGTGGAAGCCCGCCTCGATCAGTTTATCGGCCTCTGTTAGGAGTGCTGAGACTAGAACGAGTAGAGTGGAGATTCCGTCGCCGGTATGCTGGCGTTGTATCTTCGCCGCTTCCGCGAGGGTCATTATCGCCGGGTACTCGATGCCCAGCTCGTCGACAACATCGATAGGGTCCTTGGTGACCTTCATCACCGTTTCAGGACCCTTATGGTACGTCACAAGTTTGTATGCGCCCTTAGGTCCAAGGCTGCTACCGATCTTGAACGCGGCTAATGACGCGAGATTCAGGTTCTGCCTCCAAGCGTCCTTCCCAACTAGTCGTCCTCGATTTTTCAGGAGGATCTGCGGAGTTGCAGGAAGAACTTGTTGAGCCACAGCTATCTTGCCTAACCGAACATGTGGCGGCTTCTCATCACAGCCTCATGTATCTTCGATGCGCGATCCATCCAGCCCAGACCCGTGTAGAGTTCGCTCTTCACCTTAAGCGGAACTGTCGGCACCTTAACACCCACTACGTATACGTAATCCGGTTCAAAATCGAGCGGGTCTCCCCATTCCCAGTCTCCCACCTTGATCTGTAGGTCACCGTGCACGTCAAGCTGGGAGCCCTGGACGTCAAATCTGGCGGTGTAGCTCTTGATCCATATTTTGAGGAGTTTCAGGTCGATCTTTGCGTCTCTCTCCAGCTCTCTCTCGACGGTGCGAGGGGGTTCAATCTGATACTTGGCTAGATTTCTCGTTATCTCGTCGCATCCTTCCCGGGTGGTGAGTATTGCGATCTGACTTGGTTGTACGTTGACTCCAGAAATTACCTCTCCGACATCTCCTCCTATCGCCCACTTGTTCGTGCAGTTCGTGAGCGTTTTTCCTATCATGATTGTTGCGTCAAGCAATGGTTTGGTGAGGGTTACAAGTTCTTCTGGCTTGGGAATTCTGCTCTCGAAGTGAGGCAGGGAGATTGGCTTTGGTTTATCAGATAGCCTAAGGGCTGGCAATGCCCATTCCTTGAATGACTAGCGATTGCGTTGCTACGTTAATAGACCAGGGGTGAGGAGCGCGAGATACTGCTTGATACCCTCAGCGGCACGGTAGGACTGTGGACCGGCGACGTGTGTTCCCGAGGGAACATTGTCGCCGCTTGTATTGGTAATCTCGCCTGCGCCGAAAATGTTGAAAACCGGTTTCGATACTGGTGACCAGCATTGGTTCCACTTGTTCCATACCGAAGTACTCTGGTTCGCTCCGATTCGGCATCCTCCTCTCAGGTGGTGACCCCACCAGTCGTTGTGTGCGGCCCCAGGGGCGACGGTGCTACCTATCGTGACATTTTGCGCACCCATTTGGGTGAAGATATCCTTGACCTTCTTCACGAGGTGAGTTGCTCCGTTGTATGTGTTGGGTGTCCAGTCGTAGGTCAGTCTGGACAGCGGATCGCCGTAGATGTCCGTGTAGTGCGGGTCGAGATCAATGTAATTGTCAGTTGTCGGAAGGTCGTGAGCTAAGGGCGTCGAGCTCAAGGTTGTCTTGGTTGGCAGATACTTGTCCTTCTGAGTAGTTTTGAACGTGCCTCCCATACTCGCTGACGAGACGCCGCCCGCGAACGTAATATTTCCCGGTCCCCCTCCCGGATACCCGCCCGCACCGATCTCGGCTCCCCCTATGAAGGGTGGGTCCCCAGCCAACGCACTTACGCTGTGGTCGAAATTGTCATCCATAAGATCATAAATGTCCACACTGCCTCCGCTGCCGTTCCCAGCAGGGTAAGCGTTGCCGCCATTGTTAGGGAGAGTTCCAGACACATTGGTTCCCCTGTATGGGAGATAGCCGTTGGTGAGACCTCTTCCTACAGAGCCAGTGACCGAGGCCGGACTTGAATTCCAAACGTAAGGCGCTCCGATTCCGGAGAGAAGCATGACCCTAATCATGTTGTATCCCCACATCCCGTTGAAGAAGACAGTGCCGGGCTGAACGTGCACATTTCCTTGGGGATCATAGTAGCGGGCAGCAGTTACAAGTCCGCTTATAGGATCGGTGTCAAGACGGAAGATGAAACTATTCACCACCAGCGTAAAGTTTCCACTCTTCATCGCGGCGGGGATAGTTCTGTATGCAGCGTTTGCCTTGGCGCCGGTCTCGCAAGCGTAGTCGCAAGGACCACCGCAATACCCGTCGTAGACGCATGGATTGACTGGTACACCGTACTGGTTAATGTAAGGTTGTGAAGCGAGAGCACTCACGTGAGGAAAGGGATGATACCCGAGCGCTTGTGCAGCTGTTTGGAATGACTGTCCGACGGGAGTGAGGGGTGATGGAGGCAGTGGATAGTTCTGACTCATCCATGGATAGCCAGTGTCAGAGGGCTGATTGGTTGCACTTCCATTGTAGTCCCCGCAGAGTCCATGAGCCTTCTCCCATTCAACGTAATACGGCTCGTACTGGGCGTAGGTCAGGGGCCAATCCTCAAGGTCGCTGTGTGGATTTACGGTGTCCAGAAAAGAGGCTCCGTACCTAGCTATGGTTGACGAATACTGAGTATAGCCCCAGGGGCCCTGGCGCCCCATCGTCCCACCATAATGCTGGGCCGCCCCACCTACTCCATGCCCCAGCGCGTGGTACTGGATCGGCATAGTGTATCTTCGGACAGGCAATGCGAACTGATAGGGAGTGTTCCTGATCGTGGCCGATTGCAAAGGAAGCGGGCTGTCATATTTTCGGCCCAACCCAACTCCCCATTCATCGTACTTTGTCGTGGAGAAGTCGTTGACGTAGTCCCAGTATGGACCCTTGGTTATGGCGACAACCTTGTAGTTCTTACCTCCGTTTAGACTCGCAATAGAAAGTTCGGCGGCTATTACGCCGCTCATGTAGCCAACCCCGAGGATTACTACATCTGCAGCTGGCTCTGTAATTGTAGTTGGCATTTCTACGTGCCTCCCGATGCTTGCTGTTGATACTGCGCTAGACTGGCTGGCTTGAGTCTTGTAGGAGCGGTCGCGACCATGAGTGCTTTCTGGTCTTGGCCTTCGCCGTAGAAGTTACCAAAGTTAACCCCGTTAAATCCTGTAAAAGTCCAGCCTACCATGTTCTGGTTTCCTCCGTATATCGGGTCCATCAAGAATCCGGCCCACGTCATGAAAGTCAGCTCGTAAGCAAAATCCGATGGAAGAATATTGCTGAAGCTGGTAGGCTTGTTACCCCAAAGATCCTGAAGTAGGAGCAACTGGTTCGCCGAAGAGAGTGTCTCGAAGTTTCCCCCATATGCGCTGTTAGCGTAGGCCTGCAAGGCGACTAAGCCTACCCTCCAGAATTCTCTAAAGTTAAGCGGGTACTGGTAGTTAATGCCTGAACCGACTCTTGGACTGGAAGTGATGCCCGCACCGACTCCTGGAGTGCCTATGCTGCCTCCAGTGTATGTGATAGGTGCACTGGAGTTCCCTGGAAGATTCGCCCAACTTAGAGTTGGGTTAACGCTGAGTGTATTGGTCGTGCTCGCTGGGATCCTGGGAAGAACATGTGGACCGTCCATGAACATGTTGGCGCTCTGCCCATAGTCACCCGCCAACGCCCTGTCGATGAAATAGATCGCACCGGCCTCCTTTGCTCCAGGATCAGTATCAGTTGGTATGATTGTCTCTACTATCTTCTCCAGAAGAGACTGCTCTGTGACACTAAGGCTGACAAAACCCACAACGGTATTGACCCTAGCTTTCAGATTGGAAATCTGCGTGTTAGCGCTGCTTAGTTGTGAATTCGCGTTGTTCAGTTGGGAGTTTGCATTATCCAGTTTAGTTTGCATAGAAGAGTTTTGGTTGTTGAAAAGGGGGATCTCGATTGCGGATGCTGTGACCGCGCTTGCGGCAGCTGCTAATCCGAGTTTGAGAAATTCACGTCTGGTCTGGTCGGCCATTCGGACTCAGATTGGGCCTAGCCTACTTCTATTTTAGCTAGCACCCCTCCAAAGAGGGGTCTCGTTTTCTGGCCTCTGAAAGCTTATTTTCTCGTAAATTATCTATTGTTCTCCGTGTTGTAGGTTGGAGAGCACTCCGGCGAAGAAAATGAAATATGGTGATATTATTGTCCCGATCTTGATTGTGCTTGCTGTGGGCGCGGGATGCGGTTTAGCTGGGCTTGGAGTTTACCAGCTCACCGCAGGTGTGCCGATCTTCTTTCCTTCCAGCTCGAACTCTTCAAGCTCGACTAGTAGCACTAATGCAAGTAGTGCTGTGAGTGTCTCGCTCCCGAATGGTGTCGGCAGTACGCAGGGCCTCAACTATGCCCCCGTCAATGTAACCGTCGCGAAAGGCGGTAAGGTAACCTGGACCAACAACGATCCGGTTCCTCACACCGTCACCTCAACTGTTGTCCCGTCAGGGGCAAGTAGCTTTGATTCCGGGAACATGAATCAGAACGCCGTTTACACGGTGACGTTCACGGTTGATGGCACGTACCAGTACAAGTGCACTTACCACCCATGGATGCACGGAACCGTAACCGTCACCGGATAAAACCACGTTACCCTACCACCGACCCTGAGCCTAGACGCGTCCGAGAAGACTTCCAGAAGAAACTCAGCGGCGGCCGAAGAGTTAACTTCAACTACGAGAAAATGGCGTCTGATTAGAGCATTATGCAGAGAGTCCTCGCTCTAGCAATTATTGTCATTGCAGTGGTCGCGACAATTGCGACCAGTTACGTTTACCTCGGTCCATTGTTCCAAGCCAACAGCAACATCAAGCCCGCGGTCAAGCCCTCAGTCACCATGATCAACATACCCAGAGGCTCCTCAGCGGTGCCAAATGGGTTCAACGTCTCGTACTTCCAAGAGTTCTTCCTGACAGGGATGTATCCTTATCCAATCAACATCATGGTCACAATCGGACTCAATAACACGATAGAATGGGTGAACCAGGATACCGTGGGTCACACGGTCACCACTCTTGTCGCCCCTTCTGAAGCGTTGAAGTTCAACTCCGGATTGATCCTCGCAGGAGAAACGTTCTCGGTAACCCTGACCGTACCTGGGGTTTACAGGTACACTTGTGCATGGCATAATTGGCTCGCTGGCCAGATAACAGTCAAAACCGCCTAGCTATCAAAACGCCCACTTACCCAACAGCAAGCGTGGTAGTGGCCCTCTTGGGTGGCCTAGAATACTTCTATGTGGTCGTCTGGAAATCCGAGCTTGACTAGCTCTGATTTGATTCGAGCGCGGTGATCGCCTTGCAGCATTATCACGCCGTCCTTCGCTGTCCCGCCGGTGGCTAAGCGTTCTTTCAGTTTGTGAGCGACTTCAGCCAGAGACCGTCCAGTCTTGGGTAGTCCCTGTACGACAGTTACGGGCTTGCCCCACCTTCGTAACTCTACTCTTACGGTGAGGTGGGTTTCGCTCTTGTCGAGCTCTTTCAGCGCGCTATTGAAATCGAATCCTTCACTCAATCCTGTCACCCCTCACACAGTTTAGACCACGCATTAGTTCTTTTCGGCTACTTCCAAGAACCGGTTCAGGTAGTCTGCGAGAAGCTTTCGGTACTGCTCTCTAGTCATGCTCTCTTTCAGATTGACCATTAAGTCCCGGAAATATGGGAACCGGCTTGCGGTTGTCGGTGGCATTTGTGAGAGAAATCTCTTGTTCGAATCCGCAGCCTTTCCACCAGTATCTTCTATATTGTGTCTCGTCATCTGTCCGATTGCGCGTGCGTTGTGGACCATGATCGATGCATTCACCCAACGATCTCTTCCCATTTCTCCGGATTCGACAGGCTCATCCTTCACCCAGTCTTGGAGGAAACTGCTCATCTGGCCTGATTCGAGTATCGGATTTTTCTTGAGAACCTTCATTGAGATATCATCAGCGTACAAATCTTGAATATCGTTCAGAAGGTCATGGACGATCTTCTGCTGATAGTCATGGGACAGGTATTGTTTTCCAATCTTGTCAATCGCCTCCTCGATTACTTCAGCGTCGTGAGATGGGTGGTTATTTTCCATTCTGTAGATGTGTGACATCTCGTGAACCAGCAAGCCTTCGAGCATTCCTGATCCGACGGAGCCACCAGAGACAACTATTCGGTAGCCTCTGCCCAGCGGCATGGTGTATCCCATGAATGGGAGTTGGGGGTCGACGGCCACTTCGACGTTGCTCTTGATGCCAAAACCGGACTCCTTCATCATGCGAGACGCGTTCAAGTAGGCTTTCTTCACAAGTTCGCTTTTCGCGCTATCACTCGTCGAAGCAGCTGCATTGGCTACAGTCGTGTTTCTTCTAACCGACATCTTGTGTTCTCCCTTATAGTCCGAGCAGGTGGTCGATGGAATAGATTCCGCTGCCGAGGAGAGCCAACGCAAGTGCGGCCAGGAACAATGTGACGTCGATCTCATAGCCACCAGCGTATTTCTTCTTCACCTTGCTAATTGAGAACCATGTGGTTGACACCATCCATAATGCCGAAAGGACTGCGACGATGGGCGTGAGTAGTCCAAGAATCAACGCTAGTCCGCCGAAGAACTCCACAACGCCACCGAGCGGAACCATCGCGGCAGGCATTCCCACACTCTTCATCCAGGCGCCGCCTTGATTTCTTTGAGCTGCAGTCAGCTTTGGGTATCCGTGTATGATGAACAGAGTCCCGACCGCGAGCCTGAGAATCAGCGAGGAAAGGTCGATGTTCGTAAAGAGCGTTTGAATCATGTTTCAACCATGAGCGTGATCTTAATTATAAAGTAGGTAGTTATCTACTACCAAGTAGGTTGTCGCAAGCGTATCAAGTCAAGCGGGCTTGACCATGAGAGCAAACGCGCTGAATCGTAACTGGAAACGCCACTGAGAAAAGAACACCTCGCCTATCTTCTCGTGACCACCTATCTGCTCAACGTGAACCGAAACGGACAATCCGACCTACAAGACGGCGCAGGAGAATCTACTGTGAGAACCAAAGTCGGAATAGACGACATAGCCGTCTACATTCCTCGACTTTACTTGGAGCTAGCTGACGAGAATCGGCCTGAGAAACCAACCGAGTTCTCTACAGCGAGGAAGTCGGACCCTTCAAAATATCTTCATGGTATTGGAATCGCCAAGATGTCCATTCCAGATACCTACCAAGACAGCTCGGTCTTAGCCGCGAATGCAATCTTCGAGTTGATGGAGAGAAACAATGTTCAACCGGCAAGTCTGGCCAGAATTGACATAGCGACCGAGACAGGGGTGGACGAGTCCAAGCCGGTCGCAGCCTATGTTCACGGAATGCTGGAACAAAAATATGGCAAAGGATCACTCAATAGAACCTCAGGCGTCGAGTACAAGTTCGCATGCGTAAGCACTGCTGACGCTCTGGAAAGCTCACTCGACTGGGCATGGGCAGGTAGAAGCAATGGAAGATCCAGTATCATCTGCGCAACCGACATAGCCAGATATCCACTTACCAGCCCCGGAGAACCCACCCAGGGAGCAGGAGCAGTGGCCCTCCTAGTCAAGGAGGACCCTCGTTTGCTATCGATTGACCCCGTCATCGGTGTTCACATGGAGGACGAAGATGATTTCTGGAGACCATTGTTCTCGACGACGGCAGTCGTCCATGGAAAGCATTCTGAGAGATGTTATCTGAGAGCCATGGAAGGTGCGGTGGACAACTGGGCTGAACAGGCCATTGGTTCCGGCATTATCAGGGCCGGACCCGGCGAGTCTCTAGTAGATCACATAGGGCCCATGTCTTTTCACGTCCCGTATCCGAAAATGGCGGAGAAAGCCTTCGCGTACCTGCTGAGACATTTCTGGCGAGGCCTTCCCCGCTGGAAAGAAGTCCTGAACATGATCGGCGACGAGCCTCAAGCAGAGAGCTACAAGAAACGAGAAGAGTTTGAGAAAGCAGAGGCTGACTACATGAAACACTTCATGGAGACTAAACTATTCCAAACCGACTACCAAGACAAGGTGGCTGAAGGGCTAGTGCACGCAAGAGAGAGCGGCAATAGCTACTCCGCCTCCGAGAAAAGCTGCCTCTCAATGTTGTTAGAGACGAAGGCGATGAGAGGGATAGATCTCGCAGGGAGAAGAGGAGGGTCCGGAAACTATGGTAGCGGCTGCAAGGCCAAGGCATCGAGCTGGACCGTTCAGGAAGAATGGGCGGCGGTTGCGAAGAGATTTGGCCATGCTGAGAAACTAAGCCATCGCAAGCCATTGTCTCTCGCCGAGTATGAAATCTTACACGAGGAGAAATCGTTTCCTGATGGAAGAAAGTTTGTCGCAGAGCCTGAAAACGAGTTCGTCCTGATAGACGTGACCTCTCAAGGCTATCGACATTACAAGTTCGCCGACTGATTGCAAGCGGAGTCATTAGTCGACGCCTCTCAGATTACTTCGATCAAGTGTTCATGGTTTCAAACCGTTATTCAAGCAAGCTTCACAAGATAGCGGATTATGAGCGGGATCGGGGAAGAGAGGCCGAGTGGAGAAGATGAGCTCGTGCTGGTTTTTAGACCGCCCGAGAATCCTGCCGCCCAAGTTGCAGTGGATACACCTTTCAAGGGACATAGAGTAAGGCTTGACGAGCTGCTAGACTGGTTCAAGGCCCTCAGAGTAGACTCGATTGAGCTCTGGATTGAGGGGGCAAAGACGTCTGGAAAGAACACTGAGCTTTTTCTTTCGACCGAGGGCAAGACTGGAGCAAAGATCACCCTCAAGCCACACCTTGAGGATGCATCAAACGGACCCTCTCTGCCTCGGGTCGAAAACATTTCTTCCCCAGACACATTTGAAGCGTCACTGGGGAATGTGGCCGAGAACCTCACTACGAAACAAGGACAACAAATTGCGAATTCTTCAGGCTCACCTATCACCGCTTTCTTCTCTCCTAAAGGAGGAATTGAACAACAGATTCTCACAAGCGTAGGTGGAGCGGTCGCAACTATCGAGATGGCGGCCTACGCATTCACAAACGAGATCATCGCGCAGGCCTTGATCGACGCCATCAAGCGGGGCGTCAAAGTTTCCTTGGTTATGGACAAGTCTCAGACAAAGGGTCCCCAGGCCTCACTACATGACCAGCTGGAGAATGCGGGAACCGCGATCCGGTTGACATCCCCGCCTGGAGGGATAATGCACGACAAGTTCATCGTCATTGACGGCAAGAACGTCGAGTGGGGAAGCTACAACTATACCGGCCGAGCAGAAGACACGAATTTCGAGAACGCGACCTTTCTCTCTGATGGCAGTTTAGCCCAAAAGTACCACTCAGACTTTGTGTCCATTTACAATCAGGCAACTCCAGAAGCTCAGGGACTAGGACGCCCAATGCGACGGTTCCTAAGAAGGCTAAAGTCGCCCTTCAAGGCGAGAGCATGAAGCTCTAGATAATTGGAGAATTCATGAATGCCAGACCGGCCTGAAAGTACGATGTGGACGCGGAAGCTTTCGAAGATAGTATGGGCCAGATTGTCGTCTGGCAACTAATCGCTTTCAGGGTCTGTTTGCAGGGCGCGTCAGTCTGTCGATCAGAGGAGACGCGAGAGCGGTTACAAGAACTGCCAGACCCGCCACAGGGTAGAGCTGCGGACCAACTAGTCCGGCATCAACTCCGGTCTTAGCGAGTACTAGCGAGAACTCTCCGCGCGGGACGAGAATGGAACCAACTAGAAGAGGGCGCCCGATCCGAGCAAGTCGTGCTCCGAAGAATCCCCCAGCAAACTTACCGAGAATAGCACCGACCAAGATAATCACGAGTGGGAGGCCGAGGGATAACGCTGTCGACGTGTCGATCAGGGTCCCCATTGACAGAAAGAAGAACACGATGAATGCGTCCTTGAGGGGTAGAATTTTCTCTCTGACATACCTTGATTGTTTAACTGGAAGAAAGAATCCGACGAGCAGAGCTCCAATGGCGGGCGAGAAACCGAGATAGTCCGATAGGACCCCAAATAGGAAACCGAAAGACAAAGCTAGGAGAAATGCGACCTCCCCGATCTCCAGCTCGTACTGGCTCACTTTGTTGATTAGCCGCGGGCCAATATACCTCCCGAACACGAAGCTAGTGATGAACAAGAAAAACCCCTTCGACGCGATGAATAGCAGCCCTATTGTTTGAAGCTGGCTTCCCCCGGCAAGCTCTGGAATTAGGAAGAGCAAGAAAACTGCAATCACATCCTCCACAACCATCACCATCATCAATGCTGTGAAATTTTCATCGTGTTCGGGAAAACGATCGAGAATCAGTTTCGCAACAATAGCCGTGCTGCTGAGACCAAGGACAGACCCGAGAAAGAGGGCAGTCCCTAGAGCCAAGCCTGCCGACACAGCCGAGAATGTGCTGATCGTGAACGCAATGAGAAATTCTACCGTGCTCAGAATGAGGACTCTAGACCCAACCTTCCCAAACTTGCGCGGATCGAGTTCAAGCCCAACGACGAACAAGAGCAATATTATTCCGAGGGTCGCTAGAAAGTCGATGGCTGTTGTGTCACGGATCAGTCCAAGACCAAAGGGCCCAACGAGCATTCCAGCGACCAGCTGGCCGACGATCATTGGAAGTCCGAGTCGGTAGAAGAGGAGACTGACTAGGAGGGCTGCAGCTACGGCAATTCCAACATCTAATAGAAAAGTTGTCTGCAAGAACTACCCTTGATCGATCGCCTGTGAGTGGCTAAAGCACTTTTGGAAACTCGAACATCAGAACCCAATCAACAAGATTGCAGTTTTCCCTTCCGAATGGTTAACTAGTTGCTTCATTTCGTTTTGTTCTCAGGGCCCGTAGTCGAGCCAGGACCAAGACGTGGGCCTTCGGAGCCATCGATTCCAGAGTGAAGAGAGCCCAAAATCGTGGGTTCGAATCCCACCGGGCCCGCTTACCCTAATCCCACGTCGGGACTTGCAAAGAGATGCTATAGACGAAAATGGCCCTGCAAAAGGCTCTGCGCCATTAGCTTGTCCGGTTTGGTGATAGCGGTCTAAGCTAGCATCCTCAGTTGTCGTCGACGGGAGCGGTTCAGGTTGAGATTATGAATCTGGAACTGGGCTATTCTTGTTCTTGCTTCTCCTTCGCTTGTAGAGTCCCCATATCCAAACTGAATCTGCCCCTATCAGACAGCCTGACATGACCCCGGGAAGGGTGGCGTAAAGTATCGGGCTCACGAAGTTGTCGTATAGCTTCCCCCAAAAGACAAGACTGAGCCCAATTATTCCAATAGTAATCATGATGTTTGCGAAGGCGTTGAGCTCGCGCTTGGAGGATTTGTTTCTATACCCCCCATCCCAAGATGATGAAAGGCAGGGCCCAACCGAAGAAGGATGACCAAAAGATGGGTTTTGAAGGGATAGACTCATACGAAACTTGCCTGTAAGAATACCACCAGATCACAAGAAGAAAGCCGATCGTGGCGATTATGGAATAGGAATTCTTGATCGGATATCGTACACCAGGTTCGAGAGGTTTGATGGGGGTGACCCAGAGTCTTAAGAACGCCTTTGCCTTTCGGAGGAAGGCCCCCACGACGGAATCTGTCCTCTCCTAGTGAGAGAGCACCTTCGGCCTTGAAAAACTCACTGCCTACTTCATAGACCTATTGCTCGTTCTCAATGAATCCCGCCTCGTAGTAATAGGATGAGACCGAACGGCGAGTCGTATGCCTCTGAGTAAGGGAAGTACTTGAAGAGAGTTTGTTGCCCAGGACCAAATATTCTGTTCGCCGCCATGGTCTCGGGATCGCTGGTAAACTAGAATATGATTCACGAAAAAAAAGGAAATCGGAGAGTCGGGTCGGGTTATTCTGCTAGTAAGGTGATGTTGGTGTCCAGGCGACCAGTGTCTCCATGGCCGTTATTCCGTTGATGTTTCCTAGTTTCTCAACGGAGGTTTCGAGGAGCTCTTCTGGACTGTAGCCGTGGAATGTAGCGAATACGTATTCTCCAGGTATCACGTGGGCTTCAACGAAGTTCGGAAAGGTCTTGATTTTTTGTAGAACGTTTTTGAAAGCTCCTTTCACCTTTACGAGTGCGAAGGCGATGGGATCTTCTGATTCGTCCTTCTTCGCGTTCGAGATCCTCTGAAGGGAGATTCCTGTCTGAGTAGACGTGATCCCCTTGATCTTTCTGATCTTCTCGACAATGTTGAAGGCTTTGCGAGGCTCATTGGTTCTTAGCTTGATTACAAGATCGAATCTGCCTGTGACTGGTATGACAGTAACAACGCTGTTGATTTTTTGGAGTTGGCTGATGGTCCGTGTTATTCCTCCCTTAACATTGGCGAAGACCCAGCTGGTCTGTTCTGGTTTCGGCATTTTTTTCTCTACTAACGTGGGCGGTGAACGTTGCGCCTATTTCCAATGACGCGTACCTCGAACGTCGGCTGAGGGTAACGAAGTAGGTGCTGGGGAGAGACAAGTTTCGCTCTAAGAACGGGGTGGAGCGTTGGGGTCGTTTGAGCCAGGCGATAGATTAAAAAAGCCATAGATTGCTATTCGGCTACAACCATGAATGAGACTACACTCTCACTAAAGACAAACATGCGGAAACTCTGGGCAGACCACGCTATCTGGACCCGCCAATATGCTGTCTCAGCGCTCGACAATGCGGCAGATATGGTGGCGGCTAAGGAGAGACTCTTGAAGACTCCTGATAACATCGGCAACTCCTTCGTCCCATACTATGGCGAGGGAACGGGCAGAAAACTCGCGGAACTCTTGAGGAAACACGTCCTTCTGGGCGTTGACCTCATCGAGTTCGCAAAAGCAGGAGACCAGAAGAATTTCGAGAGCCAAGATAGCAAATGGACAGTGAATGCCGACGAGATAGCAGGATTCCTTAGCCAGACGAATCCTCACTGGACCAAGGACGACATGTTTGATCTGCTCCACCAGCATCTTACCCTGACTAAGAGACAGGTTGAAGCGCGCCTTGACAAGAGATGGGACGATGACGTTGCAGCCTTCGACGACGTCTTCACTGAGATCAATACTGTCGCGGACACAATCTCGCAGGGCATCATGAAACACTTCCCCGACAAGTTCTAACCGGACGAGAATTAGCGCTCATCAACCGTTACCGACGGCCGATGAGTATCATAGGTACTGAAAGTGGAGCTTCCCCAGGCCAGAACAGAAACCCCCACAATAGGAGCGGGCGCTCCGGATTTCGGGAACCTACTCGGCGTGGACGGGGAGCGCTACTCTCTTTCATCATTCCAGGATAAGAGACTGCTCGTTTTGTTGTTCATCTCAAACGGTTGCCCAACAGTGAAAGCTTGCCAAGACCGCATGATCAAGATCCAAAGAGATTACTCAGGGAAAAAAGTCCAGTTGCTGGCTCTGAACTCAAACAACTCGTACCTCTCACCGGCCGATACCTATGCAGAAATGGTCCTGAGATTTCAGGAGAAAGGTTTCAACTTTCCATACGTAAAGGATGAGGACAGGTCGGTTGCGGGGGCCTACGGGGCTATTTGCACGCCCCATGTGTTTCTGCTAGATGAGGAAAGAAGGTTTCGCTACAGGGGTCGAATAGACGACTCTAGAAACCCCGAACGAGTAACGGTCAGCGACCTGAGAAACGCGATCGACGATCTTCTCGCAGACAAGTCTGTTCGAGTATCCGAGACAACGCCCTTTGGATGCAGCATAGTCTGGTGAGTTACGCGCCTGAGGTCCTTGTTAAAACCTGGTCATATCTACGAACGGTTCACTACTCCTAAGAGAAAACATGTAACTTTGCGTGTGATGAAGTGGGACGATCTCGATCGTCTTGTGTCGTTCATTAATGTCATTGTGGAAGAGAAACGGAGAGACTCGAGCTCTGGCCTATATGCAGGATTTGATGAGAAGGTCACCCGCGAGGAAGAAGCCGAATGGCTATCACAGACCCTAGTGGAGATAGAGAGAGGAGAGGTCATCAACGCAATTGCTGAACTCAGTGGAAAAGTAATCGCAAATGGCGAGGTTACACGGGGCAAATACAAAGACACACGTCGCCATGGACACATGGGGCTAACTACGATCAGTGAATACAGAGGACAGGGCATAGGACGCAGGATCATAGAGACTCTCGTCCGAGAAAGCCGCGGTGCAGGACTGAGGACCCTCGAAGTAGAGTTTCTCGCCGCGAACGAAACGGCCAGACGAGCCTATGAGAAAGCAGGATTCAATCAAGCAGGAATAATCCCTCACAAAATCTTCAGAAGTGGAAAGTACTTCGACGGCCTGATAATGTCCAGAGAACTATGCTAGAGATCTTAGCGAGTTTTCAACCCCGATTTACGCATGGGAATCCCTGAAGATTTCTATAGCACACGATTTTGTTCCACCTGTTTCTCATGTCACCATTTTACCGGGTCTTGCGGTTTTTCCTGGCTCCTCCAGAGATAGAGTGTTGCAATGGAACAGTAGGGGTGCCAATTTTTCGACAACTGTTCGAATTTTTCTTTTGACGGTAGTTTTCTTAATCTGTAGACTTTCTGGGTAGCTTTCCTCAGCCCAAGATCGTCGACTGGAAGGACGTCTGTTCGTCCTAGGACGAAGATGAGAAACATCTCTGCGGTCCATCTTCCGATCCCTTTTACCTCATCGAGTTCTTTCACAACTTCCTCGCTACGAAGCTCGGACAATCGTTTGAGGTCTAGGACACCGTTCTCGATTCTCTCGGATAGGTCTCGGATGTATCTGATCTTCTGAGGGGATAATCCGCTTGCGCGCAAGTGCCTCTCCTCTGTGTCAAGGTACTGGCGAGGCCTTGGAATCCTGCCATCGAAGATTCGTTTGAATCTGTTGAGTATTGCTCGCGCTGCGGCTCCGGCGAGTTGTTGGAAAATTATCGAGCCTACGAGGGCCTCGTAGTGATCCTCGTCCAATTGAAACTCATAGGGTCCTAGGCGGTTGATTATTCTTGCAAGTGCAGGGTCGTTTTTCTTGAGGTGTCTCATTCCCCGGGTCCAGACCCGTTTCTCAGCCAGGTTTGGTTCTGCCAATTTTTGAGTCAATCGAGCCCAATTCCAAGCTTTGAATAATGAGCGATGGTTGAGCGATATCTGTCAATGGCGCTTTCGGACAAGGAGATCACTTCCGCGATGGAGACGGGTGAGCTGGCCATCTTTCCCCGTGGATTCAGGATAAACCCTGCAGGAGTGGATCTGCGGATCGATCGGGACGTTCGTCTAAGACCGAAACAGCATTCGCTTGTGGCCAGCATGGAAAGGGTCGAGCTGTCTGATCGTATTGTCGGATTTTTACATCTTCGCTCGTCGCTGGCACGTGAAGGATTGTTCGCAAGTCTTGCTCTAGTGGACCCGGGCTTTCGCGGACAGCTTACTGTCAGTCTCTATAATTCCGGAGACAGCGCTGTCAATCTCGCAAAAGGTGAGAGGTTCATCCAGCTCTCCCTGCTAAGACTTGGAAAGCCCGCGATCAACAAGTACGCCGGCCGCTACCAGAATAGTACTGGAGTAGTTGCGAGTCGTCGCAGAAAAAAATCACGCACGCCAAAATAATGGAAAGCGTTATACAGGGTACGAGTGGCTAAGGGGCCGATACAAGAAATGAAGGACACTTCACGCATTCTAGATCTCAAATACAAACTCATGACGATCGAACTGCTCAACCTCGCCAAGCAACGGTTCACGTATCGAGAACTCTCGGCAATGGTTCACCTACCTGAAACAGTTCTCAGCCGGTATGTAAAAGGACATGTCTTGCCGACAGCTGAGAGAGCAGAAGAGATCAACAAGACTCTACAGAGGTACATGAGTTTAGACAAGGAACTCCTAGAAAGAATTCACTTTGACGACGGAGGATATTTCGACAACACCGCCATCATAGGAGACACGATGCTGATGGAACGAGCCGTCCAACATGCAGTGGGCAAGTTTGCTGGAAAGAGAGTTACAAAGATCATGACTGCGGCGGTTGACGGAATACCGCTCGCAACTCTCCTCGCTCACCGGCTCGGCGTGGGATTGCTTGTCGCCAAGAAGCAGAGAGAGGTTGGAGTGCGGGAGTTTATCGAGGAAATTTTCGTGCCTCCAAAGACTGCTGTTGTGTTGAGCTTGTTCGTTCCGCGGGATGCGATCAAGAAAACGGACTGCGTACTCATCGTCGATGACATAATCGATAGTGGGGAGACGCAGCGGGCGATGATGAAGATCATTCAGAAGGCAAAGGCGGAGGTCATAGGAATCTATGCTCTCGTCTCGATTGGGACTGACTGGAAGGCTCGGATAGAGTCGGCTGGAAACGTGCCTGTGGAGGTGGTGACCCCGGTTATCAAGAAGGAGCCTAAGGAGAAGGAGAAAGAGTCGCGAGAAACGAGAGAAGTTCGGGAAATATCCGCCTGAACCCTACTATTTCTCAGTAGAAAAGGTATAGAGTTAGAATATCCTGGGATGAGCCCAGGAAGAAAGAGTTCTATCCGATGAATCAATGAACCGGCAAAGAATCTGCCCATTCCTACCCACCTCTTTCCAACCGACCGCTCACCAGCATTTTTCTCGATCTGAATTCAATTCTTGGAAACGATGCTGAAATCCCGGTATTCGAAACAGGTATTGAAATCGCGATCCTGAAACGGTTCTTGAAACGGTAATTGAAACGAACACTGAAATTAGTTTTGAAACGGGTTTTGGAATCGGCGTCGAAAACTATTACTGAAACGGTATCGAGATCGGATACGGGTGATTTCCAGGGCCCCGGGGGCCTACTCAAGTCGCGCACCGCGCCCCCTCCAAGCGATCAGCCAAACAGAACCCGAATATTCTCAGCGAACGGCTGACATACCACACCGCGATCCGTCACAATCCCAGTTACCAGTTCTGGCGGAGTGATGTCGAAGGCCGGGTTCAGAGCCTCCACGTTGCTCGGCGCAAAACGCCTCCCTCCGATCAACAATACCTCTTGTTGATCCCGTTCCTCAATAACCACCTGAGACACATCCGTCACCAAGTCCAGCGTTGATGCTGGAGCTGCGACGTAGAACGGAACGCCATAGAATTTGGCGGCAAGCGCGATTGGCAACGTCCCGATCTTGTTCGTAACATGCCCTGTTCCCAAGATCCTATCCGCACCGACAACGATCTTGTCCACCACTCCCTGAGCCATTAGCTGTGCGGCCGCACTATCAACAATCACGCGGACTGGAATCCCGTCCCGCGCCAGCTCAAACGCTGTGAGCCTCGACCCTTGCAACAATGGTCTCGTCTCTGTCGCGATTACAGACACTCTCTTCCCTTGTTCAACCGCGGACCGGACCACCGCCAACGCTGTTCCATATCCCGCGGTCGCCAGAGCCCCAGCATTGCAATGCGTCAGAACAGTATCCTCATCTTCAATCAAAGCCGCGCCAAAGCGTCCGATCTTGTGAGCGGACTCAAGCTCCTCGCGAAGAATCGCATCAGCCTCCCGCCTCAACTCATCGCCGAATAAGCCAACTGAGTTGACACGAGAAGACGCTTTGAAGACTCGCTCAACAGCCCAGCGAAGATTCACCCCAGTCGGCCTCGTTAAGATCAGAGCGTCAGCCGACTTGCGAAGCTGTGATCGAGCCTGCTTCAAATCACCGCTCCTGAGATTCATCGCCGCTAAGACCAAACCATAAGCGCCAACGACGCCGATCAACGGCGCCCCCCTGACTTTCATAGAGCGGATCGCCGAACAAACCTGATCAACTGTTCGCATACGAACATACACCAATCTACCGGGCAGCTTTGTCGTGTCAATCGCCTCCAGCACCCCATTCTTCCAACGCACGGGCTCAAGCGAGACTCGTTCTCTCCCAGCCATTTTCTCAAACCTCCGTTTGTCGATCCTAGTTGTTCGCATGCCTTTATAGACGCCTGCCCGGCTTTGACCGGTTTCAAACCACATCTAGGTGCGATTGCTTGATGACACTAGAAGTTCTCGAAGCTTTCCTCTCCAAGAACAAGATCTACCTGAAAGAACCGGAGAAACTCATGGAACTCCGGGAGAAAGCGTTCGGAACCCTGGTAAATGACAAACTCTTCCTAAGCCCTTACGAAACATTCTATCTTGTCGAGAAACGACGCGCCCATGTAACAGACGAGAAGACGGGAAAGGAGAAGACGCTTCAGAATCTCGTCACAAAGGTATCAACTGGCAAGTCAACAATATGGACGAAATACTTGGTATACAGGGATCTTCGAGACCGAGGCTATCTGGTCCGAGAGTCTGAAGAAGGCTTCGACTTCGAAACCTTTGGAAAAGGAGCCACACGCCGACAGGTCTCGATCGTCTTCGAAGGAGGAGAATCCACACTCGAAAAGCTCGCGAGACTCTCGGCAAAAGCGAACAAAGAAGGCAAAGACCTAGTCCTAGCCGTAATCGACAGACGAACAGACATCGTCTATTATACATTGAACACTGAACACTTCGAAGGAAAATAATCTCCCGGAAGGAGAAACACAGCACGTTGTCGACAACAGAATTCACCCTTCCACGAGGCATGAAAGACATTGAGCCGGAAGAGATGGCACGCAGGATCTGGCTCACTGACAAGATCCGACAGGTACTCTGGAACTATGGATTCCAGATGCTAGAGCCCAGCCCTGTAGAAAACTTGGAAACCCTGGAGGCAAAATCAGGCCCAGGCGTCAGAGATGAAATCTATTGGTTCAAAGACAAAGCAGAGCGAAACCTCGGACTACGATTCGACCTCACAGTCGGCATGACCCGGATGGTCGCAAACAGGTTCGACCTCCCCGAACCGATCAAGATCTCGTGCATCGGAGGAGTATGGCGATACGATGAACCGCAGTTCGCAAGGTACCGATACCACACCCAATGGGATGCGGAGATCTACGGAGCCGCAGAACCGACAGCCGATGCGGAGATCATCGCACTAGGCTCCGACATTCTAGAATCAGTCGGCCTCAAAGACCACATCGTCAAGATCAGTAACCGAAAGCTTGTAGAAGGCTTCCTGCGAGGTCTAGGAATCCAGTCGCAGAACGATCTCGATCAGCTCATCCGGATAATCGACAAGATGGGTAAGATCGGTGCGGAACAGGCAGAACGAGAATTCACCCGAGCAGGCTTGTCAAAAGACAAGGTCAAGCGAATCCTCGGCTTTACCGATATTGGTGGAGAACCAGGCACAGTCCTCGGGGAACTGGAGAACAAGCTGCCCAAAGGCGAGATGATCCACCAGGGATTCAAGGAACTCTCAGGAACAATCGACAGAGTAGAATCCCTTGGAAAGAAACACAGGATCAAGATCGACCTTGGAATCGTCCGCGGAATAAGCTACTACGACGGAACGGTTTTCGAGGGCTACGACAGAGACGGAGAAGACGTGGGCGCGATTTTCGGAGGCGGCCGCTTCGACAAGCTATGCAAGATCTATGGAAAACGAGACATGCCAGCAACAGGAGTAGCTGGCGGCTTCGAACGCCTCATGCTGTCCTTAGAGCGGAAAGACCTTTTCCCCGACACCCAACAAAGCCCACAGATCTTCGTTGTCACGGTCAACGAAACCGTATGGAATGAGGCCGTGAAAATCGTCCAACAACTTCGAGGCCAAGGCATCAGGGCCGACTACGACCTCAAACAGCGCCCCCTCAGCAAACAGATGGAATACGCTGACTCTTTGAAGGTCAGAATAGCTCTAGTCCTCGGCCCCCGAGAGATCAAGGAAGGAAGCGTACGCTTGAAGGATATGAAAACAGGCCAAGAAAAAAATATCAAGCTATCATCCGTAGTTGACGAGATCCAAAAGGCCCTCCAATGAACCCGGATTGGTCCGATTTTCGCGACAAGAACAAATCTCATTCGTTTCTTCCCTCGCACATTGGAGAAATTAGAATGGGAACGTCCGCGCCTCAGCTTGGTATATTAGGGTCTTTGATGATGTGAGGGAACCGTACAATGATGGGCTTTCGTTCGAGGGGTAGGAATCTGAGACGGAGACGCGTCAGAAGAGAAACCAGGGCTAGGCTCATTCATGTGACCGCGGCAGCAGGATAGCGCTCCCTGCGGCGACTGAGCCAGGATAATCTAGATAAGAAAAGCGGAATCCCTAACCGGTCGGCGACGTGTCGGGGTTCAAGTCGTACATCTCCGGCGGATTCGCCGGTAAGACGAAATGGATGTAGCCGTATCCGTATTTTTCGTGGAATTGATCGCTGCCGTGGATTCCTTTCTTGAAGGCCTCTTCAAACCTCCTCCAGTCTTGTAGGCGAATGGCTTCAGTCATGGGATGAAAATGTGTTTTGACGAAACCGTTCAAGTCCTCGGTGAACTTTGGCCTGAGAGTGGCGCCTATTCTGAAGAGGGCTATGACCTGGTTGAGCTGGTACTGTGCCAGCTTCCAGTTGAGCGCTTTCGCGGCGTAGTAAAGAACGTGATACCTTTCTCCAACCTCCTTCATCAGATGCGCCATACCGTGTTGAGCCTCTGCTAGCTGTTCAAGGCTGAGTTCTCCGTGCTTTGTCTTGATCACTATCTTATCGTCGGGCATTATGAACTCAACGGGTTTCCTGTCAGGATTTTCCTTTATAGGCCTAGCGTCGGCCACACGCAACGTAGGAAATAGCCATGTGGGTTGAGTTCAAGTGTCCGATCTGCGGAGGAGACCTTGATGATGACAAGTCAATGGCGAATTTCATGATCTGCAACGAATCGTCCCATGGAACATTGAGGTTCTTCACCGGGGACGGTTGTTTCTTCACGAGTAATGCGAAGGTGGCTGAGGAACTTGTGAAGAAGGGAAAACGTGTTCATGTGGTAGATCCGAAGGAGTTTTTCGCCAAACAAGACTAAGTCGCAAAGGCCGTGATATTGAGTCAAGCGTCGTTTCAGTAGCTTTGGATCCTTATCGGCCCACACTCCAACCCTGTATTCTTAGGAACAATTAACTAGGATTCACCATAGCCAACACTTTCGGGCCCGTAGCTCAGCCTGGATAGAGCGGCAGTCCACTTCTGGCCGAACCCCCTATGCCTCGGAGCGGGTTGAGCTGTAGGTCCGGGGTTCGAATCCCCGCGGGCCCGCCACAATCAATGAGACTTCTAGCGGATCGAAAGTTCTTCCCGTTCCCGAACGCATAGCTTGAAATCCCAGTTAACCCATCCCGGGATATTCTGAAATTGAAAAGAACCG
The DNA here is from genome assembly GCA_001918745.1 of Crenarchaeota archaeon 13_1_40CM_3_52_17. GTDB lineage: Archaea > Thermoproteota > Bathyarchaeia > 40CM-2-53-6 > 40CM-2-53-6 > 40CM-2-53-6. The sequence continues at coordinate 9,935 of MNGN01000001.1, read as the reverse complement.
AAGACCCAGTTAAGCTAACAGAAAAAGAGATTAGGTTTCTAGAACAGAACGAACTGTGCAGATTCGCGACAGCATCCAAGAAAGGCGAGCCGCACGTCGTACCGGTCTCTTACGTCTGGCATGAGGGTTCACCCTACATTGTAACTGACTACGGAACCAGGAAGCTCAAAAACCTGAGAGAAAATCCCCACGCCGCAATATTAGTTGACACAGCTGGGACCCAGAAACTGCTCCTGATCAGCGGCTCTGTCTCAATTATCGAAAAGGGAGAAGAGTACCGAAACCTCTACAAGATATTCCATTCCAAACTAGACTGGGTAAAACGCGACCCATGGAAAGAAGGCGAAGCGCCCTTCGTAAGGATCAACCCGACCTTCAAAGCTGGGTGGGGACTCGGCGGAAAGTAAGTGCAATCTTCGCCATCCTGATCGTACTCCGCCTAAAAGTCGAACTACTAAGCCGAGAGGCTCGTTACGCTAGTCGCCGTTGATGGTTTCGTTTTTGGAAGGGAGACCGGGTCTTAATCCTTCAATCTTCGCGGTTTTCCGTGTCTGCCCGTTGTCCTCTGCGAAGCTTTGGAATGGGCCTGCTCGTTGCACTCGTTGGATATTTCAGGTCGGCGGCTCCCTCATAGGACCTGTTCAACGGGTGGGCTGGATCCGGGGGGCTTATGGCGATAACCTGGTCGTCAGTGACGAATATGTCGGTCCCTAACCCAAGATGGGAGAATGCTGCTTTCACGGCCTCGGCGTAGAATACGCTCGCTTTGAGGCCCATGTCGTGTTTGACAATGAGTGTGTGGCTTCTGCCGTCGAATGCGTAGTCAGAGGTGAAGGCTCGGCCGTACTGGGCGCCGAGGAATTCCAGTGCTTTCAGGACGCTGTCGAAGTCGAATTTCTTGAACCAGAAGGTTATGATTCCTGGAGCCTGGTTTTCTCCCCACCAGCTCCCCATCTCCTTCGCCTGCTCAATGGTCAGGTAGTCGAAGAACTTCCTGATAGTGCTGGCTGAGGTCGTGACAGTTCCGAACTTCTCAGCGTTGACCTCCCATTCAACGTACCTTCTGAGTGCTTTATTGGCCATCTGATTCATGCTGACTCTTCCTTCAGAGGAAAGCCCTTCCATCTTCCTGTCAACGTCGCGATCTATGCGGAATGTCCGGGTAACTGTGTCAGGGGACCTGCGAGTCTCGGTCTTTAGAGCATTTTCAATCTGTGTCATTACAATCTGTCACATTCCATAGCATGTGCACTCACATGCAAACATAAAGATAAACTTGGCGCTTTTCTCTTACAACACGGGTATCCCCCGCTAAATGAGGGGGAGAGCATTAGTCCACTTGCAATATCTTGCAAACGGTCTGTCTGCACACTTTGCGCAAAACTATGCCGTGCACTCAGGCAATTTGATTGCCGATTGCAAGCGGAGAGAGACGTACCGCTTAAGTGCTTGCAACGACTAAATGGGTTCCAAGGAAGCAAAAATGACCTTAGCACCTACTCGAACCATGTTCGAGCTCAAATCTACGCCGGTTTCGAGCTCGAGAAGCGTGACCAGGACCCTTAGACTGGATGAGGATGTCGAAGCGGGAATCGTTGAGATGGCTGAAAGGGAACAGTTCTCATTCAACCTTTTGGCGAACAGATCTCTGAGGAAACTTGTGGAGTGGGAGGACAAGGCTACCAAGTTCGGCTTCATCCAAGTTCCCACATCCTTAGTGGAGAAAGTCTTCAGCATCCTCACGGATGAGGAGGCGCGAGAACTGGGAAAAGAGGCCGGGGCGAACACTATTCCTGAGATGGTCCTCTTCTGGTTCAAGAAATTCAACCCTGAGACCGTGCTAAAAGCGCTGGAGATGATCGGCAGCTACGGAAACGCGTTCAGGCTCCAATACACCATCGATGGAGAAACCGACACCGTGGTCTTGAAACATGACCGAGGCCCTAGGGTCTCGGCATTCTACGGCGAGTTGGTTCAATCCCTCTTCAAGCCTATGGGTGCAAAAGTTGAGACGCATGAAACAGACGGACAAATAGTCGCAACAATCACTCGCCCCCTGACAGGTCTCGCCAGCGAACACCGAGAAGCCCCGCTGATCCCAAGCTTTGCGGGGGCCAAGAATGGCAGAGGCTACAAACGATAGACGAACACGCACAAGGGCGCCCAAGCGAGGCAAGCAAAGGACACAGGGATGGATCCGAATGCACACTGATAATAAAACGATGCCCGAACTAGACAACGCAGAGGCAGACAAGCAAGAACAGTCGAAGAACAAGCCTCGCGACCGCAGAATTCTCAAGGAAGTAGAAAATTCGTAGATGGGGCCCAAGGTCCTCAAGAGGCAACGGTAACTACTCACGACACTGTTTAGAATTCACACAATTCGGTACAATCAGCTAAGTCTCAAATTGAGTAACGTAGTTCTACCCAAGCACTATTGAGTGGAGCTAGTTGAGTTATTCAGAGAGCGGAGGGTCTTCGATGACGTTGAGTTCGATCCGATCTGGAATAACGACTACTCGAAAGAGCTCTTGCATGGATATGTTTCGCCTCCTCGCCACATAAAGAAGCTCATTAAATACTCCGTCGTCCAGGGTTACCATAAATTTACGCAATGTACAGGGCCTGAACCCGTAAGAGCCATCCAGCGATTTCCCGGATCAGTCAATCGCTCTATGCGCTACGAGTTTGATGGGACGAAATTCTCTTTCGCACATCTCAGTGATTTCAATTCGAACTCCGAGAATAATAGCGGGGTGCCTACAGTGTGTTAGGAGAGATTACCTTGCGCTACACTTTCACCACTTGTAAACGTGGTGATTATATGGAAAGGTAGCGAAATGTACCGACAGATGACAAATGGATGCCACTCTCGCCGACAACGAAAAGAGGGATGGACTTTCGGGGTCATATGTTCGAGACGCCAAGACTGATGGGCGTCTGAGAAACCTGCTGATCGACCTCATAGCGTCTTCGAAAGCATTGGACGCAAGAGTCTGGCTTGACGGAGTATACACTGACGTCGATGACGAACAGGTTCGTGGGGAATGGATCAACGATCGAGACGTTTACTTCAAAGTCGAAGGAAGGGTTGACAAGAGGAATAGCCTTTGATGAAGATGCTCGATCAAAACTCGACTCCTAACTGTTGCCCTTCATGTCTAGAAAACACTAGTCTAACATGTGATAGTTGCACGCTCTGCTTCGAAAGCTGCTGCAGCTGCTCTAGGGATATCGACCCAACGGATACGATGGCGGGATAATAATGAACAAGGCAGGGGACAGGATCATGGAGAATTACAAGTGGACCGCCCTCATGAAACTGAGGGGCCAAACCGAGGCTCGCGGAGGGGAAGAGATCCTGAACGAGTTTGACGGGTTCGTCCAGTCGCTTAGAGGTGCAGATGTTGACTACAATATCATCGTTCTAGTCGAGGGAAAAGCTCCTCGACGATTTCACCCCCAATACAATACGACGGAACCCAAGATAACCCGAGGGAGGTCTGACGCATAGCAATGGCCAAGTTCATCCTATCGGTTGGAGACGGAACCTTCAAGATCCTAGCTTCAGAGGCGAAGAGAAGAGATGTTACCGTTCAGCAGCTCCTTAGGGCAGTCATTGTCCCAGAGTGGGTTAGAGAGAATATCGAACCTAGTCCTCCTTCGATTGCACCCAGGGAAGTCGCGCCTCACTTGATACATCAGTCAATCTACCCCAGTCAGCGTGACCAAATGTTGCAGGCTCCCGTTAACCGGCTTAGACCCTGATTAACGCTAACCAGAATGTTCGATCTCTCGTCAGGTGTCCAATGGAGGCTTGTGAGAGAACGGGTTACATGACTCTTTAATAGCGCTGGAACGGCATGTGCCGATTAGAGCTGAACCAGTAACATGGCAGATTTCTGCTCCAGATGCGGTAAGACCTTAAGCCTCATCGACCCCCTCTTAGAACTCAAGGGGCTGAGGTTCTGCGAAGACTGCTACCCGGACGTCAAACGCGAACACGCAGCTGCTAGCATGTCCGACAAAATGGACCGGAAGAACCGTGCTGCTTTTGCTGATGACGAGAGTGACGAGAACCTTCGCGGATCCATTATCAAAGGCAAACAAGCCTTGGCTGCCAAGGAAAACGAGTTCAAGTGGGATAACCCATCTCTCTCCCTAATCGCCAGTGCGTTGAGAATTCTTACTGACCAGAACAAGATCATAATGAAGCAGAACGAGCTGATTTTGAGAGAGCTTGAGAGCCGAACGCCCGCGGTCAAGTCCAAGTAAGAGACAATTCTCGTACATCGACAAGGGTGGTCCCGGGGACCGGAGTCTCATGGAGGCGAATAGCCTCCATTTTGAATTCGCCGAACCGTTCTTAGCGGTTCTCCGGCGACACTCCGGTGTCTACTGTTAGCCTGGTAAGGCTGACGTGGCTGCGCACTGGGCGCAAACCTACAGCGTCTTCGTCGCCCGCTGTTTTAGGGGGCGGCTCGGAAGCTCTTCCAGGCTGAGCTACCCCGGGACACAATCAAAGACGAGAGGTTCGCGTCTAGTTAAGATTTCTCGGGATCAGACTGGTGATTTTCTCTAATCCAGCGGGCAAGGTCTCGTAGTCCAACATTGGAGGTTACATCGATTACTGGGACTTCGATGTTTCCTACGCGTACGAAGTTGTTGTATTTCGCCATCGGGGCGTGGGATATGTTGGAGGCGTAGATTCTGCCTTTGACGTATTCTTCGGGGAGGGCTTCTGGTTCGACGAAGTCGGCTAGGAAGACTACTCCCTCGGCCCAGTAGAGGGCTAGTGGTTGGCCGGAGACGTTCATGACGAAGGCGACCATGGAGGCAAGGTTGACCTGGCTAGTGAAGCTGGTGAGGCCGGTGACGACGATTTCTTGGGGTGGTGAATGGATTATGGAGACCAAGATTAGCTGTCCTTGTTGGGCTAGGGGGTTCGCCTGTGTTAAGGGTTAGCCGGCTGGGCCGCCTTGGATACGTTGTGAATGGCGCGGCGTGCGACTTGAGTAGGCCCCGGGGGGGCCGGAAAATTCACAGCTACCGTTTTCAAAGGCTGATTCAGGAAGCTGTTGCAAGAACCAGTTTCAGGGTCCAATTTTGAGAACTGGGTTAAGACATTGGTTTCAAAACTGGGTTTCAAGATCCGATTTTTAGGACCGCTTTCAGATGCTGAATTGAAAAAATGTTGTGCGACGCCCTTTGGGCCGTTGGCGCCCAGGGCGGGATTTCGACTCCTGGATTGAATCTCCATCCAAGGGTTTGCTGTCTTGGTCTCGTTTGCAAACGAGAGTGAACGGCAGACAACCGAGGATTCTAACTTTGGAGGTAGGATTGCGATCTTGTCCATGTTGTGTTCATGGCCAGTGAAAACTAGTGGCAAAATTCCATTCGAAGGTCTGACCCCTTGAGGTCGTTTGGAGCGAATCTGTTCAGTCCGATTATTGTTCCACAGACAAAGAGTCCAATGTGTGCGATGACCAAGTTTCCGGTTATGCGATTCGCTGTCGTTCCTTCGAGCAGTTTGATCCCAGTCCCGTTTGCCTGAACGGTATTCCCAGATACTATCGAGTTTGTAACCTCAATCAGATTGATTCCTCCTTGTATGCTATGGATGTTGTTCCCAGTGACTATTGTCCCGTTGGAGCCGAACCCCACGCCCACACCTAGAATCTGAACATCGAACGAGTTCCCAACGATCGTGTTATTGATGGAGGAGAAGACAGCCTCGATACCCACAGCAGAACTGCTAATATGATTCCCGGAGAAAATGTTACCATTTGCTCCCCATTGAAAGAAAGCCGCCCACGCCGACATGTTCCAAATCGAATTGTCAGTGATCACGTTATCGGAGGCGTCGAACACCTCTATGCCAACGGCCCTCCCGCCGTGAATAGTATTTTGAGCAATAATGTTCCCCGAAGCTTTCGACGACGCTAAAGGAAACCCTCCCACTATTGCCACCGGTTCGACTTGGTTGAAAAACTCGTTTTGGACAATGGTTGATCTGCTCGTGGCCACCAGAACAACTCCATTATTTCCGTTCCATACGCGCGAAGATTCCACCACTACATTGGTCGTGTTCCATAGAACGATTCCAACGTTCATCCACCAACCCGGAATAGAACTGTGGACCTGAACATTTCTCACAATCACATATGCGGTCGTATTGGCTATGAAGATACCTGCATTAAGCGTCCCGCTCGACAATATCACCGGCACAGGATCTGCTGAAACATCAATGTCCCAACTTGCTATCACGTATGGGTCGGCCTGGGTTCCTGAACCAGACACAACCCCATTTGCAAGAATGAACTCTTTGTCTGAATGAATGGCTATTCCGTGATGACTTGTCAGGGGGCTTTCTGAACCTGTAGCTGCAACGCTCCTGACACTGAGGAGGCTTGACACCAGGAATAGATTCGAAAGTGCAAGTAGTATCAGAAGAATGCCCTTGCGTGATGTTCCTCGCATCAGATCAAGAACTTGTTAAAGGCTCAAGCCGTGTAATAAGGAGTCCTTTTTCCGTCGAGTCTACGCCAGCCGTGTTAGGGGGTTGGTCCTTCTTTGCAGATTGGGTTACAGGGGTCAGCGTAACCGTTAGCGATGAAATTCAGGAAATGTCCGTCACTGGTTAGATATGGGCCTGTGAGCAGATCATAGTACAAATGGTTACCTCCAAAGGAGGTCTCGATGTGGGTGACTGGGACCCACTTGCAATTTGACGTATCAAAGATAATCGACGGATTGGGCGAGGCGAGTGCTAACCACCCCTCGTGAATCCCTGCTCGACACTAAAGGAGTATTTGTCATTTGCGTAGTCGGGCCAAGAAAGCCAGATTGTTACTTACAGGTTTCTAATGTTCGTTGTTTCTCCACGAACTAGTGATCAAACAAGACAGACGTAGTGGTGTAAAGAGGTGTTCTGGGATGTGTTGATATTCTTCTTCATAATCTCCTCCACCTTACGCTGTGATTCCAAGACCGCCATAGGATACCTGAGCCTTGCAGGAGATCTTCTTATCGACTTGCCAAGACCCAAGAGTTTGACAGCAAAGTTTCCCGCCTAACTGGCGACCGCATCAAATGCGTCTGAAAATGATCTCGAACAGAAAATCTGGCGCCCAGGGCGGGATTCGAACCCGCAACGCGCTCGAGAAAATTCTCGAGTGTCGCACGGGTGACAGCCGTGCATACTCTCGGCCGGCTCCCGCAAGCCGCGGACCGGGCTATACTACCTCAACGCACTCCCGTATTCCAGGAATAGGGCGCGAGCCCGGCATACATTGTCCTGGGCAAAGCTATCCCGGAAAAGCTGGCAAGCTTAAACCTTCCCAACGAAAGAACAATCAAGAATTACTGCCAGACAGATGACATGGTTTCAACAACCATAATTCAAGATCATAGTCCTGTCAGGTGAAGCACTCCGCATGGCAAACCCCTTCATTCCAAGCATCGGGATCGGCTCTACAATCGTTGGGTTCATAGTACTGTTCATAATCTACCTTCTAATCGTCGGATTCGTACTATGGCTGGCAGGGGAAGTTGTGGTTGGCCGAAAAGTTACCTTCGGTGAAGCGCTAGCCGTCGCTGGGACCGGCACCTTCCTCGTGGGAGCGGTCATTTCCTTTGTTCAAGGATTATTCGGCCTGCTCATCGGACTTCTGATCTTCCTATTCCTTGTCAAACACTACTTCAAGACCGGGTGGTTCGGAGCGATCGGAGTCGCAGTAATGGCAATAGTCGTGATTGTAGTTCTAACCTTCGTTCTCGGCGCGGTATTGATCGGCGCGCTTTTCGGGTTCCCAAGGATCTTCTAGACTAGAGTCCGACCAGAGACTCGTCTGAGACGGACGAAAAATGGAAAAGGCTTCTTTGGAGCCCCTTCTATGGATATTTGGGAAACTTACGCCCCGGCAGGCTGAGGGCTAGGCTTCCTCGCCGCTCTTATCTTCCTGCTCGGAAGAACAGCCACAGGTGTCGCACATGGCTACACAAAGCCCAGCTCTTCGCCGATTTAAACACTACACTGAACCCGGTTCAAGAACCTAGGCGCCTTTTAGCTCTCAACCAAGTATCAAGAGTCTCTAGTGCCTCATCATAGGTCTTGACCAGGTCGTCTTTGCCCTGCCGCGTGTTGAAGCTGTGGTCACCGCCCTCTATCCAGTGAATCTCCGCTCGGTCGCCCAGTTTCGACACAACTCCCTCAAGGAGTTCCCTTTTGGCAAATTGGTCTTTTGTTCCGGAAAGGAAGAGCATCGGCTTCTCAATCCGATAAAGGTGTTCATCCCTGAGCATCTCCGGCTGACCAGGTCGATGCAATGGATAACCCAGAAAGAATAGTCCTTCGACATCTACTCCCGATGCGACAACCTGGGAGGCAATACGGCCCCCCATCGACTTGCCTCCTACGAAGATTCGCTCAGGGTGATGCTTACTGGCCCTGACCTCATCGATAACTTGTCGATAGCTAGTCTCTAGGATCTCTCTCTTGTCCGGGATCTTTCGTCGAGCTTCCATGTACGGAAAATTGAACTTCACCGTAAGGTATCCCTTCTCGGCGAGGCCTCTATGGAAATAGGTGATGAAAGGCGAGTACATTGGCCCACCCGCGCCATGCGCAATGATCAGGCAAGTCTTACGTTCACCCGAGTTGGGAAGCGAGGCATAGACGATTCCGAAATGACCGCCCTTGGGCGAAACAATCCTTGACTGCTCCATCTCAAGCCGGTTTCCTGTATCTCTCAAGTGTCTAACCGGCTCGTGTAAACTATAGGTCAGGGTTTCCCACAAAAATGGCGAGATAGCGCAAGGGCTCGAATCCCTCCCGAATGGAGCTGTGCACCGTCCCCGGCGGAATCACAATCATAGTTCCCGGCTTGACTCTGACTTCTTTCTCGCCTACACGTGCAGACCCTTTGCCTTCGATGTAGAAGATTGTCTCCTCGACATCATGCGTATGAGGAGTAACGATTCCAGTGAGCTCCACATATCTCATCGCGAGCTGATGACCCTGCTCTGCCTTGGACAGGTACCACCGTCTGAAGTCGCCCACCCTCTCCGGGACAATTTCGGAAAGATGTTTGACAATCGTCGAGAATCCACCCGTTTTCTTGTACCATTTCTCATGGTTTAAAGATGGTTGCGGTCAAGGACATTTCTGCCCACCATCAGATGGATGGGCACTATCAATAAGACAAACTATGTTAACATAGGCTAGAACAAACGTCGCTGGACCAGACCGCCATTGTCCTTCGATTACTCTCACCTCCCTCGTGAATACCCCCGCCAGTTTCTTCCCACCAACATAGATCTCACAGATCTGAGCAGATTGAAGGAGTTATTTCAAAATCTGCAAAATCGCACGATTCATTCAGCATCCGATCTTGAGAAATGGCTCAAAGACGAGTCCGAACTCGCGTCCGCCTTGGCAGAAGAACAATCCATTCGATATGCGAGAATGACATGTCAAACCGATGACCCTGCCCGCGAGAAAGACTACCTACTCTTTATTGAGAACGTAGAACCCGCGGCGAAAATAGCGACGAGTACTATGTACTCAACAGGAAGAGAGAGAACAACGTCGCACTCTTCCGAGAAGAAAATGTAGAACTCGAAAAAGAAGAAACAAAGCTCGCGCAGTCATTTCAGAAAACCACAGGAGCGATGACAGTCCTCTATGAAGGCCAAGAGAGGACAATGCAACAAATGGGACGATTCCTGGAAGAACCAGACCGGAGCGTTCGAGAGAAAACTTGGTTCCTAGCAGAGTCCCGCAGACAGAAAGATAGAGACACCTTGAACCAGATCTACGACCAGTTGATAGCCCTACGCCAAAGAATCGCGGATAACGCGGGCTTTAACAATTACAGAGACTACATCTTCCGGAAGAAGGAACGATTCGACTACACCCCGGAGGATTGCTTCCG
>MNGN01000038.1 GCA_001918745.1 Crenarchaeota archaeon 13_1_40CM_3_52_17 | reverse complement strand
TACACATGATCCGCAAATCGCCCAGGAGACCGATAGAATAGTCTCGATGAGAAACGGGCAGATAGAGAAAGAGACCGCAACTGGAACGAAGTCCTGAACGTAGCGGGATTGGCCGACGTCAGAGTCTAGGTCGCATGGAAGAGGCCTCCTCCTAGGTCTCACTATTTTCCTATCAATAATTGCCCTCGGGGAACTCTACGCTCTCTATCTGAACTACCAGAACAACTTCTTTCTGCGCCAGTTTGTCTCCGAAAACCAAACCCGGCTTCTAGTACAGACCACGGGACTTTTGGTCTTGGGGCTTGGCTCTGCCTATCTATTCTATCTGTTCTCCCGTGCGAAGCATACAAGCAGAGCAGGACGATACTCAAGGAAAGTGCTCTCGTTCTCTCCATTTATCGCGGGGCTGGCTGCAGTACTCATTTGGTTCGCCGGTCTCAGTAGTGTTGTCGGCGGCTCGACGATCAGCCTTGAGGTCTACATCGTAATCGTGCTTTTGCTGATCTCGCTTGGTATGATGCTTCGAGATAGGCTTACTTTCAGAATGGCGCTCCGCAATTTTGTCCGTAGAAAAACCAGTATGGCGATAGTCATTCTCGGTTTGATGATCGGGACTGCAATGATCTCGGGCTCACTTGTAACTCAGGACACGTTCACCGAGCTGTTTACCAGAGGAGCATACTACGGGTATGGTTTTGCGGACGAGGTTGTCAATGCCAGAAACATTACGGGGGCAGGATACGCATATTTCCCAATTAGCACCTCCCAGAGTCTCTCTTCTCAGCTAACAAGCAATCCCCAGGCCAGCCCATTCCTTCTAGGGGTTACACCGGAGATTCTCGACACAGTCAGCGTGAGCGACTCAAACACGGGGAACGTCCAATCTCCGGCCACGCTTATCGGCACATTCTCCAACGCCTCACGGACCCTTGGCGACTTCCATTCCTCCAGCGGATCCGTCATCTCTTCCACCTTCGGTGATACTGAAGTGGTTATCAACGACAAGACTGCTCGAGACCTGAATGCGACAGTCGGTGACTCTATCGCGGTATACTCTGCTCTTCGGGCAACCTTCAAGGTTGTCGGGATCGCTGTCTCTGACGCGAGAGGTTCCTTTTCAGGAAACGACAACATTTTCGTAACGATGAGTGCGGCCCAACAGCTCACTAACCACCTAGGATCTGTCAACTATATCGCTGTAACGAATACAGGCGGACTGAGAGACTCCATCAAGCACAGCCAGATCGTTGGCCTCGCTGCAAACCAGACCCTGAACTCGATCACCAATCCTCCCACCGCTTACAAGTGCAAGACGGATTCATCCCAGGCCGCTGGCCCCACGGCTGCACTTTGCGCCTACTCCGAGAAACAGGTCGCGGTCAACAGCGCTACAACGAGCGCTCAGAGCCTGAGCAGTTTTCTGATAGTCTTGAGCACTTTCGTAATAGTCGCCGGCGTAGTGCTGATTGTAAACATCTTCGTCATGCTGGCTGAGGAGCGGAAATCCGAGATGGGCATGTCTCGAGCTGTAGGTATGAGAAGGGGACAGCTAACCAAGATGTTTCTCTTCGAAGGAAGCCTCTACTCCGCAGGTGCGGCATTCGTCGGGGTTTTCGTCGGCATAGCCATAGCCTATGTCATAGTCTACGTCTTCGCGACAATTATCGCTAGATTCTTTCCCGTCAACCTATCGCAAGTACTTGCAAGTTTCACCTTTACTCCCGGAAGCTTGTTTGCCGCTTTCACGGAGGGTCTGCTCATCACCTACGTGACCATCCTCTTTACCTCATGGAGGGTAAGCAGGTTGAACATCATACGTGCCATTCGCAACATTCCTGAGCCTCCTCGAGGAGTTAGGACTTACACCATACTATCGATCGCAGGAATCATCGCGATAATCATCGGGGCATTTGTGTTCGAAGTCTCATACAGTGCCAAGTCCGCTGTAGAGGCGCTTGTCGGGCCTAGCATTGTAATTTTCGGAGCCGGGCTCATCCTCTCCCGGTTCTTACGCAATCGCTATGCTTTCACTCTAACCGGCATCGCGCTGCTCATCCAGTGGGGCGTACCCAGTCTCTCTTGGAACAATCCTCTGATTCAAAAGTACAATTTTGGTGTTGAGATCTACTTCGCTGGGGGAATCCTCATGGTTCTGGGAGGAGTTCTACTAGTCATGTACAACACAGATGTGGCGTTGAAAATTCTCCACGTTTTCTATCGTGGCAGAAGGACCCTGACGCCAATCTTCAGAATAGCTCTTGCATACCCAGAGAACAAGAGGTTCAGAACGGCCGCAACAGTTGCAATGTTCTCCCTAGTGCTATTCACGGTGGCAGCCATCGCCTCTCTCACAGCTGAACAAAACGCGGCTCTAGACAACACTGTAAAGGTGGACTCTGGGGGATACGATATCATCACTCAAGCCGCTGTTCCCGTCCCTAACTTTGCATCGATGGTCAACGTCAACGTGGCGCTTCAGAACAAGATCGCGGCCGTAATTGTTTTTAACAACACGAATCTTCTCTCAGCCAACGACACCACTTCTCGCCAGACCTTTTCCTATCCTCTCCTTGTCGGTGCGGACCCTGACGCGCCGGCCGCTACCAACTTCTACCTTACAAACACCTTCCAGATGGTGAACATGAGTGCTCAGTACAAGACTGCGAGCGAAACATGGAAGGCAGTTACAACCAACTCTTCCAACGTCGTATGGTCGTTTGGCGCGGTAAGTAATCGTGGACCTCCGACCTCGATACTCACACCGAATATTGATGATGTTCTGATTCTCACGGGTCTTGGATCCGGACAGACTCCGGTCCAAAAGACCGTCACAGTCGTAGGACTAGTCAACGGAGTATTCCTCAACGGAATCGTGGCGACGAAGACATTGCTGATGAATCCTTTCGGCGTTGGCACTGGAAGCCTCTCTTTCATCAAGGTCGCTACCGGAGCTGATCCAACAAATGTATCCAACCTGCTAAGGCGGGAGTTTGTGAACCTGAAGATGCAGACGGTTGTCATTCCCGTCGTCTTGAGCGCATTTCTCCAAATAGGACAATCGTTTGAAGGCTTGCTCGAGGGATTCCTTGGGCTGGGACTTGTTGTTGGTATCGCGGGCTTGGGAATAATATCCATCAGGTCGGTGGCAGAGAGGAGACAAGAGATCGGTATTCTCCGGGCTCTGGGATTCAGGAGGAGAATGATTCTCGCAGTCTTTGTGCTTGAAAACAGCTACATTTCACTGCTGGGCATACTGATCGGAGTCCTTCTAGGAGTCAATGTGGGATACGCTTTCGCAGTCACCCCGAACTCAGGCCTAAACTTTGTGCTCCCTTGGCAACAGCTTCTGGAGATAGTGGGTCTTGCCTACGGTCTGTCGATGCTGGCCACGATTAGCTCGGCGCGGCGAGCCGCGGGAATACCTCCTGCGGAGGCCATCAGATACTCAGAGTAGTTTGGGTCTATTTTCCTCTGGTTCTCTTCGTCGTTTCGCTGGCCGCTTCTTTCAATAATCTATTGGTGCTCTCGGTGCTTCCCCCGAGCCTGACGGTTTGTTCATGTTGATCGGAGAGTCGTTTTGTCGCCTCGATGAGATCGGTCCGCCGTGTTTGTTCTGCATTTGCGGATAATTGATTCATTGTTTTGGTAGCCTCCTTCAGTTGGCCTGCGGCAAGGTGCTGGTAGTATTCTTCGAGTCCTTGGTAGTATGTGAATTCTGAGACGAGGTTGTTGTTGATTCCTTCCGAGAACTGCTCGTCATTTTTCGCCAGTCTGACTTCAACCGGGGCATTGATGGTCTTCCTCTTGTCATCGATAGTGTCAGCGTAGGTAATTTGGATGTTGAGGAGTCGTCCGTTGAACCCGGCGGGAATCTGAACTTTGCCCCAGATCTTCGCAACTGTTTCCACCGCATTGATCGTAACTGGGGGTCCCTTGTAGTTGAGAATCTTGACATCAGGGGTTCCAAAATCCACGCTTACGTTTCGGGCGCCGACCTCGTTTACCGCGCTCTCCTGCATCAAGCTGGGAAGCTTAAGTTTCTGGGCGTCCGTAATGTTGTGGAGCATTCCCCCAGACGCGTCTGCAAGAGCTTTCAAGATTGACTGGTTATAGTCTGCGCCGATTCCGAACTCGATCATCTGGAATCCGGTCGGCATTTTCAGCTTCGAGTACTGTTCGGGTTTGGTGACGTCTGTGGGTTCGCCGTCAGTAAGGAGAACGATCCACCCTGGGAGCCGGCTCTTTTGCGCTATTTCGAATGCTGACTGGAGTGCGGCGTAGAGAGCGGTCAGACCTGATGCTCTGATCTTGGGAAGAACCTCAGAGAGTCGGGTTTCAGGGTACGCCTGAACTGTGCTTGAGAACAGGACGACAGAAACCACGTTTCCCGAAGGTATGCTCTTCACGTATTCCTGAGCGCCGTTCTTGGCCAGCTCGATCTTCTGGCCGTCCATCGACTTGCTGGTGTCGAGTACTATGATGTGGTGGAACCCTTTCGCTTCTGTACGTCTCTCGGCTACCAGTGTGATCTTGAATATCGCGTCGATCTTAGAATCGAACGAGTAGGCGTGGCTGAGCTCTGTTCTTGCTGATAGTGTCATAGTCTGACCTGCTCCATCTTGTCGCCGTCAAGAATCAACACGCCTGCGGATCCGCCGTGATATTTGCTCGAAAATATCGTAATGACCTTGCCATCGAGGTCCTCTCTAAATCCGTCAACTACCTCGTGGCCTCTGATGATTCCCTTTAGCGAGTTGTTAGCTAGGAATTTTTCAGTCACATCGCTTCCGTAATAGTACGCTCCGTCTCCTCGTACGCTCGGTATGAAGCCCTCTATCATGTCTCTAGGATCATTCCAGAGCAGTTGGAACGCGGTGGGGTCGTCTGGGTTCAAGTCGGGGAATGGTAAGTCTGCTATCTGAGATACGGTGTCAAGCGTGGTGGCTATTCCGCCGTGAAGGCAGAGGTAGTTGTTGACAACGACGGCGTATGGCATGGCTTGGAAGAACTCTTTGAAACTGTCATAGCTGGCCTCTCCTAACTTCTCTGTAACCTCTTCGAGAAAGCCGTAGTAGGGGTTCGTCAAAGGGCTCTCATGATTTCCCCGCAACATTATGACCTTGGTAGGGTCCTCGAGAAACATTGAAGTGATGAGTCCGAGATTCTCCACGCCGGTCTCTCCCCTGTCAACGTAGTCGCCCAAGAAGACGACTAAGTCGGCATCGTCGTAGAATTTGTCGAATACCGTTTGCGTAACTTCGATCGCGGTATGTGTGTCTCCGACGAAGATAGCTCTGTTTACGTCTCTGGGCTCGAGAAGTGGTTTTCCCATCTTCTCCCTTGCCTCGCTTATTAGCTGGGGGGTTTCCAGGGCTTCAATCATTCACTGGTGAGCCTCACGATAGTGCCGGTACCGAACTTTACTATGCTGTTCGGTTTAACCTCGACGCTATCGTGAACCTGCTGGAATTCCTTTCCGTTGTAGAGGAATGTGCCGTTCTTGCTGTTCAGATCCTTCAGCATCAGCTTAGCTCCGTCCACTGTGAGTTCTGCATGTTTTCTTGAGACCTCTTGGTCTGGGATGACAACCACGTTTTCTGGGCTTCGTCCTATGCTGACAACTGGGAAGTCGTCAAACTCGATCGGAACCTTTGACTTGATGAGCGACTGCGCGGGGGTATTCACGAAGACCATGTAGTATCGTCCTTGTCCGATCTTCGGGACCGGCTGCGATTGACTGGTTGAGCTGAAGGGGGTCGGGGTTGGCAGGAAGGGTGTAATCTCAGGTTCTGGTTCTGGGGGCTCCGAATTTTTCGAACTGGTGTCGAATGAGAAAATTACCGGTTCAGGAGGTGTTTCCTCAGCTTCGACTTTCTCCGGTTCTGAGGTTTCCAGTGGTTCTGGTTCTTCGAGTTCTTTCGGTTCTTGTTCTTCTAGTGGTTCTAGAGCCTTCGGCGTCGCGGTGTCTCCAGCTCTGGCTCCGCCGCATGAGATGCATGACTGTTTAGAGTCAGGATTGTCGGCTCCGCACGCTGAGCATGTCCAGATGAGGGTCTCCGCGGACTCCGCATCCAGATCAGGATCTTTCTGCTTCGTCCTACGTTTCATAGATGGACGTTTCATAGTTGCACTCTTCGGTTTTACCGCTTTGCGGGCATGTAATTGCGCTGGAACGAAAACCGCCCGGTGTCGGTCACACCGTTGATTACTAGGAATTTGAGTATTGCAGGTCCACTCTTAGGAAGGCGCATGCTCCTCATTGCCGCAGTTGAAGAAAGCCCGCGGCCTTCCCTTTACCCGGGACTCTTTCGGACCGTTCCTCACAGTAGCACTCTCCGTGCCGATCGCCTTCCTCTTCGGTCTAGGAATACAGGGTGATCCCTCCGCCTACATTATAGGACTGGTCAGCCTTGGCGTTCTGACCTCTCTAGATCTGCGAGGCGGGATTCCAAGGGTTGGCGTAGGTTTTGCTGTTTCGTTTCTCGCCTCTCTCTATGTCATCGGACACTCTGTCGCTGGGCAAGGCTTGTCGCCGTTGTCGTTTGGGGATCTGTCCCTTCTCCTAGTTGCTCTTCCCCCATCGATTGCGGTCCTCGTCGCGGGTCTACTCTTCTCTCGAGCGACGCCTTACAAGATGATCAAGTCAAATGTCGTTGCGTCTGTCGCCTTGGCGGTTGGGCTCGGCTTGGGGTCGGCTTTGAAGGCCGGTTCAGCTTTGTCAGTAGACTCTCTCACCATACTGTTCTTTATCGCGCTTGGTGTAGCCGCGAACATTGCCCAGATGGTTCTCTTCCATTTCCTCGACAAGGTGTGGCGGACCAAGAATCTCTCGATGTCAATGATGCCTACGGCCTTCTTCACCTTCAACCTATTGGCAATCCTCGGATTTGTTGCCTCTCGAGACTTGAACCAGCTCTACCCGTTCGTTTCGTCTCTCGGGTTCTTGCCTGCTTTGGCGTTGGTTGGAGTTGGCTCGACCAATCTTGCGCAGCGAATCTCGTTGGGACCTAATCTTGGACCGACGATTACCATAACGGGAGCACCGATTGTTCGACAGGGCAAAGAACAGACAATCAAGATCGCCACCCAATTTAGCGGGCCTGCGAGGAAAATGGCTAGGATAGTAGCGACAATCACGAGGCCTGGAGGTAAGACCGAGTCTCTGAAGGTGTCACCAGTTTCAGCTGGAGAGTATGGCGCGCACTATCGGCCTGGAGGCTCAGGCAGTTATGCTGTGCACGTTACTGCTACGAGCAAGGAACATCAGACAGCAAATGGATCGTTCTCCTTTGAGGTACAATCGCCTCAATCGAGTCCTCCTCATTCTCCACCATCGACTGCATCGAATCCGCCGCCTCAGATTCGTCCACCCCCTCCGCCTCCAGCAATGCCCTCACCTGTGCAACTCCCTCCACGTCCTGTGACACCCTTTGTTAAGGGAAATCTTCCAAGGTTGGATAATTGGGACCCGCGGGTCTGGGTCGGGCAGGAAGTTCACAGCTACAAGATAACAGAGCACCTAGCCACTGGGCTCACCGGCTACGTCTTCCGTGCCAGCTTCGGGCAGGCGGGAACTGAAATGGCGATCAAGATTCCTATCCTCAGAACTGGGACAGGTGCAGCTGCCCTCGAAGAAACCATGTCGGAGGCCACTCGGCTCCTGGAGTTGTCGGAGCAATCGAAATACGTTGTCCAGCTCAGAGGAATCTTGGTGGATCGACTCAACATTCAGGAGATCGTGAAAGGCGACACGCAATTGTATCTGCGCAGTCCCCCCGCGATAGTAATGGAGCTGATGAAGGGCGGCGCCGCAAAGGGCCTTCTGGAAGACGCGTCGTACGACTCGCTGTACTACTCAGAGAAATGGGGCGGTATTGTGATGCTCATCGGTTATATGATCGCGACTGGGCTCGAGACGATTCACAACGCGGGGTTCGTGCATCTTGACGTCAAACCGCAGAACATCCTGTTCAACCTCAAACCTCCGGTCACCGGACAAGAGATGAGGGACCAGATGAAGTCCGGAACTCTTGTCCCGAAGCTCGCTGACCTCGGTTCCGCCGTTCGTATCGGAGGCAAAGTCGGCCAGTTCACATCAGAATACGCCCCCTGCGAACAAGTCTTAGGAGATAGCGCTGCCTCTTCTATGGACATCTACGCTCTAGGAGCAACACTATACAACATGCTGACGAAGACCCCTGCTAATTCCAAGAAGCTCATCGAGCTGATGAACTCAACGACGAGTAATCCAGGGTCTGGAAGAACAGCGAGCGATCTCAAGTCTGCCTGGAACTCGTTCAATCCTGATTTCGACAGGATTGCCAAGCTCGCGCCGACAATCCCTATCCTCAAGAAAATGTTGGACAAGGACCCCCGCAAAAGACCTCCTGCCGGGACCGCGGCGACCTTACTCCGAGACCTCGGAGACAAGGCGTAATCCCAGAAAGCTCGAAAAGCGACGCAGACTCTCAGACGGTTAGACATCGTCCTCTCCCAAACAAAGAACGATAGGCTCGGAAAACTGAAAATCTAATCCAGTCTAGCCTAGAGCAACAAGTCTGTTCTAAATTCATGTCTCTTGGTAGACCGAAGCGCGATGGGTTTCCGGCATGAACGCATACACCTTGCCGCTGTCCTGATTGAAGGCAATTGTGTGGGTTCCAGCCTCAGTCGCAATTGACTGAATTTCCTTCATGGACTTTGTGTTGAAGACCTGTATGATCCCAGGATCTCCAATAGTAACGTAGAGGTGGTTGAGATCTGGGTTATAGAATATGACATCAGGAGTTCCTGCAAGTTTCGACCGCTCTGACACTTTTTCCGATTCAATGTCAACCTCGTAGAGGCGACCTTCATCGCAGGCACAAAACAGACGTCCCCCGCGACGGTCCAAGTCCAGCCCATGCGGTCCCACGGCTGGAATGTGATAGGACCCTGCTAACCCGTCAGGGTCCTTGGCGTCAATTATTGCTATCTCGCTCGGGTCTGCGATGTTCACGTAGAACCGTTCCGTATCGGGATCGAAGACGGCCCATCTTGTTCGTCCAGGAACAGCCACATCTGCTGTCATAACTCTCTTAGCCACGTCAACGATTGAGACGGTCACCGGGTCGTGGCTGTCCGGCTTTGGAACGTTGGCAGCTAGGAGACTGTTCCTTGAGGCGTAGAAGGCAAGTCCGTTGGGCCTACCACCAACCTTGATCTTGTGCAAACTCCGGTCCTTTCCGTGGTTGAAAACGCCGACCGCATTCTCTCCGCGGTTAGACGTGAAAACAACATCCTTTTCGTTAGAGACCAGAACCCCTGCAACGCCCACCAGGTTCGGAATCGATCCGAGGTACTTGTCTTGATTGCAATCGATCACGTCGACGCTATCGTTCGCGGTGTGAGCTACGTATAGCGTAGAGGATTTGAGGTGGACCGCGGCATGATCGAAACCTCCCCTGCCCTGATTTCGAGGGAGTTCGATGTAGCCTAGATGCTGAAGGGTGATGCTGAGACCCTACCGTGTAGGCTGAGAAACGTTGTACTCCAGTTTCTGTGTCCCCTCGACCTTGAGCTGGCAGTACTTGTAGAGTGCATCATAGGTCGGGAACTGGAGTCTCATGTTGTCGAAGTCGTCCTTAGCAATGTTTCGGAAACCGTGCGCTACAGCTTCGAGACCAGCCGATTCAGGTGGAGCGTCCGGAATCTTCGCGTCGGCCCCTCTAACAATCTTGGCTAGTTCAAGCAATGCCGGGTCTGTTAGCTTGTACTTCTTGATAATGTGGTCGAAGCTGACTCGTTCCTGACCATTCTCTTTGTAGTGCGTCAATTCTACGTCCTTTGCGTCATAGGGTATCGCGCCGGTTTCCGTTACGACTTGTGGGATTTTCTCTGGGGGGACAAACAGGAATTCTGGATTCTTGTCCACGAACTTCTTGATCAGCCAGGGACAGGCTATTCTGTCGACTTTGGCTTTTTCTCGGGTTACCCATTTCATTCATTTGACACCTATAGATGTTCTACATAGATAGAACATCTACACATATAAGGCTAACTCACCGCCTTTGGCAATCGAGGAATCGATATTGTCGAGGCTCATGCCCCATGGAATGAAGATCGGCGCAGTGTCACTCTGGCTGCTCCTGCTACTCTCAGAGAAACCGATGTACGGTTATGAGATTATTCGAGAGCTGGAGAAACGGTTCTCAGGCTACTGGAAACCCAAGGCTGGAACCATCTATCCTGCCCTTGAGAAGCTAGAGAAAAATCGTCTGCTGACTAGTCGAGTTGAGTTTCGAGAAGAGGCTCCTGACCGGAAACACTATGCCCTTACAGAAGCGGGCCGCAGCGAGCTTTCAAGCACCATGGCGTACTGGACGAGAATGACCGAGATACTCGAAACCTACCGAGAAACTCACCAGTCGATATTCCGCCACAAAGCTGAGCTCCCTAAAAACCAGCTTTCAGAGTTTTTCACAAAACTTGCCGCGTCCCTTCGGGGCAGATCAATCGATGTCAAGAAGCTATTTCCTGAGTCTGAAACGCCCGCGCGGATTTCTCCAACTGACCCAGTCAGGTTGAAGTTTCTTTACGCCAAGGAGAACCACAAATTCGAGATTCACATGGAGCTTGAATGGTTGCCCGCCCAGAAAGAAGTCTCCTCTCGTCAGTAAGAAACAACCAAATTTCTGAAGCTAGTAGAGACGAAACGAGGGAGATGTTTGCCTTTCGACTGGATGACTAAAGACGGAAAACTCGTCCTGATCGAGAAGGCGGTCCGCACCGTCCCCTACGGGTTCTTGGGAGTCCTGTTTTCAGTTTACTTGAGCAGCGAGTTTCATCTCGACGCCTTTCTCATCGGCGTGGTCTTGGCGTTGACGGTTGCTTCGAGCGCGATCTACACGCTCGTCGCGAGCGTATTCGCTGACCGTCTTGGCCGCAAGCGGACATTGATCTTCTTTGCCCTAACTGACGCTGTGGCTGGTGCTCTTCTCTTCTCCTCTGATTCATTGTGGGCTCCGGTTGCTGCCGGGATTATTGGTAACATGACTGTTGGAGCGGGAGAGGTTGGCCCATTTTTGACGCTTGAGCAGGCAATCCTTCCAGGAGTATCCGATAGTAGACGGAGAACGCTAGGGTTCAGCGTATACAATCTCGTAGGGTACGTTTCATCTTCAGCCGGAGCCCTTCTGGTTGGCCTACCTCAATACATCGGTCCTGGCATAGGGGGATATCGCCCTTTATTCATGGCATATCTGGCGTCAGGGTTGCTGGGAGCATACCTCTACTCTAGACTATCGATAAGAGTCGAGAAGGAAAAGACCGCCTCTCCGAACACCAGTGTCCTGTCTGAGGCCTCGAAGCCAGTGGTAAGGAAACTCTCAGCGTTGTTCGCTTTGGACTCGTTTGGTGGCGGCTTCATCGGGATAAGCATACTCTCATACTATTTCTATGAGAAATATTCCTTGCAGCTCAGTTCGCTCGGGTTGCTGTTCGCAGGAACGCAGATCGTAACAGCAATCTCTTTCCTGTTTGCCGAACGAATCGCCCGCCAGATTGGTTTGATAAGGACAATGGTCTATACCCATATTCCGTCGAATCTTTTGTTGGCGATCATACCGTTTGTCTCTTCGGCTCCAATCGCTGTCGGTCTACTTCTCTCTCGGCAATCTCTATCCCAGATGGATGTGCCTACTCGTCAATCATATCTGATGAGTGTGGTGCCGGAGAGCGATCGCACTCCCGCTGCCGGGTTCACTAATGTCTCCCGGAGCATCGCCCAAACACTTAGCCCCTCGATCGCCGGCTACGCAATCGTCACACTGTGGCTGGGATCTCCGTTCGTTATAGCCGGCGGGCTAAAGGTGGTCTATGACCTGTCCCTCTACAAGATCTTCCACAGGTTGAAACCACCTCAGGAAGGCTAGGCGCCAAGGTTTTCAATCTCATTCTTGCATTTGTGTCGAGAAAGGAATGTTAATTGTCTGATCTGTTTGCCCTTCTAATACAAATCGTCTTGGTCGTCGCTCTCTGGGCGATTGTTGGCGAGCTGTTTCGTCGAGGTTTAACGGCTCTAGCCAGGAGAGCGGGTGCTTCCAAGCAGCTCGTTAGGACTATACGGGATGGCGTTAGGATAGCCTGGATTGTTGTCGCCGTCGCTGCTGTGCTGATAGTTACCGGGATAGCTTCCGAGTTTCAGGCTTTGACTGTTACCGGGTTGGCAGGTCTCACAATTTCCTTGGCTCTTCAGACAACTCTTTCCAACATTATTGCGGGGGTACTCCTCTTCTCGGACAAAGACCCTGCGATTGAACGACATAATCTCGTACGGTGGGATAAGGGGAACAATCGTCAGGGTTGGTCTCAGGTCGACCTTGATCAGAACTCAAGAAGGAAATATTGCCATAATAGGCAACAGTACCCTAATGAGTGGACCTTTTATCAACTTTTCAGCCGAAGAACGTCTCTTGGGAAAGGCTTAGCACAAGTTTGTGCGCAAACGATCTGTTTTGTTTTCAAGCAACACTAATGTTTCTGTAAAATCGCCCATTCCAAGCCCTGATATCGAATCTGGAACATGCCCTGTTTCTCGCCCTAGAATCGTTCGGGGATCGATCTAGATTTCCCGTCTTTTTCCCTTGTCATCCAAGCCCAGATCGGGCCCTGAATCGCATGACTCGCCGATTATCCATGCCAGACAGGAAATTTTCCCTAGAAAACAGGGTAGGGGGGTATAGCACAGAGCATCTCGCGATGCAAGAGGGGTTCTTTCCGATTTTTGTTCTCTGGGAGCGGCGTCTCGGTTGTGATCCGCCTTCTGTTCTAAGCAGTAACTGTCAATTCGGGACCATCGTGAGTCAGCGGATAGCCACAATGTGTGATTACTGGACATCCTGGTTTCGGGCTCTCGTTCCGTCGCCTTCTCCCCGGGATAGAGAGGCGAGGATGGCACGTACCAGGTCTCTTGCAGATTGTGGTGTCAGCTCTACTGCGATCCTTGATTCAAATCCTGCCGCCTCGTTGACGAGGTCGATCATAACTGCTCGTTCAGCTTGGGCGTGATCAGGATGGTCATAGGCAACGATCGCATGATCCAAAATGAACCAACCGTGTGGACCCTTGCCGCAGCCCGAGACTCTGGTGTTCTCGACAATCCCTGTGCACATTTCTCACACCCTCCATCGTTGCAAAATAGTTGTCAACGTTTGTCACTCGTTTCAAGATATTTTTCGAAGAAGTCCCACACCTTGTTCCAGCCGTCTACGGCCTGTTCTTGTCTGTATCCCGGCCGATTGTAATAGAAGAACCCATGGCCGGCTTTCGGATACATGTGAAACGCGAAGGTCTTCCCATACTTCTTCAACTCTTGTTCATGCAGAGCAACCTGTTGAGGAGATGGAGACTGATCCTCCTCACCAAAGAGTCCCAGCAGAGGACAGGACAAATCCCTCGTATAGTCTATTGGTGCTACAGGATACTTTGGCGTCAAATCTTGTTGAGACATGACGACTCTTCCGCCCCAGCAATCCACAGCCGCATCGAAGCCCTTTGTTCTGCACGCTACAAGGAATACTTGTCTCCCCCCTGAGCAGGTGCCGAATATTCCCACCTTGCCATTGCTCTGCGGAAGGGATTTCAAGTAACCCAAACTTCCCATCATATCGCCCACCACATCATCATCGGACACTCCTCCCGCGGCCCGTACTCTTGCGGCAACATCTTCAGGCACACCGTGGCCGAACTGTTGGTAGATATTGGGGCTGATCGCTAAGTAGCCATGGTGAGCGAACTTTCGAGTGGTTTCCCTATACCACTCATCCCAACCTGGTGCATGGTGGATCAGAACAACTCCTGGGAAGGGTCCTGAGCTTAGAGGCCGCGCGAAATACGCATTGACAGCAGTGCCATCGTGTCCCGAGACCGTTATGGTTTCTGCTATCATCCCCTCGTACATATCTGTCCGATACTGCTGCATGTTCGATCTTGCCTGTCGCGAACAAAGAAAGCAGGTTTTGTTTAGCCTTTCCTCAGGAATTGGAATACTTTCGGAGACAATCTTAACCTGCAGATGTTCATGAGAGAATACGTTCAAGTCGTTCATGCAAGTAACGTCCCCTCGGCGGACGACTCTGAGGGGCGGCAATCATGACGTCCACAGATGGCCCTTAAGTACCCGATTGCAAAACCCAACAATCGGATCGTCATGCAAGTCGCAACTCAGGCTGCCAAGGCCGTCCAACAGGTCAAAGAATACGACTTATTTCTTGACGTCGATTTTGACGCTCTGAGATTCTCAGGAAAGGTTAGAATCGACATGAGTTCAACTGGAGACATCAGTCTGGACGCAGTAGATTTAGACGTTACAGGCATTAACACAAACGGCAGAAACCTACCCTTCAAGCAGCATGGAAATGTCGTGGATATCCAGACCGGCCGATTCTCCGGACCGCTAGAAGTTGACTACAAAGGAAAAGTCTCTGAGAGCCTGACCGGGTTCTACAAGGCTCCATACGAAGACAAGTACATCCTGACAACACACTTCGAAGCAGGACACGCTCGCAGACTACTTCCTTGCATTGATCATCCAGCCTACAAGGCAGACTTCAAACTAGCAGTGCGCACGCGATATGATCTCTCTGTAATCTCGAACATGCCTGTTGAATCCGAGAAGGAGGAGGGGAACAAGAAGATTGTCACCTTCCACAAGACCCCGAAGATGTCCACCTACCTTCTCTACCTTGGAATCGGCAGGTTCGAGGAGGACAAGAATCGTCATAACAAAACGGAGTTGTACACTGCCGCTGTAGTCAAGCCCGATGGCAAGATCAAAACCGGTCTCGCCTTCGAGGCAGCGCAGAAATCCCTAGAATTCTACGAAAAATATTTCGGCATTCCCTATGACCTGCCAAAGCTCCACCTGATCGCTGTCCCCGAGTTCGCTTATGGAGCGATGGAGAACTGGGGGGCAATAACCTTCCGGGAGATCTTGTTGCATGCTGACAAGGACACAAGCACCTCGACCAAGAAGAGCATTGCTGAAGTTATCGCGCACGAAATTGCTCACATGTGGTTCGGCGATCTCGTCACGATGAAATGGTGGGACGACCTCTGGCTCAACGAGAGCTTCGCAACCTTCATGGCCTACAAGGTAGTAGACTGGGCTTACCCCCAGTGGAAGATCTGGCAAGACTTCGTCAAGAACAGCACCGGAGGTGCGATGGCCCGGGACGCATTGAACAGCACTCATCCCATAGAGGCCAAAGTCAGATCACCGGAAGAGATCGAAGAATTGTTCGACGAGATTAGCTACGGCAAGGGCGCGAGTATTCTTCGAATGATTGAGGCTTACATTGGTCCAGACAATTTTCAGAAGGGCGTTAGCAAGTACCTACAACAATTCCGGTATTCCAACGCCTCTGGAAGCGACCTCTGGAACCATCTTCAGCAGGCTTCGGGGATGGATGTCAGTAGCGTAATGGAAGGTTGGATCGGGAAGGTAGGATATCCGGTGGTGAGAGCTTCGCTCTCCTCTGGAAAGCTGGTGCTGGAGCAGGAACGATTTCTCCTCTCCGGAGCGAGAGAAAAGCAAACCTGGCCTATCCCGGTCACTATCACGGTCGACAATAAGACCCAGCAGCTCATGCTCGACAAGGAAAAAGCTGACATCAGCGTCTCAAATCCGAAGTCTCTGAAGCTCAATGTGGACCGAGTCGGGTTCTATCGCATAGACTATAGAGGACCCGAGCTCCAGGCACTCGTCTGGTCTAGCAAGCTGTCCGGGCTCGACAGGTATGGCCTCGCGAACGATGCTTGGGCATTTCTCAATGCGAGTAGGGTCAGTTGGAAAGAGTATCAGAGTCTCCTCGGGCGTTTCTTTGAAGAGGAAGAGTATCTCCCTGCCTTTGAAGTATCGGAAAGGATCACGAACCTATTCCTTATTGCGCCCAAAAAGGTCGCAGATCTCTCACGGAAATACCACCGGTCACAGTTGAAGATCCTTGACGGGAAGCGGGACGAGAACAGCTCGCTGCTCAGGGGAACCATCACCGCACGGCTCGCAATTCTAGACGATGTGTACGCGAGCGAAGCAGGTGCGAAATTCAAAGAGTTGGTCGCTGTGGAGCCGGACATGAAACGCTCCGTCATCATCGGATATGCCAGGTCATCCAACGACTACAACGGGCTCATCGATCGGTACAAGAAGAGCACGACGGACGAGGACCGACTCAGGTACTTGGAGGGACTCGCCAGCTTCAAACGGCCTGACTTGGTGAGAAGGGTTCAGGAGTTCGCAATGGCCGGCAACGTGAAGCGTCAGGATATTGGACGGGGGCTGCTCCAGTTCGCGACCTCTAATCCAGATGCGCACGCTGTGACTTGGCAGTGGTTTAGAGACAATATTGAGA
Organism: Crenarchaeota archaeon 13_1_40CM_3_52_17; assembly: GCA_001918745.1. Lineage (GTDB taxonomy): Archaea > Thermoproteota > Bathyarchaeia > 40CM-2-53-6 > 40CM-2-53-6 > 40CM-2-53-6. The sequence continues at coordinate 5,777 of MNGN01000038.1, read as the reverse complement.
AACTTGACAAGATGTACAAGGGAACAGCGACTCTATCGGCGTACATGCGAGCGTACATTTCGATCATAGGCGTGGGTCGGGTTTCGGACGTCGAGAAGCTCTTCCGAGAGCACAAGCTAGCGGGAGCGGATTCCACTCTTGAGAGACTAAAGATTCACGATCGACTGGCCAACGAGATAGCAAAGTCTTAGCCGTCAAATCGTTTAACATCGACACCGTCCAAGAGGTTTAGCGCAGATGCTCTGGCCATTCACAACAAGATTGAAAATAGTCTCAGTGGCTCGCGACAGGGTTGCGTGTACTTGCAAGATGGTATTGGTCAGGCTCGTGAATAAAGAGCAAGCTTAGAAATCGTGAGCTCCTGGTAGTTTCGAAGCACTTTTGAGACAGCCTCGAATCTGACCTCGTTGAATGCTGGAGGGCCGTCTGGAATCCTTGTCTACTAGTCTGGACTCTGTGAGAGGTTACAAGCCCATCAGCGATTACGGGGTCATCGGAGATATGCACACGGCAGCGCTAGTTGGACTTGACGGTTCTATAGACTGGTACTGTGCGCCAAGGTTCGACTCGCCCAGCGTGTTTGCAGCACTGCTCGACTCGCAAAAGGGGGGGAGATTCCAGCTGTCTCCGACGGGGAAGTTCACGACAAAGCAGAGCTATGAAGGCGAGACGAACGTATTGGCGACCACGTTCGATTCCCAAGAGGGACGCATCAAGCTTACAGACTTCATGCCTTGTTTCATGGAAAAGGGAGAGCTGAAAGGATTCCATGAACTCCACAGAATTGTCGATTGCCTCGAGGGCGACCCTGGGCTTAGAATCACCTTTCAACCACGTTTCAACTATGCTCGCGGAAATACGATCATACGAGAAACTCGAGATGGATGTCTGGCGAGGAATCAAAGACATCATATCAGTCTAGCCTCGTCCGTGAAACTCCTCGTCTCGGACAAGAACCTACTGGTCAACGATTTCCGGCTGTCCCGAGGTCAAAGAATCGTCCTTGTCCTCAAGTGGGGCAACAGCTCGCCAACCCTTGCAGCGAGATATGAAACGAGTAGGAAGCTATCCAAGACAGTATCCTACTGGAAGCGATGGGTTGGCCACGTCAAGTATCAGGGACCGTATCGGACGCACGTCGTAAGATCATGTCTCGTGCTGAAAATGCTACAATATGCTCCTACCGGAGCTATGGTGGCGGCAGTCACCACTTCTCTACCGGAAAGCATTGGTACCTTGCGGAATTGGGACTATCGATATTCTTGGATCAGGGACAACGCTCTCTCAGTCTGGGCGTTAAGCGAGGCAGGAGCCACAAGAGAGGCCCTAGATTACACTAGATGGATGATAAATGTTCGACGTCATTCCAAGGAGAGGCTGCAGATAATGATGGGCATTGGCGGTGAAAGAGAGATCCCTGAGATTACCCTGGACCATCTTGAAGGGTACCGGCGTTCGAGCCCAGTGCGGGTCGGCAACGCGGCATACAAGCAGCTGCAATTGGACATATACGGGATTCTCGCTGATTCCATGTACTATCTACACCGCGCTCTAGGATGGACCACCAAGCAAGTATACGAAAATCTGGTGAAGTATTCTGCTGATCAGGCAGCAGCGGAATGGGAAAAACCCGACAGCGGAATATGGGAGATGCGTCAGGCGAGATCTTTCGTGGAGTCAAAGATGTGGTGCTATGTCGCCCTCGACCGGGCGATCAAGATAGCTCGAGAGCTAGGATACAACGAAGACTGGCGGAGATGGGAGCCCGTGAAGAAGAAGATCAAGAATCAGATTCTGACCAATGGATGGTCAACTAAGAAGAAGGCTTTCACCATGGTTCTTGGAGGAGACGACCTCGACGCCGCTAATCTCCTCATGCCCCTAGTAGGGTTTCTGCCGGCTAGGGATCCCAAGATGACCTCGACAATCCAGCGAATCCGAGAAGAGCTGTCAAAGGGTGATCTGGTCTACAGATACAACGTGGATGATGGCCAACTGGGAAAGGAGGGGGCCTTCACCGTATGCAGCTTCTGGATGGTAGACTGCCTAACACGGCTGGGGAAGCTAGGTGAAGCAGAAGGACTGTTGAATCAATTATTGAAACGGGCCAATCACCTGGGATTGTACTCAGAAGAGATTGATCCTGTCACCGGTGAGGCATTAGGGAACTTTCCGCAAGCCTATACTCACATGGGCTTGATAACCGCCTCCGTCCGTCTCGAGGAGGCACGTCGAAAGACCGGGTTCATGCGCTACGCCCGTGCTCTATCCAACAGAATCAGCGGGTAGTGAGCACGCCGGATAGGGAAGAGGTTCTACGACTTGCCAGTCTTGTAGAGATCAGTGAGAAGTTGGAGGACTTCTCTATGGTTTCTCAGGTTGAACTTGGCATAGGATTTCGCAAGTCCTACTTTGATCGAGTAAGACTGATCTGGAATCGCCTCGAACAGATCCTCATCAGCCCAATCGTCACCCATTGCTAGCACGAAGTCGAAGGTGGTCTCGGAAAGGAGCAGCTTCGCGGCCATACCTTTGTTTATTCCAACGTTTCTCACCTCGATTGATTTACTGCCCTGTAATACCTGCAGCTCAGTGTTTTCAGTGAAATAGGACAATTCATCGGCAAGCTCTTTTGATCGTACGTATGCGAGTTCGGGGTCTGCTGCCCGGAAGTGCCAGACGAGGGAGAACTCCTTTTCCTCCAAGAGAGAACCTGGCAGTCGATCTTCGTAACCTCGGAGGGTAGGGCGGACTTTCTCTTTCCAGTTGCTTTCTACCTTTATCGTTGGGACCCAGTCTTTGCCTTTTTGTCTGATCCAGGCTCCATGTTCAGCAACGATTCCTAGATTGAGGGCGCCGAACCAATCCTGCAAGAGGCTTCGATTGCGTCCGCTGATTATTACCAGATTGTTTCGCGGATCCTCCGAGAGCGCATTGAGAACGGCTAGCAGGGTCTTTTCAGGGACAGCTGTTTCGGGACGTGCTTTGAACGGCGATAGCGTCCCGTCATAGTCTAGAAAGAGTATCCTGTTCTGCGAGGTATCATAATCTCTGATCATCTTCTCTCTAGTCACAGCGTCGAGTATCTTAGCGCTGAATTTCTTCTGTTGTTGTTTGATCGAGTGTAGTTTGCCCGTGAAATCCTGTCCCCATTTGATCACATCGTAGCGCTCTAGTCTGGTCTGCATGGCTTGGTTGCGGCGTACTTGCTCCGCTTCAGGCATCTCAAGGGCGGTCTTGATGGCTTCGACTATTTCGGAGGTGTCGTTGGGGTTTATGATAAGTGCCTCGCCAAGTTCTCTGGAGGCTCCTGCCATCTCGCTGAGTATCAGAACTCCTTTCTGGTCCGTTTTTGATGCGATGTATTCTTTGGCGACTAGGTTCATCCCGTCTCGTAGGGGCGTTACAAGCGCGACGTCACTGATTGCAAAGAGGCTTAGCAGTTGATTGTATGGCAGGAACCTGTATCGGTATACTATCGGGGTCCAGTCGATCGTCCCGAACTTTCCGTTGATACTGCCAACAAGCTTGTCTATTTCTTCTTTCATCTGCTCATATTGTTCAGCTCCGAGCCTTGAGGGCACGACTGATAATACTAGAACAACTTTCCGTTGCCATTGAGGGTGCCGATCGAGAAAGATCGCATAGCCTTCCAGACGATGCCTGATCCCTTTTGTATAATCAAGCCTGTCTTGCGACATTATTATTTTGCGATTGCCGAGTCTCTCGCGGAGCCCGCGACCCTCTTCCTGTACATCATGACTTTTCGCGGCGGCACGAATCTCGCGATAATCAACGCCCATTGGGAACGTGTCTACTTTTATCGTCCTTTCTCCACCAACGAGGACCTGGCCGAAACTGTGTTCGTATCCTAGGATTCGGAGAATACATCTGAGAAAGTGTTGCGTGTAGTCTATCGTGTGAAATCCTATCAGGTCAGCTCCAAGAATGCCCTCCAATACTTCCCTACGCCATGTGGTCGGGAGGGTGCGGAAGACGTCGTATGAGGGGAAGGGAGTGTGGAGGAAGAAGCCGATTGAGAGGTCAGGTAGTGTTTCTCTCAACATTCTGGGGAGAAGCATGAGATGATAGTCGTGCACCCAGACCGTATCGTTCGGCTGGCACACCTTTAGGATGGAGTCTCGAAAGGACTCGTTCACCTTCACGTACTGCGCCCAGTCTTCTTCTCTGAACTTGGCGTATGTGGGAAAGTAGTGGAATAGAGGCCATATTGTGCTGTTGCAGAATCCTTGGTAGAATTTCTTCATGGTGTCAGCGTCGAGGAAGACGGGGCAAGCCATTTGCTTGGCAGCCTTCGTTCTCAGTAATTCTCGAGAGCCTTCTTCAACCTCTATCCCCGGCCATCCCACCCAGAGGTAATCTGTTCTGGAGGAGTCTTGTCTTGCCCACTCCAAGTACGCGGTGAGTCCAGAGACGAGACCGCCTGGGCTGGGGTGGAAAACTAGTTTGTTGTCGCGACTGCTGACCGTGAAAGGTAATCTATTGGATACGACTAATAGTGTCATTGCCAGCGTCTTTGGGATTTTTTCTCAGACGGTCTAACTAGCCATTAAGATTGTTAGTAACCCATCCTTAAGCCAGCCGAGTATAGGGGCGAACATGTCAATTCTCTCCGTCTTGAGGGGTCACCGCTCAGCGAGAATCTCGTCCTTGCAAGGGTTGGAGTTTGTTTTGGAAAGGCCAAACCAGTAACTAGTGTCGAGAGTCCGAAGCAAGCTTGAGCGGCATCGATGCCGTCGTTATGTGCCTACTTCAGTTTCTTGGGGTCCCAGTCGATAGAATCCCCGTTTATCTTCTCCGCTTTCAGCGCTGTCCTCAACCCTCCTAGGACGTTTGTAAAAGTATAGCCCGGTCCGAGACGTAGAACGTGGTGGATAACGGGCTGTTTGTGTAACTGGTAGATAGGATCGGAGGGAAACGAGGAATTCAGCCAGAAGATTATCGGGTTCTTGATTCTCCCATTATACTGGACGAGTTGGCGAGCAAGAAGGTGATTCGGAGGATTATCGCGTGCATGCAGCCGCTCGTCAAACTCGAAACTCTGCCCAACTTGAACCATGGCCGTTCCTCTGCGAGCATGCAACATTACCTGGGGCGACAGGACGCAAAGAGGACATTTAGAAAGCCAATCTCTTAGTTGTTTTTCGTAGGACTCCACCGCGTTATCGAAAGAACTCATTCTCAGTCAATAGACATCTACTTCATAATAGAGTTGTTGACCGTGTCCCAAGTGGCCGGTTTCCGCCGTCCTTGTTAGCGCATCGAGAATTAGCAAAGCGCAAGAATCTCGGCTTTGGCTCGTCATTCTAATTGGTGCGGGGGGTGGGATTTGAACCCACGAACCCCTACGGGACAGGGTCCTGAGCCCTGCGCCTTTGACCTGTCTTGGCAACCCCCGCGCGAGCGAATGAGAGAGTCCGCTTTTGATAAATGCTTGAGTTGCTTTGGAGCGGGTTCCTGCGGGGAAGGTCGGTCATACGTTCGACGCCTGGCCGTGGTCGAATCATGATCTAACCAGCTGTTCGGCAGGAATACGGTCTTCCAAAAGGAAGTTCTTCTCAAAATAAGCATGTTCTTCTCGACCCGGGGGGTGGTCGATTTTCTTGCTCCCCGCCCTTCGTGAACAGAAGCAAAAAATGCTTCTAAAAAGTGGGAGTTTCACACCTGTTAGGATGCGATGTTCCATGCTTACTTTGTTCGCTCTAGGATGATCTCTATCGTGGAGACGTTGCGTGCATCCTGGCCTTCACCGACGA
>MNGN01000050.1 GCA_001918745.1 Crenarchaeota archaeon 13_1_40CM_3_52_17 | reverse complement strand
CTAGATTCTGATATTGGTTTTGTCGCGGTAAAAGAAGTCGAGCAGATTGAATCTTCTTCTCCCTTTGTGTATTGTTTTGAGATCTCGGATGATGAGAACTTTCCTGCTTTCTTTACAGGATCTGGTGGAGTTCTTGTCCACAACTCCTTTGGATATCTTGGTTTCAAGAATGCTCGTTTTGGAAAGATAGATGCTCACATCGCGACCTGCGCCTTCAGCAGAAAATCTCTGAGAGAGGCTGCAACTCTGGCTGAGGCTCGCGGTTTCACATTGGTCCATGGAATAGTCGATTCGTTCTGGCTGCGAAAGCAGGAAGCGACAAGAAGCGAGTACGAGGATCTCTGCAAAGAGATACGTGACAAGCTTAGGCTGCCGATCTCTTTTGAGGGAGTTTACAGGTGGATTGTTTTTCTCAGTTCAAAGACAGACTCGAAGGTCGGAGTGCTAAACCGGTACTATGGTATTTTCGAAGATGGAAAACTCAAAGTTCGCGGAATAGACCTTCGAAGACATGATACTCCCGATATCGTTCGGCAGTGCCAGTCTAAAATGCTCGAAATCCTCATGAAGGCTCGTGATTCAAACGAGTTCAGACTACTCATTCCCAGCGCTCTCAGGGTCCTGGAAAAGTTCGTGGGCTTGCTGCGAGACGGCAACGTTCCCCTAGAGGATCTGGTGATAGTCAGGAATTTGAGCAAGAATCCGGACGAGTACACTCACCAGGTTCCCCAGGCGATAGCTGCGAGACATCTTGTTGCACAGGGAGGATCGGTGCATGCGGGACAGCAGGTCAGCTACATCCTAACCCGTGACCAGACTCGCACGGCTTTACCGCCTGAGATTGTTGATGAAGGAACAGTCTATGATTCGGAGCGTTACGTGGATCTTCTCTGTTCTTCAGCAGCAAACCTTCTCCTACCCCTCGGCTATGACACGAAATATCTTCGATCCATGTTCAAGAAAACCGAGATGAAGCGACCAGCAGCCTCTCAAGAGTTTTCCATAACGCCGTTCCTCAGAGGAAATCGCCCGGAATAACCCCCGTTCGGCGATCTGGAACATGGCTCAATTCTTGCCTGGAATTCGTTCGTGAAAAGTTGAAGAATTCCCTTCTTTTTGCCTTTTCATCAAAGCCCGGATCCTGCCCTGAATCGCATGTCTCGCCCTTAATCAATGCCAGACAGCAGATTTTCTCCGCAGGAGGGGGGGTCTTGCACCGGGCACCTCGCAACGCAAGAGAGGCGAGTTCCGACTAGCCGCTGAAATTGGTTTCTCTGGAATAAACGGTTCTAGAGGTATCTTGTCAGCGTCTGGTTATCAAGGGTCGCGATCTCTGTCTTGCCTGTGGGGAGGAACGGATGCCTGGTCACAGTCAGCTGCGTATGCGCTCCTCCATCCTCCAGTACCGCTGAGACGTGAGCTGTTCTAGCTAGAACATCATCCATCACCTTACTTCGTGACTGCAAATTCGTAACGACGATGATCATGTTCCTCTTCTCAGCGAGCGTGGCCAAGGAACGAACATCTTTGGAGAAGAGATCGAGCGCTTCCCTCTTCTCTTTGACATCCGGATCACAATAGAGAGCTGTAATATCCGATACGATCGCTAGCCGGGCATCACACTCGTCAATTGCCCCTGCGAGCCGTTCAGTTATGAAACCGCTCAGCTGGTGATGGGTGAACTCTCTGCTGAGATGAATCCGCAGCTTCGTCCTCTCCTGATCAAGCCTGAGGCTGAAAGCGTGACGAGATACAGTGTACGCGTCGAAAACGTTTCCCCCGTCAACAAAAACGACATCACTATCCAATCCCGGCGGAAGAGGATAGACTGCTCGGACGCACAAGAGATGGCTGAGACCGTTGGAGGCTTCGCCCTGTAGAGTGACTAGTTGGCCGAAGCGGAGAACAAGGGTTTCGTCAAGCAGTTCAATCCCTGAAGGCAGATCCGACCGGACATCTCGAAGCAGTGTGCTTCCTCGGCTCAGTTTCGCCTCAAACGACCCGCCAGGTTCGATCAGCTGCTCGGGGTCTTTGCAGACCGGACTAGTAAGAAACCGTCTTCCCAGCGGAAGAGTTGACGTTTGTACTTTCAGGGTCTTGTTAATCTCGAAACCGCATCCCGGGCAGATGTTCGAGAAGGCAAGCTGGACTTTTCGTGGATTGATGAACAGTTTCGAGAGGACTAGTATTTCATCGCAGAGACTGCAACTGTACAGAAAGCCTTGAGGGCTTGACTGGTCCTGGTCCAGCTGCCAGATCTTCGACTGTAGAGGTTCAGCGGTGTGTCGCGTCCCCATTTTCCTGGCTCAATGTACTAGTCCTTATTCGTCGCGTTTGTTGCGGGCGACAGCGTCCTCAACGCCCTTCTCCGTGATGCGGAAGTAAGTCTCGGATTCCGGCAGATAAGGCGAGTCAATGACCTTGGCAACGCGCAGTCCCTGACTGGACTTTTTGAGCATGATACGGTGTGTGGATGCGTGGGCCATGATGTTCCCGCCTGCAGGCCGCATAGGATCGCCGAAGAACGCCTGCGGATTAGCCTGCACCTGATTAGTGACGACGACTGCGAGGTTGAGGGCTTGAGCTATCCGGAGGAGCTTGTGGAGATGGCTGTTCAGACGCTGCTGTCGTTCGCTGAGAGACTCTCGACCAATATATTCGCCGCGGAAGTGTGAGAGGATAGAATCGACAACAAGCAGTTTGATGTTCTCCTCTTTGCAGATCTTGAAAGCGTGATCAACAGTCAGTACCTGATGGTCGCTATTGTAGACCCGGCTGTAGATGATACCATCAAGAATCTTGTCAGGGTCCTGTCCGCTTGCCTGGGCCATCTGGAATACTCGTTGGGCCGCGAAGGTGCCCTCAGTATCGATGAAGAGAACTTTCCCCTCCAGTCCACCTTCTGCGGCGGAAAGCTGAGTCTGAATACTCAATTTCATAGAAATCTGCGATTTCCCCGCTCCGAATTCGCCGACGAACTCGGTGATAGCCTGTGTCTCAAGTCCACCACCCAACAGCGTATTGAGGTTGCTTGATCCGAAGCTAAGGCGGAGCAGAGTCTTGCGTCGCTCCCATAACTGTTTGGCAGTGACAAAATCTGTCTGGATGGTTTCGCGAGCAGCTTTACTGATCTTGTGGGCAACGCTGCTCTCTAGACCCGCTTTTTCGACAAGCTCGCGGATAGGTGCGATTGCGAGGGCCGAGATAGAGTCGTATCCGGCTTCTCGGAGCTTGTTCGCCGTAACCGGACCAACGCCGTCTAGGTCTTGAATATCTAACACTTCAGCGGTCATTACACATCTGCGTAGCACCGGCCCGAATTCGCTTATCTCTCACAGTGAGGAGTGAAAGTATTCCTACAAATTGGAAGGCTAAGTCTATCGAAGGGCGCTTTTCAAGATCCTTTAGAAGCCGAGGACGAATCCTTCCTATCCAGCTTCGCCGACCACTGGTTCATCGTCTTGGACAACAACTCCCGGAACCGCTTCACAGCGGACGTAAGCCGTAACAGCTCAGGAACATCCCGCGGACTATACGTGGTCGACGCGGCTGAAACAGGCAGGGAAGCACCCATACCTGTCAACGGCTGGTCCATACGAACCCATCCATGGCCCAGCTCGGAAAGCAGAGGGAGCACGCTCGTATCCGTTTCCCCAGTCAACTTGTACAGACTGGGCTCCCGAACGTCCAACCGGGACAGCTTACTAGTAAACGAGGATTCTTTCGAGAATTTTAGATCCGCCTGAAACGCCCGAGCCAGCTGCTCCGTCAACGCCCGCACCTCCAAGAAACAGTCCGGCAACATACCCAAGAGAAGATTCACCCGAAGACTCTGCGACAACGGATGAAGGACCCGGACGAGATAGTTCGGAACCGCATGACGAGAAAACGTCTCTGAAAGATGACCCAGCCCCATAACCCAAGACAAATGCGACTTGAAATCCTCACGTAGTCCCAAGACCTCGCTCCAAGCTTGACTCCCCTCACCGGATTGACAGAAATCCAGGTTCCGAGTCAAAGACACGTTCACCTGGCGAAGAACATCAACATCCACCGGTGTGACCAATGGATCCTGAGCGGGCAAGGATATCCAGCCCTTGAGGGCTGGTCAAAGTGGGAGATAGGCAAAATGTTCCCCACGCACAGCCATAGTCGTTCATGACTGGCACTTGAGCGAGTGAAGGGACCGACTAGGAACGCGGTTAAATTGCCAACAGCTCATCTGTCTTCGTGAAGACCATCCTATCAATCAGCGAAGAAGATGTTGGCCAGACTCTAACGGTCCAGAAATCGATCCAGCTCGCTCGGCGCGCTTACGTCCTTCGAGCAAGGAAAAGAGTACTCGAGCCTCTTCGTACGTGGTTTACGGTTCGAGGTGGAGCATCTTTCTATTTCATGCCTGCGCACATATTTGGCCTAAGAACAGTCTCGGTGAAAGTTGTCAGCGTAAACCCTAGAAACCGCAACAGCTCAATCCCATCGATATCAGCTACAATCTACGTCTTCGACTCGAAAACTGGGTTGGAGCTCGCCCGAATCGCCGGGAACAACCTGACAGCGATCAGAACCGCTGCCAGTTCCGCATTAGCCACCGACCTTCTAGCTCTCAAGGAGATAGATTCGCTGGGAATCATCGGAACGGGAAATCAAGCTAACGCCCATCTTCCAGCGATGCTGGAAGCGAGAAATGTCTCACGCGTCCTAGTCTACTCTCCATCAAAGGCCCATCGGAAGAGATTCGTGCGAAGGGCTTCAAAGAGAACCTCGTTATCGGTAATTGCCAAACGTTCTGCCGAAGAAGTGGCTCGAAAATCTGACCTTCTCGTCCTAGCCACCAGCTCTCGTGTTCCTCTCTTCCGGGGCGCTAGGGTTCCTCTTGGGACTCACGTGAATGCTATAGGGGCTGCTCTTCCGAGTTCACGAGAGATAGACACGACTCTCGTGAGAAGATCCATTCTTGTTGTTGACTCTCGGGAACAGGCTTTCTCAACTTATGGGGACATCATGATCCCGCTCAAAGGGAAGGCGATTAGGAAATCGCATGTCAGAGCGGAGTTAGGCGAGTTGCTTCTCGATCCCAGTATCATAGAGAGAAGAGAGAATGAAGTAACAGTTTTCAAGGCTGGAGGACTCGGAGTGTTAGACGCGGTCTTTGCGGACTATATGGTCTCGCATTTTTAGCGGTTCTTGGAAACACCCTGCGGTAGAACCAATTTAATAGTGGGTCTGAGGTTTCGCCGTCCTCGTGGGCCGGTAGATCAGCCTGGTACACAGCGCGTTAGAGCTGGCCGAAGATCGCCCGCTTGGCAGGTCATCCTCGACCCTGAATGCGGGAAGGCACTAACACTGCTCCGTAGGGCCGCGGGTTCAAATCCCGCCCGGTCCACCAAACAATCTCAGTTGATCTTATAGGTGCCCACAAAACGAGCCTAGACCATTCGGGAGAATCCTTTGCCTAGTAGAGAGCCCACCTGGTTCGAGACAATCAACCCGGCCACAGGCAAGACCCTCAAACGATACAAATCATCGACAAAAACCGATGTTGACAAGGCAGTTACGAAGGCCAGAAAGGCGTTTGAGAAATGGCATCAACTTTCGTCCTCTAAACGTGCAATCTATCTGGAAAGGACAGCGAAGACTCTCCGGGCCCAGAAAGAGAAGCTGGCCAGAATTATCACCCAAGAGATGGGGAAACCGATCAAAGAATCATTACCCGAAGTTGCAAAATGCGCCTGGGCGCTGGAGTACTATTCCGAGAATGGCCCCAAATTCCTGAACCCGGAGATCGTAAAGACAGACGCGAACGATAGCTACCTATCATTCGAACCCCTAGGCGTCATCGGTTCCATCATGCCCTGGAACTTTCCGTTATGGCAATGCATCCGGTTCGCAGCACCCTCCTTGATGGTCGGCAACACGACCGTCTTCAAGCCCTCTAGCATAACCCCTCAGTCAGGACTGGCTCTCCAAAATGCTTTCGAGTCAACCGGGATGATCACCGGATGCTTCAGCATAGTTCTCGGAAGTTCACAGGTAGCCAACCATCTAATCGAGTCCGATACTGCAGCTATCTCGTTCACCGGCAGTGTTAACGCCGGACGAATGGTAGCTCAAAGAGCAAGCAGTCAGCTGAAGAAATTCGTTCTCGAGCTGGGAGGCAGCGACCCATTCATAGTTCTTGAAGACGCGGACGTTGAAGCTGCATCAACAGGCGCGGTCGCAGGCCGTTTCATCAACAACGGCCAGAGCTGCATCGCCACCAAGAGAATCTTTGTCGTCAAGAAAGTTCTGGACGAATTCCTAGAAAAATTCGTGAAGAAGACGAAGTCATTGAGAGTGGGAGACCCTCTTAGTCCGGAGACAGATATCGGACCCATGGTCGGGGAAGATGCCCTCAAGACATTGGACGGGCAGGTCAAAGACGCTGTCAGACAGGGAGCCAATCTGGAACTTGGTGGCGAGAGACTCAGGCGCAAAGGATCGTTCTATGCTCCCACCATCCTGACAAACACTACACCTAGAATGAGGATCATGAAGGAAGAGACGTTCGGACCGGCCGCACCCGTGATGGCGGTCAAGGACGAGGATGAGGCAATTCAACTCGCGAACGATAGCGAGTTTGGCCTCGGAGCAAGCGTCTGGGGAACGGATACCAGGCGGGCAGAGAAGGTGGCGAGAGGAGTCTCTGCTGGCCTTGTGACAGTAAACAATGTTGTGGTCTCTGACCCTCGGATGCCGTTCGGCGGGGTCCGGCATAGCGGGATTGGTCGTGAGCTCTCAAGGTACGGAATGCTGGAATTCACGAACATAAAGTCGGTCCGTGTATACGAAAAGTCGCCACTCGCCCACGCCCACGTGGAATAATAGGCTCTGTGTGACGCTTCGTGGGAGGCAAGACAGCTCTTCTCTATTCCGAGAGGTTTCTAGATTACAACCTCGGACCCCTTCATCCTCTCCGTCCAATAAGAGTGAAGTTAACACACGATCTGATCCAGTCGAAAAGATTAGTCAATGGAAACATCGCCAGTATCATGACACCCCGCATGGCCTCTGAGGAGGAAATTCTTCTCTTCCATGAAAGAGAGTACGTTAGCTTGGTTCAGAAGTACAGCGAGAGAGGTTCAGGGCTTTTGGACGCGGGCGATACGCCTGCTTTCAAGGGATGCTTCGAAGCCACCAGTCTAGTCGTGGGCGCCTCCCTAGAGGGATGCGATGAGATAATGAGTGGAAGATTCACTCATGCCTTCAACCCATCCGGTGGACTGCATCACGCGCGTCCCGAACGAGCGTCGGGATTCTGCATCTTCAACGATCCTGCGGTCAGTATCAATTATCTGAAAACGAAGTACAAGCTGAAGCGACTTGTCTACTTGGACATCGATGCTCATCATGGAGATGGGGTCATGTACGGGTTCTACAATGATCCCTCAGTGTTAGACATCGACCTCCATGAGAGCGGAAAATACATCTTCCCTGGAACCGGATTCCCGGATGAGATCGGAGGGAATGAGGCAAGGGGGCTCAAGCTAAACATCCCGCTCCCGCCCGGCACAGGGGACCAAGCCTACATGAAGGCGTTTCGCAAACTTGTTCCCGATATTGTGAGAAGATTCCGACCCGAGATCATTCTCGTCCAGTGCGGGGCAGACGGCCACGCGGAGGATCGTCTCGCGCATCTTCGACTCACCACACATATGTACGGGGAAGTTGTTTCTGAGATGCACTCACTCGCTCACGAACTATGCCAAGGCCGACTTTTGCTGTTTGGTGGAGGCGGATATACACTCGCTAACGTCCCCAGGGTCTGGACAGTCGCCTTCGCAACGCTTGCCGGAGCTAGGTTGGATAACACAATCCCAGACGGCTGGTCAAGGGAGTTTAGCGAGCTCACCGGTGAGGATCCTCCGAAGGGCTTACAGGATGAGCCTACAACAGATGATTTGAAGACGACCGGCGAAGTGGATAAGGTGCTCAGGGAGCTTGCCACATATCTCTCCCTTTGATTACGTGACAGTGCAACGTTTATCTTTCAACGCGCCGAGCGTCCGCGAAGAACCATAGATGGGTAGCAAAGGAACCACCTCACTAGGAAAAGCAGGCGGAAAAGGAACCCACATCAGATGCCGGAGATGTGGCCGACACTCATACCACGTCCGGAAGAAACGCTGCGCTGCATGCGGCTTCGGGGAGATCACAAAGCTTCGACGCTACTCATGGCAAAACAAGAAGATCAACCGGACACGGATAGTCTAGAAGCCAGCAGTCTTAGCTATCCGACCCTAGTTTACACTTCTCCTTTTTCGGCTCGAACCTGAGGATGAAACCACCTTTGGTGGAAGTTAGGTGTCCGCGATGCAACCGCCCGATGCACTGGAATAGTAGACTGAAGATTTTCATCTGTGACACAGATGGATTCATACTAGGTCCAAACGACCCCTACGTGAAACGACTGGAATACGAAAATAGTCAAAGTGCTCCAGCCACGTCTAGTCATTGAAGTTGAGCCCGGACCCCGAGTAAACTTCGCTCGCCAGATTGAAAATCACAAGTTCCTGACCCACTGCGTTGCACAAGGATTGTTTTGTAGTCCTGCAGAGTATTTTCGTTGAGAATGGTTTCTCCTTCGTCTACACAATAACAGCGAAGAATGGAACCACCGATGAGAGACCAACGACAAATATTCCCGTTGTCGACGAGACCATATTGACGAATGAAGATTTCTGGTGGCTCATAGGATATCTACAAGGAGATGGCTGCGTAGACCCGAGAAATGGAATTTGGTTCCACTCGACCGATCCCGAACTCATACAGATCGCCAAGAGTGTGGTCACCGACCTCTTCAGCCTTGCTTCAAGCACGTATCTAGAGATACCTCCACCTCCGTGGAAGCCGAGGCTGAGACTGGCGGTATACTCCCGAACCCTTGTCAAGTGGCTGAGCAAGCAACATTTGAGATTTGGCACTCAGAGATGGAACGTGCCGGTCTTATCGAAGGACCTCTACTGCTCGTACATCGCGGGGCTATTCGACGCGGAGGGTCAGGTCGTTTTGACGCGAAACAAGAGACTCTCACGATTTGTGATTCATAGTGCAAATGGACTCTCCCTGCGAACTATTGCACAACGAATGAGCGAGTTCGGAGTTGACTGCCTCTTACGCACGAGAGTTCGAGATGGCAAGCCGAGTGTTCACTACCAACTCGAAATAGTAAGGAGGGGAAACCTCAGATGGTTCGTCAGGAACATTGGGAAACGTAGTCGTTTGCACAGAAAGAATTGCTACCTGAAAGAGGAACTGCTCCAGAAAATTCCGGCAGGCGGGCTCAAAGGCCGAATTCGAGAAGCCCAAAGGGAGAAAACCCGGGCTGTCCTAATACCTCCTCAGGGAAATCTCCGAGTCAAGAAAAATAGGCCACCCTCGAAAGAGTGGGCAAAATCAAGTGGGCTCGGCCGGATTTGAACCGGCGACCTTCGCCGTGTCAGGGCGACGTCCTAACCAGGCTTCGCCGACGCGTCAACGGCGTCTTAGACGACGAGCCCCAGGTGTTGGCGAATCATGAGGCTGTATCAAGCTTTCCGCTTACCAATTCAAACACCGACTCACTCTGTCGTGGGTAACAATACAGCTTAAACTGGATCGAGGGGACCCTCGATGTTCATGTGGAAAAAACTCGGACGACCGGCTACTGCGATCTCACTACTGGCGCTCATTGTAGCCGCCTTCAGTATGCCAGCCCATGCTCAAACTGTAAACTGGCGAGCGGACAAGTCTGCATACATTCCTGGCGACACGGGCACGCTAACAATCACAATAATCAATACCGGCTCAAATCCTCTGGAGGTACGGAACGTTACCGTGTACTATCCGTGGGCCGGGTACGATACCAATGGAAAATGGCTCACGGGCGGGAACATTAGCTACAATTTCTCTCCGTTCAAAGAGTTGACCTCCGTTAGTGGCGGGGCCAATAATGTCTCCTACACGACGCCGTCTTTCACTGTTCCATCTTGGTGGGGCGCCGCATCGAGGCCCCAGTTCAATTGCCCCGGAGGAACCACGAACACTAGATATGGAATTTACTCTGCTTGCATCCTTATGGGATGGAACGCCGATAACCAACGATATAATCCAACTGACTTCGGGCTCAGCGTGGCCGTGGCGACGTATACCCCGTCATCCATCTCACAACTGTCACAATGGGTTCCGCTTGCTACTCTGGGGGTCCTCGTTATCGCGACTGCCTTCCTTGCATTGACTTGGAGCCGGCTCGGTAATCTTCCCAAGAAGCCCTAGCACTAGTTCCCATCCGTTCCATTCTACTTTTTCTTGTTTGAGAGCATAGAATATCCTGCCGACTTGTGTAGGTAAGGCATTTTACTGGAGAGATTCGTCGACTCGTACTGGGCCCGTAGCTCAGTACGGACAGTAGCGTCGGCCCTCTAACAATCAGAGGAGAGCCGAAGGTCGAGGGTTCAAATCCCTCCGGGCCCGCCAGGTGATCTAGTTTGAACTCGAATTCCAGCGATCTCCAAAAGCTTCTGCTGCTTTCGTTCGATAGTGAATCCGACGATGTTTGTGAAATCCAATACGGATTTGGACCGCACGCGTAATGCGTAACAATTCTTTTTTCTAGCATATAGCCTCCCCGTACGGGGGTCTTTGAGAATCGTCCCTGCAATTTTCTGTACGTATAGCTTTCCTGTTTCAATGCGTAGTTCGCGTAAAAGGTGCTTCACGAAGAATAGAACGTCTTTGCTTGTGTTGCTAACCTGAATTCCGCCACTTACAGACCCTTCAGAGTCGTAGAATGCCCTTAGAAAGGCGGTTTCACATTTCCTGCAATGTCGTATCCAAGGTCTGAGCTCCCGACATTGACGACTGAGGAATTTGTGGAGAAAGATGCTTGCTCCTTGGACTATCCATCTCTTTCTCTTCTGGCTCCACCGAACTTTATACAGCGAGGGTCGGCTGAGGAGTTTTGCGAGGCATCTGCTGAATTCTTCAGCGAAATCTCTGTCGGTTACACTGAGCAGAATCTCTCTATGGTGTTCGTGAACATTTAGGTTGCCATCGCTTAGGGCCGCGCCTATAACGTAAGCAAGTTCCGGACATGCCGTGGGAGTGAACGGGTTAACCCTCCCCAAAGGGTTGTGAATTCCTCGGACCCAGTAGCTTACGGATGACTTCGATAACTCCCTCCCCGTAGTGTCGAAAATTTGCTTTTGCAATTGCCTGTAGCTTAGGCCTCGACTCCTAAGCTCCCTTGATCGCGTGGTATAGCTTCAGCCTCGTATCCAGCGGAAGGTAAGGGGCGGCCTTTCGCGGCGTCCGACCGAAGGGAAGGCGTGTGCGTGCAGTGGGGCGGTTTTCACGGATCGTAGTTGCAACGCGATCGGTTGGCATGGTCAGTTTCCTCATGTTGTTATGCTCGACGGACTGCATGATACAGAACGAACGCCTTGAGCCATCGGTCTCTTATGTGAGAGATACCCGATTGCCCCACGAAAAGATACGCAGCGAAGGATCCCGACTAAATGCGAGCGGAGGTGTCGACCAGGCATGCGTCGCTAACCCACCCTCAAGTTTCTCCCATCAGATCCCTCTGTCAAATCGGACGGGCCGTTCAATCGTCGACAGTCTTCAAATAAGCGGGTTACATCGTCTCGCGAAGAAATAAGTCAACAGCGAGCCATGTCCCACTGGCTCTGACCTCGTTCCGGGTCGGCCCTAGTGAGCCCGCCGGAAACTAGATATGATCTTTGTCTTTTCTTCGACCGACAATGAGATGCTCGATGGCCCTTAACTGCGGATGAAAACGGTGAGGCAAGGCATCTTTCAAGATCCCAAAGTCAGACGCTCTGAATATCCTGAAGGTCCGGCTAATGGTCACAAATGCCAAGGCGAACACAACCAATAGTATCGGCACTCTCATAAGAGGAGTCAGACGACCGATGAGAAGATAGTCAACCGTTGCAAGCGGGATCCCCACCCCGGCGGCCAATAGCACCGCGACGGGCAAAGCACTTCCGACATGGGTTTTGGCGGACGACTCCATGCTCCGACGCGCCAAGATCACAATTCCTGCTCCCAGAATAATCCTGCCTATGCCTCCCCCAAGTGGTCCGAGGAATTTCGCCGTAATTGCAACTGCCGCCAATCCTACTGCGGTGGCAGCCATGGTAACTAAGAGAACTTGTCTGGTTCTTCCAACGGCTTGCAGAGATGTTGTCAGGATCGCCCCCTGAGCTGTAAATATTGAGGCCAATGCCAGTATCGCAAATATGGTCCATTGGCTGACGTATTCTGGCCCGTAGATCAATTCGATTATGGTTGGTGCGATCGCGGCCAACGAGGCCCCGAACGGAAGAACTGCTAGGTTCGTCAATCTGAATGCGATGGACAATCGTTCAGAAATAGCTTGGGTTTCTTCAGTGGCGTGACTCGCTGAGAGAGCAGGATAGAGCGCCTGAGTAACTGGGATCCAGAGAACGGATAATGAGCTTACGCTAGCTACAATTACGTAGTAGATCCCATTCGACGGGAGAATGCCGAATAGCGCGGTCAGGATTGCGAAGTCACCGTATTGTTGCCCAAAAACGATGAGAGCAGCGCCAAAGACAGGCAAGCTGAACATCAAAAGAGGTTTCACTGGGTGAGACGATTGAGAAGGAAGACGGCCATGCCAAAGATAGAAAGAGAGAACGAGGGCGACCAAACCCCCAATAGCCCAACCGAGAACTATGCCAAGGACTTTGTAACCCAGTAGGGCGAGGACTAGCCCGAGCCCACGGCTCAATGGTACGTAGGTTGCGTTCTGGTAGAGGCTTCTGGCGTAGGACCCTACCCCAACGAAATACGCTCCAAACAGTAGAACAAAGTCCAGCATGAGTCCTGATGCGAAAGTGATTAACAGGAGACTTCCACCATCAGGCCTGCCAAGAAATGAAGGGCCTATGATCGGTGAGACAATGGCAGCTATAACAAACCCGGCTCCACCTGTCATTGCGCATAGCTTCAGGATGGTTCTTGCAACAGCACCAGCGGTCTCGGGGTCGTTTCTGGCAATGTTGCTGGAAATGTAACGGGTTGCAGATGAGGGCAGGCCGAGTTGTGTCAATGCGACGAATGCTGCCTGCGTCGCAAGCAGAACGCCTGTCTGAGTAACTTCTAATGTGGTAAGAACGCGGGCGAGCAAAGCGTAAAAGATGAAGTAGGTTGCGTAGGTAATTATCTGCTGAGTTGTAAGGTAGGCTGCACCACGAGGAACGTTGTAAACGTCAACCGCTTTGGACATGGAATACGCGTTGAAGCGCATTCACGGAGTTCTTCTAGATTACGGTCGAGAATGACAATCAATCCATGAGATCTAGAAGAATGTTATCGGAAATGTTCCCAGCCCCGTTCTTCGACCTGAATCCGCCTCCCGTCAAGGTGAGCTACTACCTCACTCCCCTTTTCCACAATGCCAATTCTCTTTAGCGATGGAACGCGTTTTTTCAAGCTGGAGAACCTGTTTGGCGCAACGGTTACGAGAAGCTCGTACTCCTCACCCCCGTATAGCGCGAGTTCTATCGCGGAAATGCGACGTTCTTTGGCGAAACTCTGTGCGGCAGGGGCAACCGGAATTGTGTGAAGGTTGATCCCCACGAGACTGGCTCGTGCGATCTGGTGCAAGCTCCAAGCCAGACCGTCGCTTGAATCAATGGAACTTGTGACTCCACCGCTTTTGGCGAGGATGATTCCTTCTGTCAAACGGGCCTTCGGGCGAAGAACTGCGTTAACAAGCGAGGTATGATTTGCGAGTTTCTTCTTTTCCCTTGACATGAGGATTCTCAAACCTGCGGCAGGGTTCCCGAAAGGTCCCGTTACGGCGACAACGTCCCCGACCCGTGCTCCGTCTCGTCGAACCAGCTTCTTCGGGTTCGCGACTCCAACGCCTGCTACGTCTATTACGAGATCATCGGCTTGGTTGGTGTCACCGCCGATGATCTTGCAATGGTATTCTCGCGCTGCTTGGCTTAGCCCAAACGCAATATTTTGAACCGTCTTCCTAGCGACCGGCCCGGGGAGTCCCAGGGACACCATCAGGGCCGTTGGTTGGACGCCTTTTGCGGCGAAATCGCTGACCGCGGCAACGACGGCCTTTCGTCCCGCTTCCTGAATTGTCATTCCAGGCGGGATATCGGTGCTTCCCACAAGCATGTCTGTCTTGACAATGATCCATGTTTTCGATGAGAGAGGGATTGCGGACACGTCATCGTTGAAGCCAAGTAGGGGCCTCAGTTGGCGGGCGAATTGTTTTGTGAGTATGCAGATTATTTCTCGTTCTGTTAGACTTGTCATCGAGTTGCAGGATGGTCGATTATGGTAGGAGCTTTAAGTCAGATACTTGAATTTAGCTGGAGCTTTTGAAGTCCGTTGACGTTCAACGATCACGACCCCTGAAGCATCCAAACAATTCCGACGGTATGCCGAATACGACAATCGTCAGAACTATCTTAGGGACACTCTCGTTCTTGGTTCACTCAGACCGTCTCCCAAGCCGTCTTGCGCCACCAGAACATCTGCGGATAAGTGTCAGGTCTCTGGCTTATCCAACTTCTTTCAGAACATTGCCTTGATGCAATAGGTACTAACTCTCGGAACATCGTATCATATTCTGCAATGGACTTCGTGAGGCCATCGATAGGAAGTCTTTCCCGAGTAAGCTCCATCCCCATTCCAGCGTATTCAAACCACTCTCGGAGCTCGAAGAGCCCGATCTCAATTTCCGTTTCGTCCCAGGAATCAGTTATTTGCTTGTTCTTTGCCAGCGCTGCCTTGAAGGTCTTTATCCATTTCAAATGTTCAGAAACAATTTCTCTAAGGTCCAGTAGTACTCTGTCAGAAAAGTCGCTTCTTGCGTTCTCGCGGAATCCTCTGAACATCTTGAGCAGTTCTTCTAACTCTCTTTCCATCGCGCTTGTAGCATAGCTGAAAATTCTCAACCTTTCAATTATCGAGTGACATTCTCCGAGGTAGTAATAGACCAATGATTCATGGCGTAACTCCTCTTGCCCATTGAAGATGCGTTTAAGTCGATCTCGATTCCGGTAAAAATGCCATACTAAATGGTCCACAGTCTCGTTGTCGGTCCACGTGCTTAGAGGAGAGATTGGTTTGACCCCCTTAAGTCAAAGCGTTGTCGAGCGTTGGCTTGGTGCCTCGGTGGCTCAGCCTGGTAGATGTTTCTCACACCGGAGAGCATCCGCCTCGTAAGCGGAAAGGCAAACCGGGTCGTTTGCCCCGTAGGGTCGCGGGTTCAAACCCCGCCCGAGGCTCCACACTGCAAGTGCGCGTCTTAGTCTGGAACCAATTTGACAATCTTGGAATCAATGTTAGCTCTTGAACAGATCTCGGAGAAGATCCCTCATCCCCGGTGGTTTCTTCCCAATCAGTTCTGCGAACCGTTGCGTCGTCTGAAGCCGCCAAAGACGATAGTAGCTATTCCATCCCTGAGCCACCAAAAGTTCATCAGTTGAGGCATGAGGTGGAAGAGAATTTCTCACTTTTCGATAAGCAGCCAATGTCAGACTCGAATAGCTTACTCTTGATACCAACCATTTGGAAATCCTTTCAATTTCCTCAGGAATTGAGGTCCCTTTTCGTCCTCACATCTTCGCGCGGTCTCCACGGCAAACTCTGATGCATCTGACGTTATTGTGAATGTGTATCCATTGATGACAAAGAAAAAGGAAGTAGTCATCAGTCCCGTCCGCTTGTTTCCATCTGCGAAGGGGTGGAAACTTATGTAGGCGTACATCATCGCGGCGGCCCTTCTTAGCAAGCTAGGAAATGGAACAAAGTTGAAAACGTCAGTCTGTGCCCATTCCAAACACCCGTCTACCATGCCCTGGGACATGTAGCCAGTGGAACCGCGCTGTTGTATGAGAGTGGTGTGGAAGTCTTCGACGTGATTCGATGTAGGATAGAGAATTATAAGCTGCTGTCGTCGTGCCATTACATTTCGGCTAATCTGTCGAAAACTTCTTTGTTTTGCGCAATTACAGCGGCAGCAAAATCGCTGGCGCTAAACTTTTCGACAAGCTTCTTTGCAATATGCGGCATTGCAAGGAGGGCGATGGTTGCCAATATAGTAAGTAGCTTAACCAGCAGTGCACTTGAAAACGCTGGCATTCTTACACTCATTTGTCTTAACCTTT
>MNGN01000025.1:10490-11468 GCA_001918745.1 Crenarchaeota archaeon 13_1_40CM_3_52_17 | reverse complement strand
TTCTCTACCAGAACTCTTACCGACTGAATCAGCAGTACTATTCCTCTCTGGGCGAGAAGAAGGCATTCGTTGTCAGCCATGGAAAAAACATGGTTGTATTGAAACTGGTAGGTTACGGGGATGACGTTGTCAAGTATTACCGATTAGAGGACTTCAAGGCTCATGTCTGGATTGGTCATCATCGGTATCCGACGAAGGGCCGAGTCTGGCATCCAGGCGGCGCGCATCCTTTCGTGGGTTTGCACGAGGCGTTGGTGCATAACGGGGATTTTGCAAATTATCATTCGATAATGGAGTATCTGGCCCAGCGGAACATTCACCCGTTGTTCTTGACGGATACCGAGGTCTCGGTGTTACTGTTCGACCTTCTCAGCCGCGTCTACAAGTACCCACTGGAATATCTGATAGAAGCTCTGGCACCGACAACTGAGAGAGATTTTGAGATGCTGCCGGAGGAGAAGAAAAAGATCTACCGATTGATACAGTCGACGCATATTCACGGGTCCCCGGATGGCCCATGGTTCTTCATTGTAGCTAGGAATGATGTGGAGGAGAATGCGTGGCAGTTGCTCGGGATTACGGATACTTCGATGCTGAGGCCGCAAGTGTTTGCGGTGCAGGAGGGGCCGATCAAGATCGGGATTATTGCGTCGGAGAGACAGGCGATCAACGCCGTACTGGGAAAATTGCAGGAAGATCAGAGAATTCCGAGTAGATTTGCGGATTCTTACTGGAATGCAAGGGGTGGAAGCTTCACCGATGGTGGGGCGTTTCTCTTTACCGTCAGAGACGGTGAGGATGGGAAGGAGCTGGAGTGCGCTGACAAGTTTGGAAATATCATCGATCTTCCCAAACAGGACTGGTTGCCGAATGTGGGCTCTTCGGTCTCCCTGAACGCGAGTATTGCGATACAGCTGCAGAAGGGTCCCGGTACGCAGGACCCGTCGGGATTCTACGAGTATATTCGTCCAGCGTTGA
>MNGN01000025.1:0-10366 GCA_001918745.1 Crenarchaeota archaeon 13_1_40CM_3_52_17 | reverse complement strand
GTCTTCTCATCTATCTCACTCTCGAACTATGACCTGTACACTCGACTAGACTGGAAGAACAGATCCAGATTGATACATCCAGGGTTTGACGAGCAAGTGCTGGTTGTTGATGCACTGGAGTTTCCCGCTGAAGGAGACGAGAGCGCAGCTCGGTTCGTGGTTGACGCATATGGCCAAGGATGGAAGAACATTCTCCTCTACAACCTGCGAGGCCACAGGTTCATTGGAAGCGGCCTCGGTCCACGGACGAACAGTTTGAAGATTGATTGTTACGGAGATGTAGGTGATTATGCCGCGTCGGGTGTTGACGGCTGCGAGATAACCGTTCATGGTGCCGCTCAAGACCAAGCTGCCCAGATAATGAAGTATGGAAAATTGGTGGTTCATGGTGACATTGGACAGGCGTTCATGTATGCTGCGAAAGGAGGCCACGTCTACTTGCTAGGCAACACGGCTGGGAGACCACTCATCAATGCCGTCGGTAAGCCCAAGGTTGTGATCAATGGGACGTGCCTCGATTATCTAGCTGAGTCCTTCATGGCTGGAGACCCATACGATGGTGGTGGATTCGTGGTGGTTAACGGTTTAGAGACAACACATGATGGACGGTTCGTTGAGCAAGAAACACCGTATCCGGGAGGCAACCTCTTCTCCCTAGCCTCGGGTGGAGCCATTTTCATCCGAGACCCTCACCGGCGAGTTACCAGCGACCAACTTAACGGCGGAAGACTGGTAGATTTCACAATGAAAGACTGGGAGCTCATTCTTCCGTTTCTGGAAGAAAACGAGAGACTGTTTGGGATATCCATCAAGAAGGACCTGCTGACCGTTCACAAAGAGATTTTGGATCCGAGTCTAGTTTATCGCAAAGTAGAACCTACGCTGTTACAGGAACTAGCCTAGGTAGAGCTTTTCCAGCGGCTGCACTTACCCAGATCTAGTTTATTGGAGAGGAAAGGCCTCACGACCAACCGGGCGTTCATGAGTTCTAGTTGATAGGATGAAAGTAGGTCAGTTTTTTGAGGCTAACAACGAGTCAAAGACCGATCGGAATACCCTCTGAAACAAATGTAATGTTGGTTCAGAAATGAGACACAAACACACCACATTCAACCAAAACAATATTCTTATTAAGAAAACTGTCCCCGGCAGATTCGGTTACTCCGCAGTTGTTAAGAGGTCTCCGGCCCAGGAGGTCTCACCTCGACATACATTACTCTATCCTCAAAGCCGCGTGCTGTGACGGTCTATCTCTCAGTAGGATCATTGTGTATGTTAATCTGAACCGTCGACTTGCAAAACGATGCATCGAAGAGCTAGTCGATGGCGGGTTGATTTGCACTGTAGACGGAGCTGACCGAGTTTCTTACGTGACAACGGAAAAGGGAACTAGTTGGCTGAAGACGTATAGATCTCTGATCCGAAGTTGACGGGCCATGCTGACAGAACCCATCCATTGAACTCCTGGAGTCCTTACGCCAGACTCATCCGAGACAGAAATTTTGCGGCACTCCTTGCTTCGAGCACTTTTGCGTCTATGGGCGCAGTTTTCTTTCAAGTGGCAGTGGTATGGCTGGTTTTCACAGTAACCCGATCGGCTTTCGCCATCGGTCTTCTATTTGTCGCTCAGACGGCACCAAACGCTTCATTTGGTCTCGTCGTCGGGACGTACTTGGACAAATGGAACAAGAGAGGTACTATAATCTATACCTATGTTGCCAGGTCGGCTCTAATCATACTACTGGCTCTGAGCCTTCTTAATGTAGCATCGCAAATTGCTGTGATCCTCGCGTTTGTAGCGGCACTCTCCTTCGCTAGCTCGTTTTCCCACCCAGCTCGACACGCAATCATCCCGGAGATTGTCGGTTCAGACGAACTTCCATTTGCAAATGCACTCCTCGAATCTACTGGCGACGTGACACAGCTTCTAATCTATGGCACAAGCATTGTTACCCTAGTTGTGCTCGGTGCCCTCGGCACAATTCTGCTAAGCGGCCTGACATTTCTTCTTGCGGCTGTTACAATGGTTCCCATGACAGGGATAACAAACGCTGTCGAACCTAGACAATTGTCGCTCAGATCTGGGATGAAAGAGGTAGCAACCTACCTATCCCGTACTCCGACAACCAGGAACGTGATAATTGCATTTCTCCCAATAGATTTCTTCTTCACAGTCGCGACGGCCTTTCCAATAGTCTACGCCTCAGTAGTCCTGCACATAGTAGATCAAAGTTTCGGATTACTTCTTGCCGCTCTGACCCTCGGCCAAATCATCGGCTATTTGGCAGCCGGAAGGGTTGTCAAAGGAAAAAGCATCGGACGTTCTCTTCTCTTTTCCCCTCTCCTCTTTGCTGTCGCAATAGGGCTGCTGAGCATCAACACAAGCTTGGCTTTCGCCCTCGGGCTGTTTGTCGTCGCAGGCCTTAGCATATCCGTCTATGATATCACGGTAATGTCGTTCTTCCAAGCTACCACTCCAAAACGCCTCATGGGCCGCGTGTTGAGCACGTATATCGCGACCTCCCTGGTGGCAGGATCGATCGCAGGGGCAGTTGCTGGTTCAATAGCGGATATGATAGGCCTTCCTACCACATATCTAGTATCAGGACTTGGCATTACCGCGGTAGCAGTTTTGCTACTCTCTCAGAGAAGAATTAGAGAAGCGTCGTTCTAGCAGGGAACTAAGATCTTTCACCATACTTCGTACGTCAGTTTCTGACTCTTTCTTATGGAGCCCCTAGCATGGGTTGTGTCCATGAAGAAACAGATGGCTCCTCCATGCACCGACATGTCATTTTCTCCTGAAGTACATGCATTCTACGGCGATGGCAAAACAGTAGTCCGAAAGCTCGAAGGATTCAACGCGAGCGTCACGGATCGGCGCGTCTATTTGCTCACTTTGGAAACTGCAAACAAAGCCGAAGCGTCACTTTTCGAGAAACATGACGCGGAAGCAGAATCCTGCGACGTGTTCTCTTGGACAGGCGACTCTTTGGGAAATCTCCCGAGCTTAATCGGCTCGTCAATACTTTCGAACCGGGGTGTTGCGTGTATCGGCGAACAGACCAAGGCACTCGTAACCAAATACCTCTCTCCGCTAAAACGCGAAATAGGAATCCCCAGCCCTGCAACCACCCGAGCTGCCTTCGGGCATACGGTAAACCGTTACAAGGACGAGTATGTCCGCGCAAACTGTTACTTCCTCTGCTAGGAACCCCCACTAGTGCTCTTATGAGCACTCCCCTTTTTCTTTCCGAAGCCCAACGAACAGGTAGTACCGAGTAGAATTGGAGTCCGAAGAATAACCCCGGTAGCTGGTAGAGCCCGGATTCATCTCAGACCCGCTGGTGCAGTGGTGGCAGGCTTGTAGGCGGTATTGCCTACATGTGTTGGGCTTGGACTCTCGGGCTAGCTAAGAACAGGCAACCCGTAGTCAATGGCTGCAAGCGACGCGTCAAATAGATTGATAGTTCCATACCCGTACAGGTCAAGTGAGGGATTGTATCGTGCATCCCCCTTCGACGAACCGTACGCGTAAAAGACCTGAGACACGTCTTGCAAGCTAATTGATCCATCATGGTTCACGTCGGGGTCTCGAGACACTATACAGCTCGCCGTGTCAGTGGAAGCGTTAATGCTACATGTGGCTCCCAGCCAGGAGCTGCCCGCGAGTATTGAAAGCACGAATCTTGCCGTTGACCTTGACCCATAGCTTAGTGATACAGTAAAGGTCTTTGCGAACAGTGTCTGCCCGGTGGTGCTGTCTGTCGCAGTGACCGATATTGTTCCAGTCACTGTCTTGCTGGTTGTGTTCACGATAAAGTTCCCGGAGAGCGATAAGGTAACCCCGTCAAAAGTTACCGTTTGCTGAACCTGGGGGTCAGGCGGAGCAGCTTGCACCGCGTCAGCCATAATCTCCCAGTACCAGGTCGCGTCGTCAACATACGTTACTGTCAGGTTTGTTTGTGGCGCGTTGACAATCTGATATTCCTCTGCTGACCCGCCTGGTCCGCTGGAGAATATTTGCGTAGACCGGGGTCCCGGAGTTAGTGTTCCGTAGCTCGATTGCTGTCCAGCGCTGATTATTAGATCCTGGCTGTTACTAGTGGATAATGTCAGTGTGGGTGTGTTGCCGTATCCGCTAGCAGATCCCGGCAGAGAAATGTTGGGGTCGAACGGAGTACTAAGGTTGGCCCCTGCAATTGCGACAACCAGCAGGCTGTTGTACTCGCCTCCGTATTCGAGGCTCGCGCAGCCTGATATCGACTCGGTAATAGTGTCGGAAGAAAGCACGCTGGGACTCGCGGCCCAGAACTCTGCGACCTGATCCCGGTTAGTTCCTGTCGTCCCGTCGTTTCTGCCGGAGACACTTCCTCTCAATGTCCAGTATAATCCCGCAGTGTCGTTGACAGAGAAGTTGCAGCGTGGCTGGAGATCAAGACTCTCCATCGTATAGACAATAACTAGGTCAGATCCGTGCAGCGTGCTCAACGTCGCTGAGCAGGAGTTGGTATTGTGACCGCATCCCGCCACAGTCGAGGCGTCGATGCGAAGTGGGCCAGTCACCGGGGCGACGACGTTGACAGTGACCGTGGTCATGTGTGAACCCGAGCCGCTTGTCCCAATTATCGCTACTTTGTAAATGGCTGGCGCAGTAGCGTTAGTGGTTGAAACGGTCAGAACAGCGCTTCCAGACCCGCCAGGGGGAATGGGGATACTGGATGGGTTGAGGCTTAGACCTGGTCCAGCCGGGCTCACGGTTGCCTGCAAATTGACCGTGCCATTGAAATTGTTGATACGGGTCACGTTGACGGTGGATGTTCCAGAGGAACCGGCGGTGACAGTGAGGCTGCTGGGACTCGTGCTGAGACCGAAGTCGGGCGTAGTATTCGCTGCCTGAACCGCGTCAGCTATAACCTCCCAGTACCAGTTTGCGCCATCACTGAACGTCACAGGGAAGTTGGTGACTGGCGAATTGACAACGGCGTATTCGGAGACCGAGTACCCGCCACCTGTACTGATGAGAGTGAACCCTGATCCTGGGCTCAATACTCCATAGGTGCTCTGCAGTGCGACTCCTATCACGATGTCACTAGGATTGCTAGTTGATATGAGAGCAGCCGGTATGCCATTGTGGCCGCTGACCGACGCGGGCAGGGAACTGTTAGCGTCGAAGGGATTCTGAAAGTTCGCCCCGCTGATGCCATAGACCATGAGTCCGTTGTACTCGCCACCATACTCATAGCTGGCACAGCCCAGTATCGACTCAGTAACGTTGTCGGAAGATAGTGGACTTGCGCTCCTCGCCCAGAATTCGGCTATCTGGTCTCTGTCGCTCGCCGTCGTTCCATCGTTTCTACCCGACACGGCAGCCCTCAGCTCCCAGGAGAGTCCTGCAGTGTCCTTGATAGAGAAGGAACAACTGGCTTGAAGATCGAGAGTTTCAAACGCAGAAACAATTACAATGTCATTAGAGCCTGAAGTACTGAAAAGAGTGGAACATGAGTTCGTGTAGTGACTGCAGCCTTGAAGAGCCGATCCGTCAATCGTCAGCGTTGTACTGGGATTGCTTGCGTGAGTCAGGGATGGAATAGAGAAAGCGACTCCGAGCAACAGAATTAACGCGAGGAGAAAGGGTATTCCTCTCAAGGGTCACGCCTTTTCCCATTCTCAGTTTTGAGCAAGTAGGACCTTTGATGGTGGGTTGTATTCTTAATAAATACTTGCGATTATCGTGCCATCGAAAGCTATCTGCTGATAGAAAATTCAGGAAATCGACGATTTCTTACACCCACAGGCTTGGCTCACCGGTCTATGTTGTTATGTATCTGCGAAAGGGTGTTGCCTGGGGATTTTCGATCTGTTCGGTGATACTGGGAAGACCCGCGAAATCACGACCGCCCTCGGGCTGGGTAGTCAAAGTGCTTTGCCGCGCCCCTCGGAAAGGTGAAACGCGGCAGATCAGAATAGTTTCAGTCTACTGACGCGTCTAAGTTCAAGGCCACGAATTGACGAAGGAGATCGTCTTGGGCCTGGAATGGATCAGCTTAGCTCGTGGATTCGTAAGGGAAGTGGTCGATGTCTATTACGAATGGGATGGAAGGAGGGCCGTGCCGATGAAGATCAAGGAATTGATGATGGTGCTCCAGATAGAAGTCGACAAGCTCTACAAGCCAAACATCCCAGCCCAAGAATCCGAGAAACCAAGGATCAAGATGTTCAAAAACGCCAGGCTAGGCTGAAGAATACGCGAGGATCCTATCTGGGTGAGAAGACGGGGGCCCATCCCAGTCTATTTCTACAAGTCATCATAACCGAGCGAGGCAACGAGTTGGATAATGTCAGTGCAAGAGGGAGAGCAACACCGCAAACATCCGCGGCCCCGACCAAAGACGTTGTCCGACCTGATCTACGGACTCTCTCTATCTATCGGCGCCATCAGCCTGGTCATAACCAACAACCAGGCTTCCACTGCCAGCGATATCAACAGGAATATTCTCGAGTTTCTCTTCGTCTTCATGATCCTGATCACCAGCTGGATCATCTATACCAGCGACATGTCCGTATTGCCTGTCGAGACTCGTCTCGTAACATTCCTGAACGTTTTACTGCTGATCCTTGTCGCCATAATCCCCTACCTGTTCGACCAGGCAGTGTCCCTGTACAACACTGCTGTGGATCAAGACTACGCGTCAATCCTGTTCGCGATCGACTACGCAGGCACACTTCTCATCCTCGCTGGATTCGCACACATCATCTCACAAGAAGAGAAACAACTTGTTGACGGCGACCAGATGGTAAGGCCCAGAAGAATCCGAAACAGGCTAACTCTTCTGACAATCATAATCTTGCTATCTCTGGCTGTTCCATGGGACTGGTTCTTCCTCGGAGTGCCTATCAGACTCTTCATCTGGTACGTTCCTATAGTCTCGTTCTGGCTAAACCGCTTGAGGACGAGGCCCTTCGGCCTTCCCAGCATTCCAAAGACATCGCAGAATCTACAACGCTGAACCTCCGAGAAAGATAAATCCTCAACAAGACATTCCAACACGACATCTGCGACCATGAAACTGACACTCGAAGATGCCGTGCGTGAGGGAGCGATAAGAGTAGACCTGGCCTGGACCCTTTTCTTTGAGAAGCCAACGATCCCCGAAGGCCACGGAGGAAGACTACTACCATTTACAAACTGGCTCTGGCCGAACTCGGCAAGCTGGTTTACAGATTAGTTATGCGACCCGCGTTTGATACTCGACGTTAGGGTCGCGAACAAGCCTTGGACGTCAGTTTGATTGGCCTCGGAATTCTCGTTTCGACGTCGGAGTGGTCTACAGTGTTCATACGTGGTGGTTTCTTAAGAAGAAGGTCCCGTATAAGCGGAACCGTCAGTTTGATTCCTTGTTCATGATGGTTCTTGGAATCGTTATCAGTGTGTTAGGTTTGTTTCTGTAGCCTGACATTGGGCGATGCGACAGCGATCCTACACGATCACAGCTGGGAAACCCGACAACTGGTAACCTGTTCTTGTTTTGTTGGGTATCAGAACTGTTTTGGCAAGTCATGATCGTTCTGCGCGAGACCCACATTGAACCGCCGATCCGTTTCGCTTGCAATCCTCTTCCTCTTACCGTTATCGATAATCTCTCTTCCTCACGCAAACGCGAATTATCGCTTGAACCAGACCCTGGTTGATACCTGGCCTTCAACAATCGCTAATTACGCGGTGGCCAGCGGCGTAACAATGGCCGACGCTGCCTCATCAGGAACAAACAATATCGTCACCGTTGGAAACTATAACAACGGCACCAACTTCGGCCAGTTACGCATCTACCACAAGTCGGGAACATCCCTAGTCCTTGATGACAACACACTGTTCAAACCACCCGCTCCCAACTATTACCTGTCCGGCGTCGCAGTGAACGATATCGCCGGAACGGGTCACAACGATACTATTTTCATCGCCAACATCGGTCCCTCGACGGGAACGCCTACTATTGCCTCTCAGATCGGCATCTTCCGCTGGACCGGCTCGTCCCTCGTCAAAGAGAAAACGTACAACTTCACAGGGCCTGGAAACGCGCTTGAGACTCGCAGCATCGCCATCTGGAGCCACAACGGCGTTCACCAGATAGTAACCCTAGGCTACTATCGAATGCCTGGTCCCAATGACTGGGCACAGCTCGGAATCTGGTCTTTTGACGGAGTCAACCTAAGCAAGGTTTTGCTCTATAACTGGACTACTCCCGGTCCCACAGGATCCGGGTCCCAAGGATACACTGTTGCCACAGGCGATGTCTCCAACAACAACGGCACACCAGATATCGTAACCGTAGGCTACACGAACAATTCTACGGTCACACAGAGTGAATTGCGCGTCTGGGGATGGACCGGCGCCGGAACCCTCGCGCCCAAAGGAACACGCGACTGGCTCACGACTGGAGTGGGAACTGTAGCCACAACCGTCGCGATCAAAGACCTGACCGGAAACGGTCAGGCAAACATAATCGTCGGGGGCCAGGACTTGACATTCCCAATATGGAGAGCTGAACTCACTGTATGGTCTGACTGGTCTGGAACTCTAACCCAGCAGGCTGGAACTACCTGGATCACTTCCCCTCAGACAAGCATAGATGTTATTCACGTAGCAGCTGGCGACGTTGATGCAAGCGGAGCAACAGAGATCGTGACCGCGGGACAGGCAGACATGCCTATCGGATCAACAGACATCTATTACGGCACAATTAGGGTCTGGTCTTTCAGCGGTTCAACCCTTACTCTCCAGAAATCCTACCTGTCCCCCACAATCAACTCGCCCATATCCACAATAACAATAGGCGATCTCGGCAGAGCCGGAAAACAGGACATCATTGACGGTGGTCAATTATCCGGCAAGGGATACCTCGAAGTACGCGATGTTGCCTTCGCGAATAGCACGGTCAGCCTGACCCTAGCCCCGTCATCGCCCGTATCAGGCCAATCCATCAGCATCATGGGCACGCTAACGAACGCTACTGATCAGACCACCATCTCTTCAGCACCGGTTCTTTTGGAATATTCTACAGGGTCCTCGAGCAGCTACCAGATACTCGCAACCGTGATGACCGATTCTCAAGGCCGATTCGCATCCAGCTGGACCCCCTCGGGACCAGGCTCATACACTATCAGGGCAACATGGAACGGCGATGAGACTCACATGGGAACTTCCAATACCGCGTCCTCAACGGTTGGGAAAGCGCCCAGCGTAATCCTTCTCTCCTCATCCAACTTCAACGCAAAACCGGGCGACACCGTTTCTGTTAACGGATATCTCTATCCAGCAACCCCTGCGAACATTTCGATAACCTACACAAACCCCTCAGGAACCAGCGTTACTCACACAGTCAAAACGGATAACACCGGATTTTTCACCGATACCAACACTGTTGACTCGGCGGGAGCCTGGAAGATCTCGGCAACGTGGTCCGGAAACTCGATGGATTCCGGAGCATCCTCCAACAACTTGAGCGTGCAAACTCAGCCAGACCCGATACAATATTCGCTCGCAACATACGGCCTCGTGCTAGCTGGAGCAGCATTAGCGGTCGGAATCGGCGCGCTCGCCATGACTCGAAAACACAGAGCACCGAGCGTCCCGGCATCTGTCCAAGCCAAGTAGGTCACCAGTACTTCTTCCAGGCCGATTCGGGAACAAAGCTCCATCCGCGAGGGATAACCCTCTTCTAGGACAAGGACATGTACAAAATGTCCACTAATGAAGCTCATACTCGAGGAAGCCATACATGAAAAGGCAATAAGAGTAGACCTCGCCTGGACCCTATTCTTTGAGAAGCCAACGATCCCCGAAGGACACGGCGGAAGACTAATACCCTTTACAAATTGGCTCTGGGACGAGCTGGGCAAGAAAGCAGGAAACCTGAACCGGAACGCCAGCAGCGAGCTGACTCTGACGATACCTTCTCTAAGCGAGCAGGGAATGGATTTCCTGTTACGTCTAGTATCTTTCTGGTCAAACGAAGTTTACCTGAAGAAGGACGGGGTGCTTTCAGAGAACCTCTGGAGGAAACCGGTCATAAACGTCTTTGATGATAGTAAGCTAGATGGATCTGAACGTTCGCTAACGAGAAAACGCGAAGGATACTATACACGGTTCCTCATGCCGTTGCTCGGGCCTGGTCGGACTGCCTTCAGGGTCGAAGTGATCGAGAACGGTGAATCGTCCGCTCGATTACACAGCCACAGCGAAGTCGATGAATACTATCTGATTCTTGAAGGGTCCGGAACCCTCAGATTCAACGACAAAGAAATTCCCGTCCATCGGGGGGACCTGATAGGAAAGCCAACGGGGCCGGATGATGCTTCCCAACTG
>MNGN01000065.1 GCA_001918745.1 Crenarchaeota archaeon 13_1_40CM_3_52_17 | reverse complement strand
CGTCAATCAAGAGTTCGAGATTCGAACCAAACTTATCATCGACACTTCAGGAATGTCCACGAAGCTTCGCCGGAATCTTCCGATTCCCAGTCATATTGAGAAAGAGATCAACAAGGACGATGTAGAGCCGACAGCGCGTCTGAACGCGAAACTCCGGGACGGCATTGAAGTGGAACCGTTCCACTGCGACATCTACCTCGACGCGGAAAAGGCGCCCGGAGGCTATCTCTGGCTCTTTCCAAAATCCGAAGACAAGGTCAACATTGGGCTTGGCATCCAGCAGAAGAGAAGCTCTAAGCCTCTCAGCGCTCTCCTGAAAGATTGGCTGGCGGCAGATGACCGGTTCAAGGATATTCAGCCGCTGAGCGATGATAGCAACCTGACAGGGTCCTGGCAGGTCTCAGTTAGACACCAGAACGACTGCCTTGTCGCCAACGGCTACATGATCTGTGGAGACGCGGCATGGTTCCCCAACCCGATCAGCGCCGGCGGCATAGGCCCAGGACTGATAGGCGGAGTCATGGCCGGAGAAACCGCAGTCCGTGCCATAGAGGCGAACGATTTCAGCGAGAAACAGCTTTGGCAGTACAACCTCGACTTCGTCAATCATTACGGCAACAAAACGGCCGGGTTGGAGGTATTTCGCATGTATCTACAGACACTCAACAACGACCAGATCAACTATGGAATGAGACACTTCCTCTCATCCGATGAAGCTACAGAGATATCGCTGGGGGAAATGCCCCATCTCTCCGCCGCAAAGAAAATAGTCAAACTGTTCAGAGGCTTAGGATCGTACAAGGCGTTCAGCGGACTCGTGTTCACGATGGCGAGGATGCGGGCTCTGAACGAGCTATACCAGAACTATCCAAAAGACCCGTCGCAGTTCGAGGCCTGGAAAGCAAACGTCGATTCAATTCTAGCTCAGGGTCGAGCCCGTTTCCACTAAACGACAAACAGTAACATCGTCAATAAATAAGGGCCGGCGAACAGGCCCACTCAGAAACGATTGCCTTCTCCCGAAATCAGCCCACACTTTGACGCAAGACCGCCAGACGATCAGGCACTTGTAATGAACATGCTATCATCTGAGAACGACGCGACCTACAGCTTCCAAGGAATGAAGAGAAGGCTCGGACTGCACCAAGAAAAACTAACAAGGATCCTCAAACGTCTCGAAGACGACAATCTCGTCTTAAAGACGGACGAAGGATACAAGGTCCTGCATCACTCGAAAAAGACGACCCGACATCTCGACGAGGGAGAGCCCGTTATCCGAGGCCAGCTTCCTCCAGGAATCGACCCCAACCTCTTCACATCGAAACTGAAAGGTCGATGGTTCAAGAATTTCCGCTGGCTAGGATATTCCACCAGCGAATCCGGCCAATCGCTCTACTGGATCACCGAAGATGGACGATTCCAACTAGTAGTGCGGCTTGCCCCCGCGGAAATTCTGGTCTGGAGCCAACCAACGAACGAAGTTGAGACACACTCTTCGATCGCCGCAGGCTACGAACTCTTCGACAGAATCAGCCGCATTCTTCCAGAAACAGAAGACAACAGCTAGATCTACACAATTCTCGTTGACTGGATAACCTTCTCCCCAGTCAATATCCCACACCCTCGCATGGTTATAGGTAGAGAAACATGCGAAAAAGAACCTCCATAGCAGTTCGATTTAGCTCAGGAATATTCCGACAGGACTGGCAGCCGATGGAGCGTCATCCCCGACCCTTGAAACGCAGAAATCCCAACGAAATGGGCCAAGCTCCGGACAGGGTGCTCAACGCACCTTTCCGTCCTTGATCAGTCAAGACAGATCTCGCGACTGAAATCCTTCAATTTTCGTTGAGCCAGTATCCATTCTGTACTCTCGTTTCCTACGGTCTAGCTCGAGGGAATAATCGCAGCTGACATTAGTCGGATCTTCCTGTGAAGAAAGAAAGTTTACACGGTTGACCGCACCAGTCTCTACAATGAGGACTAGGTTTAGTTGCCCGTCCAAATGACTGCTGGTCGACCTGTTCTTCTCTATGACAATGATTGCGGAATATGCACCAGATTCGCGCACGTCGCAAGTTCTCTCTCGAAGGGCTGGGTAGACACGGTCGGATTGTTCACGGACAGAGGGGCCAGGATAAAGTCCGAGTTCTTTCGCGCCACTGATAGACCGGATGAGATGTTTTGGCTTCTCTTCGGCGATATAGGTTACGGTGGTAGGAGTGGACTCTTGCCATTGGCCCGAGAAGTAATCAGAGGGAGAGTGCTTTGAGCCAGCGAATAGAGGAGAGTTGTCCCAGACCGAGAAACGCGGTCCGGCGGGTTCTCGGGACCCTACGAAAAGGAAGAGTCGTCAAGAGAAAGCGAACCGAAGGATCGTTCTAGTTCAGTCGAAGACTCTTGTCAGCGTCGTATCCTAGGGATCGTCCCCAGGCCTTGATGCTGTCCAGAATCTTTTTTGAGCCAAACCAGCATAGAGTCGTGAATATGGCTTTGAAGGCCGGGTTCAGCTTCATGAGCGTCGGCGGCATTGAGTGTAGCTCCAGCACTGTGTGTCTCCAGCTTCTGTAGATGACCCAGAACCTCGCCTCATCAATTGCCTCATCAATATTGAAGAAGCCCTTGTTCTTCAAAACGCCGAGCGGAACAAAGCTGAGAGGCGTCACAGTGAAGTGGGCCCGGTTCCCGATCTCCTTTCGGAGCCCATGCTCCATTTTATCGATCAAACGGACAGTCTCAATCGCATCGTCAGTGGTCTCTCCTGGTAATCCTACGATGAGGGTGTAGGCTGGGAACCAGTAGTTCTCGTTGAAGATTCGTGTGCCGTTGTAGATGACTTCCTGCCATTCACTCGGGCTGAAGGGTTTCACCTTCAAAGGCATGTATTTGCGGATGAGTTCAGTGGAGCCAGTCTCCAGTCCTGACTGGATGCCGATGTACTTGTCATCCTTCGCGCGGACCGTTTCGGATATTTCCTTGATGAGCTCTGGATCAGCTGCCGCGGGCGCTGTCGTACCATGGGTCGGGTTAGCATATGTGATCCCGCCCTGAGTCATTACTGTCTTGAAGAGATCGACCACTGCCTCGTGGTTGGGCATGAACCCGTTCTTGTCTTCAAGTTTGTAGAGGAAAATGTCCTCGCTGTGAATCCAGACGTTAGGGTTTCCAATCTTCCTGTTGACCGCAATCTCTCTTTCGATCTTGTCAGTTGGGTAGTATTTCGCGGTGCGCAAGTTTGGCTCGCAGAACTGACAGTTGCGGCCGCAGCCTCTCATGACCTCGACAAGCCCGTGAGTTGACGCTCCAACGATGTCCGGGATCTGCTCTAGCTTTGGTCCGCGGGGGACGTGGATGAACTCTGATGCACCGTTGAATTCTATGTCGTTGTAGATGTCTTGTATGACATGGTCGCACTCTCCGATCACGGTGTGGTTGACGCCAAGGGCTCTGGTCTGTTCGTTTTTGGTTTCCATCTGCCAAGCGCCTGAGCCGCCAAGTACTAGTTTTGCCTTGGGAAACCGCTTTCTAGCTCGGTTTACCTCGTAAACCAGCTCAAGGAATTTCTTTTTCGTGTACGCTGTTAGTTGTCCTCCGTCAGTGAACATCATGCTGACGGGTCCAAGCCCCAGAGGGTCCATGGTTGATATTCCGATTATTCGGGTGTCCTCGTTGACGAACTTGGCGATGTGGTCAGGATGGGCGACCACGACTTCCTCGGGCTTGTAAGTCCTAAGGATTGAGGCTTCCAGCTTTCTTAGCCCGTAGGGCGCCATCTGTGCAACCCCGTTGCTGTGCTTGACCTGGGGGGAAAGGAAGTCGAATACGATTCGTGGAACCTTCTCAGCTGGGGCACAGCTGAAGAAGGGGAGCAGGGGTATACCCCAGTATTCGCTCATCTGGGTTGCGTCAGCTGTGAGCACTATTCTAGCCATTCATCTAAACCTCAAACACGCTTTGCTTTAGTTAGGATTAGGTCTCTCTTCCGACCGGTCTTCCCTAAAACAACTTGTTTTCGAGGTGCTATGTATTTTAAACTAGTGTTTCATGTCCACCGGAAAATCATCAATTGCCCTTGTTTGGATACCTTTCAGGGTAGAAAGCTATCATGTTCTTCGATGAGAGGTAGGGAGGGGCCGCAACTCATCCGAGACTATACAGAAAGTGGGTTTGTCCGCAAAAAAAGTGTTTCGAGTTCAGCAGATTTTCCGCAGAACTCTCTCAATGAGGATCCAGTACCTATCGCGTTCTCTGATCGGATCTCTTCGACACATGTAACGTCTAGGGCCGGGCGAGTAGAAGGCTTGGAGAGCAGGGAGAATCAGACAGCCTGCATCTCTAATGAGCGATGCCCATAAAAGAGACGATGCTTCCTTGACAAAATCATGCAAGCGACCACGAGTATTCAAACCGGGACCCGTGCTCCCGAATTCACATCTCTCTTGACGACAGGTGATGTGGTGAAGCTTGAAGATTACAAGGGAAAGAAAGTTGTTCTCTATTTCTATCCGAAAGACGATACTCCTGGCTGTACCATCGAGGCCTGCGGTCTCAGAGATCAATATGCGAAAATTCGCGAGCTAGGAGCTGAGGTCTTGGGCGTGAGCGTTGACAACGTCGTGTCTCATCAACACTTCACTCAAAAATTCAATCTACCCTTCCAGCTGGTCGCGGATTCTGACAAGAGCATAACGAGGGCCTATGGCGTCTTGAACGAGAAATCCAACATGGCAAGACGCGTTACCTTCATCATCGATGAGAAGGGGATCGTCGAGAAAGTATTCGATCCCGTCAAGGCAGATGCTCACACGCAGCAAGTAATCGATGCCCTATCTCAATAGCCGCTCGCGCCCTTCAAAGGGCCCAAACTAGCTTTCCGAGTTTCGAGCGAATTCCTCCAGG
Organism: Crenarchaeota archaeon 13_1_40CM_3_52_17; assembly: GCA_001918745.1. Classification (GTDB taxonomy): domain Archaea; phylum Thermoproteota; class Bathyarchaeia; order 40CM-2-53-6; family 40CM-2-53-6; genus 40CM-2-53-6. Next base: position 5,015 of record MNGN01000065.1, on the reverse strand, counting down.
GTCGCCTTGCTGACGGCAGAGTAATGGCTGCCTAAATCTTCTGTAAGCTATCCTTTTGGAACAGAACGTTCTCCTGGCCAAAGCTCCGGTAAACCTTTCGAGGTATTGAGATATCAGAGAGGTACAAATCGCCCAAGTATTGGGCCGCGCGTGGTGCAAGAAACCCGGTCTTTGGCAGTGCTAATGTGAGGGTAGCGGTCGCCTTGATGCAGGGGTCATATGCTTCCCCGGTCGTTGCGTTCATCCCTGAGGGAAGGTCCATGGCCAAGATTGGCTGGCCGCTCCCATTTGCCTGCCTGATCATCAAAGCTACTTTGTCCCGAGGATTGCCCTCAAGCCCGTATCCAATGAGACTGTCGATTAGCAGATCATAATCGCTCAGATCGTAGTCTGTTGATAGGATCGGGATTCCCATTTTTTCGAGGATATCCAACTGTCTAAGTGGCACGCTCTTCATTCTGTCCTTGGCTGTGCCAGCGATAACTTCGACGTTCGCGCCCCAGTTCGTTAAGTGTCTTGCCGCAACCATTCCATCTCCACCGTTGTTGCCTCCTCCGACAAGACAAGCAATGCGCTTGCCGATAGCAGTCCCTTCTAACATGCGCGTGCCCAATGTGGCCGTGGTTCGGCCCGCGTTCTCCATCAACATGAGAACATCCACTTGGAACTCTCGAATCGTTACATCGTCTATCTTACGCATCTCGTCAGCGGTAACGTAGACGATTCCCGCCTTCTCTTGCACGTTCGCTCATCGCTCTGTTGAGCAGATATACCTAAGGTATCCAATGGGGAATATTCAAAACTTGAACAAGTAGAACGATAACGAGATCGAGAATTGCAACTCCTAATTGATGACGTTCAACTTTGGGATGGGACCGGCTCCGTCGCGCAGCCCAAAATGTCTGTCGAGGTTCGTGACGGGCGGATTCATTGGGTAGGGCCCGCGTCCCAGTGGCAGGGTAGCCGTCCCACCATTCGTGTCATTGATGGCAGAGCTCGAACATTGATTCCTGGTCTAATGGATTGTCATGTTCACTATAGCGGTCCAGGCGGGCCCGAATGGATCGCCCGATTTACTGACCCCCTTCCCGAAATCTCAATGCGTGCGATCGAGCTCGCCGAGACCAGTTTACGAAGCGGAGTGACAACTGCACGAGATGTAGGTGCACCGCACGGGGTCAGCATAAGACTCGCACGAGCAGCAAGAGCGGGAGAGATTCGCGCCCCGAACATTCGGGCCGCGGGAACCTGGATTGCCCACCGCGGTACTTACGTTTCCTTTGCAAGACTGTTCGAGGAAACTAGTGAGCTAAGAAACGCAATCAAGACTGAGATTGAATCTGGAGCCGACCTCATCAAGGTTGCACTTGCAAGCTGGAACGAAGGTGCCCGACCGCAAGACGCGCCGGATATTCCATTTGACAAGAAACTGCTCGCTGTGGCCGTTGAAGAAGCCCACAAGGCGGGTTTCAAGATTGCGTGTCACGCCAACGACCCGACCAGCTGTCGCATAGCCGCCCACGCGGGCGTTGACTCCCTCGAACACGGGATGTTTCTCGAAGCACAAGATCTTGAAGCCATGGTGAAGAACAAGACGTACCTCGTCCCAACAATGTCAGTTTGGGACGCCATGCTCTATTACGCTCGCGCGGTCGATTGGCCTGAGATCCGTAAGAGGCGCGCTGAGGATCTTCGGCACGGATCGCGTGTGGCGGTTACAGGCGCCATCAAAGCAGGGGTGAAGATAGCGCTGGGAACGGATGCTGGAGGTGGAGCTGCACGTCACGGTCGAATAGCGCGAGAGGCGGAATTGATGGTCGAGTGTGGGATGGAGCCGCACGATGCCCTAGTGGCCGCAACTTCAAGCGCGGCAGCCTTGATAGGTGAAAGTGAGCGCGGGACAATTGAGGAAGGAAAAATCGCAGACCTGGTTTTGCTCGACGGAAACCCCTTAGAGAGTATTAGCGCTCTAAGATTGATTGCGGCTGTGTTTCGCGACGGACGAAGGGTTGGACAAATCTAGTGGGACAAACAGCACCAAGTGGCTGGTGCACGTTCCTTTCGCTTCATGAGAGACAGGTCCAATACGATTTAGAAATCCATTCGGACGAGAAGTGCTCAAAGCTATCTCGGGATTATTAGCGATAAATCCAAATACCTCAGTGCGAACCAAGCACTCAAGGTTTTGTCTTGCCATTCCCTGAGACAGGCCGATCTTTACTAGCTCTCATAATCCTTGCTTCAGTGCTAACTGTCCCGTCGGAGATTTCTAGCGCTCACGCCGTTACAACGGGAGTAGTGTGCATCGAAGATCCGGGCGTGCCACTCGTAAATTCCCCGGCATGCCGATACGGGCCGCCGTCTCTCACAGGGCCAACCCCGAATACCACACAGCTTTCACCTACTCAGATCAAGATTGGAGTCTTCATCGAGAACTCAAGCGCCCTCAGCGGCTTTGACATAACGCTGTCCGCGGATCATACTATGCTGCAACCATCCAGTATTGATCTCGTTGGTAGCGTGCTGCCTCCAACAATAAAAATAGTCCTAGAATGCGTTGGCGGAAAAGCGCCACCACCGATTATCTCAATGTGCCCACCCACGGATACGGCTGATACGCTCGAACTTGCCGCAACAAGTCAGACATTAACCCCAGCACCCGCTACCGGTCTTCTGTTCAACGCTGTCTACAACATAACTAGTTCAAGTTCTAGTTCAGGAATTACTGTTGGTTTTCAGAAAGGTTGCACAAACACCAGCGTGTCTGATGGCACTTGCGTTACGATAACTAACGGAACAATTCAACCTAACCCAGAAACCGTTCAGACAGGCAATTTCAACAACGCCTTGCCGCCTCCCTGGGTCTCAGTCTCGGCGGCTTCGACCTCCGCTGGACCTGTCTTCCCCGGGAGAGATAATGGAAATTTCACTCTCACCTTTACCCCCCAGAATGGTTGGCCCCAACCCGGGGGTTGTGGCTTCGTATCGTTATGCCAGGTATACCTCTCATGGGTAACGAGCTCCCCGGATGTCGGCGTTTGCTGCCTTAATCCCGCTACGTTCACATTGAATGCCTCGAAACCTGTCTCAATTACGCTCTCAGTATACACGGTACCGCCCTACACGGGCGTATTCTTCGTCACAATCTTTGGAGAATACTCCACCTTTTTCTTCCCCGATCCGAACACCTTAGTTGTCGGGACCTTAGTGGCTCCCATCACGCTCAAACTCATCGTCAACGACTACTACCTGCAAATTCAGCCTGTAGGTCCTGTCACATTCCCTTCAGGCCATACAGCTTCGCGTGTACTGTCCATCGGAAGCGTGAAACTTTTCTACGGCAGCCCAGATTTTACCGGCAACGTAACTGTGTCAACCCGGGTGGTTTCACCCGTCGCCGGCCTCAACATTACTTACAACGGAACATCTTCTGTGACGGTCAAAGTCCCGGCGGGCGGGGTGGCAAATATCACCATGAGCTTCTCGTCGGTAACGTCCGCCCAATACACCGTCCAGCCGAAGGGCATGGTTGGTACGTACTACAAGACTGCGACCTTTCCTGTTATAGTCCAGGACTTCAAGGTTTCAAGCAATAACGTAACGTTCTCACCTAGTACACCTGGCACCTCCACTGTGACACTTTCGAGCCTTCCGGCCAGCAATGCCAACGGCTACTCGGGCTCGATCATTCTAACCGGAACAGCGTCCAGCACGAATCTTGGTATCAGTTGTAACAATCCACCCAATCTCGCCGCTGGCGGAACAACGACAACCACATGTAGCTTCACATCCTCCACTATAGGAACCTACAAAGCCACCGTCAAGGCTACTTCAGCGGATGGTTTGTTCTCTCACTCAACAACTCTGACCATCACTGTGGCGCAGACCCAAAACCAGACACTATTCTTCAACGGTGTGACTTTCCAGGTTGCAAGCAGCCTCGTCAATGACACAAGTACGAAAAGTCTGGTAGGAACGGTTCGTGTCACGGCGACAAACAGCACCACTGGCATGACGATATTCTCGAAGAATTATTCGCTGAACGTTACATTCCCATCGAGTAATCAGATCGTGCCTGCCGGCCACACTCTACGGTTTGTCCTGGTAGCCAGTAGTCTAAAGGACGGAATCATCTGCTCTACAAACCCGGCCTCCGCTCCCTCGATACAATGTTTCGCCACCTACAATCCTGACGTGTTCGGGCTAGGGCAGATCAATATCATTGATGCGGGAGGCATTGCGCTGGCATACGGTTCAACGCCCGGATCGCCACACTGGAATCCGTATTTTGACTTTGATCTCGACGGCTACATTGGCATAACAGACGTTGGCATTGTGTTTGCCAACTACGGTGCCCCGGTCATAAGCTGAAAGAACCCTCTTCGCCTTCTTCTCGTTTAGCCGGGAAATTGGTGGACCGGGCGGGATTTGAACCCGCGGCCTTCCGGAGTCTAGACCATCAACTGACTTGCAAACCGGACGTTCTTTGGCCTGACATTTGACTCGTCAGCATACCAGGCTGAACTACCGGCCCACTCGGCCGAACCCGATATTCTACCCGGTTAAAGCCTTTGACGAAAGGCCTACCCGAACGAAACTTCAGACCACAAGGAATCAAAGTACGAATGAGTTTCTCGTAACTTTTGTCTAAGTACTCTTTTTCATAGGGAACCCCTGGGGTGGTCGATTTTCCCGCGCCCTGCCCTCCACGGAAACCCTTTCCAATTAAATTGTGGGGCCGGCCGCCCCCAGGATTGTTCTCTTCTGGAAGGCCGTTTCTAAGGAGGCTGTGGGAAGATTCAGCCCTGTAGACAAACAAACACTTTCAGTTCCGTCTGTAAGCCTTGAAAGGGCAATGACAATCAGATTCTGTGATGTCCTCCTCGAGGTTCCATCTATCTCCCGATGTGGCAGCCGAAACTGGAATCCATATCGGAGATGGCGGGCTCTCCATCAAGAGAGGAGGACCCCACGGCCATTATCAGTATGAAGTAACAGGACACGCACTCGAAGAT
>MNGN01000039.1 GCA_001918745.1 Crenarchaeota archaeon 13_1_40CM_3_52_17 | reverse complement strand
CAGAAACAACTCGTCAAAGAAATCACCGAGATCATCGCCAAGATATCCGGAGACCCGACACAGGCAAGTCGCATCTGGGTGATACTCACGGAGGCCGCAGAAGGGGGTTGGGGACTCTCGGGCACCGCCTACGGACGTCAAGAGTTCGCGGCACTCGCGGCCAAGGCTGCCGCTGCGCGAGCGAAGTAAGCTCACAAGATCGCACGAGAACGCTCTTATCCCACCAACAAGGGAGGTTCGAAAGACGATGCGGTCTCAATCGAAGCCGAAGAGGCCAGTTGGAGTCATAGTGATTGGGGCGATCGCTTTTGCGGGAGGCTTGCTGTCCCTTTTCGGGGCCGCGTCCGTCTTTTCCGGCAACGCCACAGGTCCCACCTGGCTGGCAATCGTAGTAGTCGTCTTCGGCCTCCTAGGCCTATCACTAGGCGTCGGATTCTACACTGGAGCACGCTGGGCCTGGATGGGAGGAATCGTCATCTACATCATCTCCATCCTGCTCGGGATTCTAGAAATCGTCTATGGGGGTACGATCGGAGGAGTAGGCGGAGTCATCAGAATAGTCGCTGGAATAGTCATCCCGCTCTACCTGATCCGACCCGGTCCCAAGACCTACTTCGGCAAGGGACCAGTCTCTCACAGCTCGTAGTCGCCAACATCCTTTCAGCAACTCTTAACTCAACGAGACACAAAAGATAGCGCATCATGCAATCTGTGACCAGCAAGGTGGAGATTCGCGACATAATGCCTGGCTTATGGATCTGGCGTGCGGAACATCATCACTGGAAGCCCGGCGACGACTGGCAGCCGATTGTAACGTCAACCTATGTCGAGTCGGGAGGCGAGAGACTAGTGATCGACCCACTCGTCCCGAACACGGGCGCCGAGGAATTATGGAAGCGCCTAGACAACCGACCTCCGACGATGGCCGCAGTCCTCATCCCTGACCATGTCCGGGATATCGAAGAGTTTGTCCGCCGTTACCAAGTTCGCCCCTTCGGTCCGAGACTTTTCTGGCCTGACGATGTTCCCAAGACCGCGCTGAAGATAATTGAGCCAGACCGAGTTCTTCCAGGAGGCTTTGTCGCTCTCTACGATGGAAGAGGACGCCTGGAGACGCCTCTTTGGCTCCCTGAGCAACAAGTGATAGTTTTTGGAGATGGGCTAACGGAGCGGGGTGGTGAGCTCCGGGTCTGGGGTTCGCCTTGGCATGAGAAGCGAGCGTTGCCAGCACTACGCGCGTTGCTTGAGCTTCCGTTTGAGCAAGTCATCATTTCTCACGCCGACCGTGAACCGGTGCATAGCCGCGCAGCCTATGAGCGCGCGTTGGAACTTCCGCCCTGGGAGGGCTAGGAGACTCCAAAACTTAGCCTTAGAACCAGATGCCCTGAACGACTCTACCCGTATTTCGTTCTACTTCGGGTTGCCTGCTTTGAGCCAGTCTACATAGTGTCGAATGGCCGACTGGGTGTCGAACTTTGGTACGAAGCCAGTGTCCTCCTGTAACCGTTTGGTCTCCATGAGAGGTAGAGGAGGAAATGGAAAGTGTCCTGGGGGAAGCTCTACTTTGAAATTCGGGACCACTCTCTTGACCGCTTCCACAACTTCCTTATTCGTGGTGAGCTTACCTGAGCCTATGTTGTAGACGTCAAACTGCAGCTTCTCGGCGGTGTGAACTAGTGCGATGGCACGAGTCAAGTCCTTGATGTAGCATAGGTCTCCGGTATCTTCGGCGTTACCGAAAAACACGTTCTCAAGGTTCGGTGGTTTCCCGCTTACGGCCGAATGAACTAGTCGCGCCTCGAGGCCGAGCTGATTACCGTCAAAGGGGCCGTACATTCCCATTAGTCGAGCGCAGATGGTGCTGATGCCGGTCTTCTTTGCAAACTGGTCTGCAGCCACTTCGACAATCTTCTGATAGGCTAGAATGGGGAACATGCTTGGGAGAGAAATGGGAGCATCCTCGTTTACTGTTCCTTGAAGCCCGAGGTACATTCCACCCGTGCTCGAAAATGTTACCCGTTTGACCTTCCAGTCCTGTGCCACTCGGAAGGTAGCGTCGAGCATGTCGAAGTATCCCCGAAGACCGCGCATCGGACCGTCCCCTGAGGCGAAGCCTCCTCCGATGTTGACGATACCATCGATCTTGTGTTTCTCACCGATCTTTCGTAGGTCCGCAAGTGAGGTCGAATCAGCAGGTTCAACAATCACGCGGCGATGATCAATGTGCTTCCGAAGGAAGCCGGGAACCTCGGTGCTCTCGTGCCTTGTAACCACGCAGTCCTTGCCTAGGTCGACTAGGGCTTCTGTTGTGTTCGATCCTATGAAGCCGTTCAGCCCGCCGACGACAAGAATCATCGCAACTCTCTCCTGGAAGTAACGGATGAGCCGGACAGGATGGGACTGTTATCGTTAGGAGCCATCGTAATGACTACTTTTCCTCGAGCGTGGCCTTGTTCAAGGTACCGTATAGCGTCCGCAGTCTCATTCAACGTGTAGCGTCTATCGATCACAGGCACGACCCTTCCCTCTTCCATGAGATCCTTTAGTGTTACGAGGTCCTCCTGGTTTGATTTTGCTACGAAGAAAACGAATTTCTTGTCTCCCCTCGACGCTAATGGTCTTCGGATTGCAAAATAGAGCAAGCGCCTGATGATCTTGTCCTTCATACCGACAAGAACAAAGATCCCGTTGGGATTCATTATGCGCTTGTAATCGGAGATTGAATGAGTGGCAGCTATGTCGACTATCAGGTCGTAACGTTGTCCATTTTTGGTGAAGTCTTCCTTGGTGTAGTCGATGGCATGATCTGCTCCAAGGGAGCGGACCAGGTCCAGATTTCCTGTGTTGGTCACTGCCGTGACTTCGGCTCCGAATGACTTGGCAATCTGCACCGCAAACGTTCCTACTCCACCGCCCGCACCGTTAACCAGTACCTTCTGTCCAGGCTGGATGTGTCCATGGTTGCGGAGAGCCTGTAATGCGGTGAACCCAGCGATCGGGACGGCGGCCGTTTCCTCAAACGAGCGATTCCTCGGTTTCAGGGCTATTCTGTTTTCTTTTGCGATTGCATACTCTGCGTAGGCACCGTTGCATACGCCATATACTTCATCGCCGGGTTTGAACTGACTCACATTATTGCTCACAGCTTCGACTCTGCCCGCGACGTCGCTGCCAACTGAGGGGTCTTTTGGACGGAGTACTCCATTGCCCAATCGGAATAGTGGAAGGACAAGTCGTAGTGCAAAGGACATTCCTCTGATATCATGCCGGTCTGCGGGATTTGCAGAGGATGCGTAAACCTTCACCAGTACTCCGCGAACTTCGTTCGGTGCAGGTTTCTCCATCTCCTTTAGCTGGAGAACGTCCGGTGATCCGAATCGCTCGCGGACGACTGCTTTCATGAGTCCCTTCTCAACCTGTTTTGTTTCGGTAATCATTGCAACTTCCTCAATCATATTTCGCAAGTGCCTCCTCTGTTGTGTTAAGCATCTCGCTAATGTCGATCGGGTTTCCCTCCATCACATCTCTCACCTGTTTCTTGGCCGTCTCTGTGAGCAGAGATCGAAGATCATTGGCGAGTGCCTTCGATTCTGTTCTGCTGGTCTTGTCCTCTGTTCTGAGGGCGACGGTGTCACCTGAAACCTTCAGGGTGAACTTTCGGATGTCAAGTGTGATCTTGTCCTGGGTGACGCGGAGGGCGTGAAGTGGAGACGCCGTCTTCACCTCGGCGGGAGAGTAGGAGAAGCTGTCGGACCCGGCCGAGAGCTCCATCAAACCATCCTCTATAGAGAGGGTGCTTCCGTTCCATTTGGCCGTTGCACGGTGACCGTTTGTTGTGATGTAGGCGCTACCAGCTCCCTTCGCTAACCATCTCTCCTTTGGATGATGCTCACCGTCTCCGTCCCAGTCGAAGATGAGTGGGCCAATCTTCCATCGGTCTCCCATGCAGCCGTCGCGGAGTCTTATCCGTCCAACATCCAACTCGTCTCCCCGCGAACTTGTCTCTGCAAACAGCTCGTTCGCCGATTTTCCAGTCATCTTCACGACCTCGTCGTTCGTTGTTGTTTTGCCTTGGAATGGGATGCCTACTGTTGTCACTGGACCTGGGAGCATTGCGCTCACAGTTCCCATTGGGGTCTTGAAGCTGGTTGAAACCTCGCCCATCAGCACGCATCCAATAGTCCGTCCCTCATGCCTAATCGGCATGCCCACCGTGTCCTGTTTCACAGATAGCTTGGTTCCTTCCATCGTCGGCCCTTTACCCTCGGTGACGATGAAGGGAGTAGCTCTCCACCTCCGGGCCAGGCCGAGCCTTTGCGAAGCGTATGCTCCCAGACCAGCAGCGATCGCCGCAACCACAAGACTGGGGGTCCGGCTTGAAATGGCAGCTGGGAAGAGATCGGACTGCAGGGACGCCACCCAACCGAGGATCCAGATTCCCAGTATGGTTCCGACAAATGCCCAGGTGAGGTTCCAGAGGAAGCTGAGAAGCGCTCGACCCGGTCCCGAGATAGTCTCTGTGCGAAAGACCCGGCCCAGGAAGCCCAAGCTGAAACCGGCAAGAAGTAAAGAGAGCGAGTACTGCTGGATTCCGAGGGGTCCCCTGATGATCCAGATCAGGGCGAGAATCGCTGAAATGCCAGTCAACGTGCCAGCAATTCGTCTCGTCGCCATCGACAGCCCCGAGTCTCGTCCTATCTCAATCAACGTGTTCTCCTCCTAGTGCTTCGCTCATCAACGCTAGAGTCCTGACGAGTATTCTCCCTCTCGTTGTCAGCTCGTATCCTCCCTCGTCGCTGTGGGATACAAGCCCCATGTTCAAGAGGCTCTTCAAGTGATTGTTGACAGACGCCGCCTCAAGACCAGTGAGTGTTTTGAAGTCCGAGAAGGTTTTCTTCGAGGTGTACAGCGTCTTGACCATCTTGAGCCTGTCAGTGTTCGCCAGTGATTTCAGGAGGTCGGCTGCCGTAGTTTCAGGCATGCTATCGACAAGCTCGTCGACAGCGATCTCGCCCCGTGTGGCCAGGCTTGATTTCACGTTCTCGCGAATCTGTTTGACAAGGTCCTTCACCACAACGAAGGACGGCTCGGTCTGAGCTACTTCGTCCTTGTTGATATCGACCCTGATCGAACCGTTTCCAGTCTTGTCCAGAGCTTGGGAGACTTGGCGCCGTATCTCATCTTTCAGCGACCTGAATTCCTCCCGGAGCTCCTTTCGAATATCCCCTACATCGTCGCTCAAGTAAATGTCTCTATACTGCCACGAGCATAGTAGTATAAATAATTTTACTTCGAGCGCCATTTAGGTAAAATACAGTTTTCCAGTCGGACAGGCTAACCCTCGTATGCTTTCTTGAGGGCTTTGATGTCGATCTTCTTCATCTTGAGCATCGCCTCCATCACCCGTCCGGCCTTCTTGCGATCCTTGTCCTGCAGCATCTCGCCTAGTATCGCGGGATTGATCTGCCATGACAAACCGTATTTGTCCTTGAGCCAACCACAAGCGCCTTCTTCTCCGCCGTCGGTTAGCCTCTCCCAAAGCTCGTCCACTTCCTCTTGCGTTTTGCATTCTACCGAGAATGACACAGCTTCCGTGAATTTGAATTGGGGTCCGCCGTTTAGTGCTGTGAATTTTTGTCCCTCGATCTGGAACTCCACGGTCATTACTGTTCCTGCCGGTCTCCGGTGAATCTCATAGCCTTCTTTTCCGTAGCGGCTGATCTTCCCGAACTTTGAATTCTTGAAAGTGGAAGTGTAGAACTTTGCAGCCTCCTCCGCGTTGTTGTCGAACCAGAGGAAGGGCGTGATTTTTTGCATAATGCACACCCGTTCATCGGATCATTTCTATAACACTTCTGCCTCTAGCGTAATTCGTAGTGCTCACAGGGGAAGTTCGAGTAATTCGCGTAATTTGACACAATAAGCCGAGTAGTTTCAGCAGGCTGACCTGTCTAAGTCCTGGCTGCGGAGCATCGATGATAGGATAGTCTTGGGTCTAGAATACATTGAACTCGCACCGGGATTCGTAAGAGAAGTAGTCGATGTCTATGACAGATGGGAGGGGAGAGGAACTGTGCCGATGAAGGTTCAGGAATTGATGATGGTTCTCCGGATAGAAGTCTCCAGGCTCTACAAGAGAAGTGTTCGTCCCCAAGAATCTGAGAAGCCAAAGATCGTGATACTCAAGGACACCAGATTAGACTGAACAAGTTCTTGTCGAAAGTGATGGTCGCGCCTCCACGCGCTGGACGATCTTCCCGGGACTGTATTGCGAAAGAAGGGGACTGTCATCTTGAAGCCGTCCACGGACTGGGTCGCCCACGTACTGCGCCTTGAACCGCGAGACTCGCTAAAATCAGCCCTGATCTCGAAGCTAGGACATGCCCCGATTCTCGCCATAGAATCGTTCGGGAGACGGCCTAGATTTCCCGTTATTTTCCCTTTTCATCCAAGCCCGGATCCCGCCCTGAATCGCAAGACTCGCCGATTTTCAATGCCAGACAGAAAAATTTCTCTCTAAAAAAGGAGGGGGGTCTTGCACAGAACATCCCGCGACGTAAGAGCGTGGTTTGGGAAATCGCTGGTTCCTAGAGACTGGTCGGTGTCAGTGAAAATTCCGTGTTCGTGTCGGAGTTGCCTTGGAGGCTTCGTGCTGCTTGAACAATCAGGTTGGCCGCCGCTTCGGGGTGGGATATCATCGCCGGGTGCGCGGCGTTAACGTAGCTGATTGTTGCGTGAGCGCGCTGGGCCATGAAAACCTGAGCGAAGGGTGGAATTACTAGATCGAGCTTTCCGACCAGATACCAGGACGGGATCGTCTTCCAGGCAGGCACTCCCGACTTCTCTCCTAGTACACTGAGAACCAGTGGACGCTGCTCAGAAGCTAGGACCGCAGCTTTGTCTGTCTTGAGATCGTTTGCGAAGCACGAGGGAAAGACGCTGGGCTTGATGTACAAGTCAACGTCTCCAGCGATCGGGACGAAGTTGAAGACCTGCGTTGGGTCTCCTCCGAGACATGAGCCATTCTGGCCTGGAGGCGGCGGAACGCTCGCAAGGGCCCCCAACGACTCTCCCGCGTCAGGAACGAACGCGTCCACGTAGACCAAGGCTTTCACGTTCGAATTCCCTGTTGCAGCGTTAGAGATGACAGCTCCTCCGTACGAGTGTCCGACGAGGATGATTGGTCCAGGGATGGTTTGGAGGAAGCTGGCGAGGTAGGCCGAGTCAGAGGCCAGGCCCCGCAACGGATTTGGTGGAACGTACACTGTGTACCCTTTGTCTTGTAGACGCGCTACAACCCCACTCCAGCTCGATCCATCAGCCCAAGCACCGTGGACAAGAACGATCGATGGTTTCGGGCCGGAAGGAGAATCGGATCTCGCGGCTACAACATAAGCAGGAACAATGATCAGGGCGAGAATAGCTAAAGGAATGACCTTTTTCATTTCTATCAATTCACCTCCCCTGTACGATAGCTCATTTTCCCTATAGTGAATAGTTGATAAACTGTCAGGTGGGGAAGAGATGGTTGCAAAAATCATAGGATAATAACAACGTCGACAGAGTCAGCAAGAATGGGAAAATCCTCCAATAGAAAGATTATCGTATCAAAGGACGGACCCTACATCGTTTCAGGGAATATACCACTAGCCATCCAGACCATCACGCCCAACAGTGAGGGCCTTTCATGAGACTGGAAAGAAGGCAAGGAGATCGAGACAAAAGAAGAGTACAATCTCTGCAGGTGCGGTCGTTCAAAGAACAAGCCGTTCTGCGCCAATACACATACGAAAATCAGGTTCGATGGAACAGAGACTGCAACTCGACGGCCCTACATACGCCGGGCAGAAGTCTTCGAGGGACCAACGGTCACTCTGAGGGATGCGGAGGACCTTTGCGCGTTCGCCCGATTCTGTGATTCCGGAGGAAAGATCTGGGGACTGATTGAAGAGACTGATGATCCTGAGGCAAGAAAACTGGTCATACGCGAGGCAAACCAGTGCCCGTCAGGTCGACTTGTGGCATACGACAAGAAGACCGGCCAAGAGATTGAGCAAAAGCTTCCACCATCGATCGGTGTGGTCGAAGATCCCGCGCTCGGTTGTAGCGGCCCGCTATGGGTGCCTGGCGGTATGACCATCGAATCATCGGATGGCACGCCTTACGAGGTGAGAAACAAGGTAGGTCTTTGCCGCCGCGGGGTCTCAATCAACAAGCCATTCTGCAACGGCAGTCACGCGAGCATCAAGTTCAAGGACGGCCTCGTCTAATTCGACAAATAATGAGCGCCACCCGAATCTCACGCATCAAGAAGGATCGGTTAAACAACGCCAACCTTCTATCCCAGTTTCATTTTCTGGAGGAGTTCTGAAAATCGTGGGTCGGGTCCAAGGCTTCGGAGCCAGGGCTCGGCTCTGACGGTGCAAAGATCAGGATCGCGATCAACAAACGCTCTGTCCAGCAACTCGAACGCTCGATCCCTATCTCCGATAACAGCATAGTATCGGGCAAGATGGACCGCGGTGACCTGATCCTTCCCCGGCACCGCAGCAGTCTCCTCGAAGACCTGTTTCGCCTTTGCAAGGTCTCCGGCCTTCGCATAGACGCAAGCTAATCCAATCCTAATCGCCTTGTACCCTGATGGGAAGAGAGAGCCAATCTTCCCGACGAGATCAATCGCTTCTCCATACGACCTCCGCTCGACCGCTAACAGAGCCATCAACCCAAGACCCTGGATGAAGTCCGGATCCAGGTCGAGCGCCTTACGCGCGTATTCCTCTGCGATCTCGAACTTCCCCATCGACTCGTATCCATGGCCGAGATTGACATTGATAACTGGAGATAATGGGTCGAGCTCAAGCGCCTTCTTTGCCTCAGCCATGCCCTCGTCTACTCGTCCTAGAGTTGGTCCGAGAAGGATCGAGAGCCAGTGGTGAGCTGTGGCATAGTTAGGGTTGAGCTCGATCGCCTTCCGATACTCGCGCTCTGACGCAACCCAGTCCCAGTCGGCATCCGATCGGAGTAGGCCTAATGATGCGTGCGCTTCAGCGAGATTCTTGTCCAGATCCAACGCTCGGGCAATTGCTTTCTCCGCTCTCGGGTACCCATCCTTCGTCGGTAAATAGCCGTTGATAACGAGCAAGGAGTAACAGTCCGCAATCCCAACATGAGGCAGGGCAAATAACGGGTCTTTTTGAGCCGCTGACCGGAAATATTCTGTTGCCTCGGTCATTGCTTCCTTCGAGCGTTTGTTCCATAGAAACCGGCCTTTCAGGTAAAGCTCGTAGGCTTCAACGTTTTTTGTTCCCTGTTTCTCGATATTCCGCTTGTCCCGTGGCAACAGTTCCACCCGCAGCGAGTCCACGACATTTCGTGCTATCTCCTTCTGCACTGCGAAGACGTTCTCGATCTTCCTCTCATAGTCCTGAGACCATACATGCTCGTCGCGCTGAACATCAATCAGCTTCACGGTAATCCTCAGATCGTTCGCCGACTTTCTCACGCTCCCCTCAAGGATACTACCAACTTTGAGTTCTTTCGAGATCTCTTCAACACTCTTGGCAGTCTGCTTGTATCTCATCACAGACGTTCTCGAGATCACCTTTAGCTTCCCAATCTTCGAGAGAGTCGAGATCAACTCCTCGGTCATCCCGTCAGCAAAATACTCGTCCTTCGGATCAGGGCTAATGTTCATGAAGGGCAGGATAGCGATTCGCTCTCTCCCCGCCGCGACCTCCTGTATCTTCGAGTCCGCACCTTTGCGTTTCGGACCTCTCAGCCAACCCTTGATTCCCAGCCCCTCTCCCGCTGGTTTCAGCTAACCAACCCGCCTTGTGTGGATTTAGACGTAGATGTTTGATCTGCCTAGTTTGTCGATGTCGAATCCTAGTCGTCCGACCATGTACTTGAAAGCGTCCCTTCCAACCTCGGTCGCCTTCTCCGGATCTACCTGGTCCTTCCGAAACCGAGAGAGCAAGCTAACCGAGATGTCGGTTAACGCGGCAACAAGCGTGACGACCTCTTCGACAGAAACCTGCTTCCGATCCTCGAAAACATCCTTCTTGATGAACTCCAAAACCATACGCGCATACTTTGCCATACCATCCCCGCCCTCCTCCATATCAGAGAGCACCGGACCCGAATCAGTCATAGAGAACGAGTAATCCTCCCGTCTAATAAGAAACACCACAAGAGCAACAGGGTATGGAGAAGCCCAACCTCACAACCACCACCATCTCGACCTTGAGCCTCATCCTCGGATCATGGCTCGTATTCGACAGCACACGAAAACTAGTCACAGGCTACTACACTGGCGAACAAACGATAGGACTGGGACCCTGGGCAACAATCGTTTCCGCACTCGGAATACGACCCGGAGACATGGCCTTCCCACTTCTCTTCCTCGGAATAATCTGGACAGTCAACGGAGTCATCGTCCTGCTAGGCGCCAGCACCAGATACGAACGCACCATCGCAATCTCTATCGTCACACTCTTCTACGCTCTACCAGGGACCCTGATCGGTGTCCTCAACATAGTCTTG
>MNGN01000023.1 GCA_001918745.1 Crenarchaeota archaeon 13_1_40CM_3_52_17 | reverse complement strand
CATTTTTTGGTGCAAAATCATGCCGATAACGCTTGAACAGGTGCGAAGATTCCTCGGAAGAACCCTCCAAGACCCCTACGGCAGAGCATTCGGAAAAGTCGTAGGCATCTCCGCCAACCTCAGAGATGAGGTAACAGGAGTAGGAATTGAAGAAGGCAACGGAGAATTCCTTCAATGTCCTGGCGACAGGGTCGCGATAACTGGCGACACTCTTGTCTTGGCACCTGCTTGGAAGGTCGAAGCAGAGGAATTCCGCAAAGAATTCGACATCGTAACCAGACGCCTTCGAGCCCTTGACGAGCTCTTCAGCGTCGGCGACATTCAGAAGGATGTCTACGAGGATCTAAGGAAACAACACGAGGACGCGATCAATGAGCTCAAGGGCAAGAGAAAGCAGATAATCGATACCCTGAGCCAACGAACCAGCACCCTCAACACACAACTTCGCCAATTACAGACTCACCTAGCGGGCAACAAGATGCTTCACGCGTCCGGCGAGTTCGACGACATGAACTACAAGGCAGCCAGCGACGCCATCGACAGCGGCCTTGTCCGAGCGATGGCCGAGAAGAAAGACGTTGAAAGCATCTACAGTTACTTGCAGAAGCTCGATGGGACCCAAGGACCGCCTGCTGCCCAACAGCCACAACCGATATCTCAAGCTCCTCAACCCACCACGACGACAGTATCTCCTTCGAGAGATCCAGTTCTAGTACTTCACGTGAGGGAGACTTAGGAGGATTCAAGGGCTGTTCCGCAAGTTCGAAGAGAGAGTCCATCCTATTCCATTGAAAGAGCGCATAGCGCAAGCCCTGTTCCGGCTCGGATCTCAGAAAGAAAAACTGGAGCACATGTCAGCACGGCTCCAGCAGCGCGACAAGGAAATGTTCCAACGGTGCATTGGTGCACAGCTCTCCAAGGACACGGCTCACGCAGCTCTCTACGCCAACGAATGCGCCGAGATTAGGAAGATGGCTCATCTTACACTTAGCAGCGAACTAGCCCTCGAACGCGTCATCCTCCGGATGCAAACGGTCGAAGAGTTTGGCGACATAATGGCCCAGATCGCACCAGTCATCGGAGTCGTCCGCGAAACCCGCGGCAGAATAGCAGGTGTCATCCCCGAAGTAGCCAACGAGCTGGGAGAGGTCAACAACATGCTCAGCGACATGAGCATGGAAACCGGCCAAGTCGGCGAAGACCAGGGCTTCGACATGAGCGCCTCAAGCGGTGAGGCACGCAAGGTCCTCGAAGAATCCAGTGCTATCGCTTCTCAACAAATGAAAGAACGGTTCCCAGAGCTACCACTACCCGAAGCCCGCCAACCCGTCCCAGAAGCCGCGACCCGTGCACCCGAACAAAGAATCCCCATCGCGATTACCACTTCGGGATCGGAAGAGGCTCCCCTGGAAGACAAGCTGCTCGATTACATCAGATCGCACAATGGCGAGTTGAGTCTCAACAACTGCTCTGCAGAGCTTCTGGTCCCAAGCGATGACATCAGACGCTCGCTACAACGACTCAAGAATGACGGAAAGATAGTCATGGACTAGAACGGGAGACAAGTGCTCCCGTCCAAGCCCTTCAGTGTTACAAGGAGGGACAAGAAATCTCCGCATCAGAAGAACTGGAATCGCTCGCAGTAAAATACGCGAAAGAAGCCATAGAGCTCGAGAGAAAAGGCTCCAAACGCCTCGCCGCCACAAAATACCAACGAGCCATCGAGGTCCTCCTCAAGCTATGCTCCCTCTACCCAGCGGCACCCCAAAACAAAGTCTACACAGAACATGTAGAGGCGTACAAGAAACGGATCCAAGAACTCCAATCTGACGAGCCGATAGCTCATTCCATGGATTCCACTGAGACCCGAGATTCTAAAACTATCAAGCTCGACCAGTGGGTTCTAACCGAGAAACCGGACATCAGCTGGAGCGACATTGCGGATCTAGAGAGACCAAAAAGGGCGATCGAAGAGTCGATTATCTTCCCTGTACGAAGACCGGACCTGTTCCCCCTCGGGTGGCCACGAGGAATACTCTTCTTTGGGCCTCCTGGTTGCGGAAAAACGCTTCTGGCCGCCGCCATTGCGAGCGAGATCAAGGGGATGTTCTTCTGCGCCGACGCCGCCTCCCTAATGTCAAAATGGCTCGGAGAATCCGAGAGAAACGTCTCCCAACTATTCACTAAGGCGAGAGAAGTCTCTGAAAACGGACAACCGGCGATCGTATTCATCGACGAAATAGACTCGCTAATGGGCGTTAGGGGAGAAGAGGTGGGCGGAGAGGTCCGCGTCAGAAACCAATTCCTCAAAGAGATGGACGGTATCCTGGACAAGAACAGGAAGTTACACGTCTACCTCATCGGCGCAACAAACAAGCCGTGGGTCCTAGACGAGCCGTTCATCCGACGATTCCAGAAGAGAATCTACGTCCCACTCCCAGACGTCAAAGCCCGAATGGACATGTTCCAGATCTACGCTCAGAACCTGAAGTTCCAGAACAACGTCGACTTCGCCGAGCTGGCCCGTAGGACCGAGGGGTATTCTGGAGGAGACATTCGCGATCTATTCCAGTCCACCCAGATCAAGGTGGTCCGCGACTTCTTCCAGCGAGGTGCCGCTAACGATCTCAATGCGATTCCGGACCCGATTACCATGGAAGACTTCGAGACCATCATCGTAGGCCGACGGCCAAGCGTTTCACAGAACATCGTCAAGCGCTACTTCGACTGGGACGAATCGTTCAAGGCATCGTAGAGGATGAAAGAAGTGAACCTTGACGGAACTGACATGCGTATCCTCGCGGAGCTGGTGGAGAACTCCAAACAGTCCTATGTTGAGATAGGCCGCAAACTCGCGCTCCACCCCAACGTAATAGCCTATAGAGTCAACCGCCTAGAAGACGCGCACATCATTCGCGAGTACACTACACTCATCGACTTCTCAAAACTCGGCCTATCAGAACAGGTCATCGTCGCCGCCAACTTCCCCAGCACTCCCTCCAGAGAAGACATTCTGAAACAGATATGCGAAATACCTGAGACCCTCAACGTGATAAGCTCCCTCGGAACCCCAGAAGGACTCGTCTTCATAGTCGCCCGCAACAAAGAGGACGTAAACGCCGTCCTATCGAAGCTCCGCTCAATGAACCTCGATATTGACTTCGCCTCCTCAGTCATCCGGACCTATGACGAAGGACGATTAGGAATGTTCCTCCGCTCATTGGCAGGCCCAGAATAGAAGGTCCGACTCCAATTGGAAAAGCCATCATGGACCCCGATTGTCCTATCCGGCGCCATCCCACGAGAAGCCACGGACTTGCTCGCAGTCCTAGTTATGGGAATTGTGGCTCTCGAAACCTCCTTCGCGACCATAGGTCTAGGCGCCTTCAACTCACGGCTATGGCTCTCTCTACTAGTCGTTCCTCCAACCTGCGCATTGGCATCTGTCTCAACAACGACACGACGGACGAGGGAGGAGTTAGCCCTATTCGCTTACGGAGGCTCCGGCTGGCAGATTCTCTTACGCTATTTCCTCAGAGGCGCAATCATTGCTCTGGTAGCATTCTCTCCGATGATGCTCCAGGGATTCCTTGCGACCGCCTCGATTTTCGAAGTTCTCGTCCCGGCGATCATTCTGTTCTCAGCAGGAGGCTTGTTCTACTCACTACCAAGTCTGCGCAGAATACAATCCTCCTCGTTCGTTGAGAACTACAAGAGTTAACAACATGACATCCGTGATCGAAACCCGGTCTGTGATAGTCGAGTATCCTTCGGTCAGAGGGGTCCTAAGGCTCTACGATCAAGGCGTTTCTCTGAAGGTCGACCCGGGAGACTTCCTCGCAGTCCTCGGCGGGTCCGGGTGGGGAAAATCAACACTAGTCAACGTCGTCTTAGGGTTGGAGAAGCCGATTCACGGATCCGTAAGCTTCCGAGACCAGGACGTCACCCGAGAATCGTTTGTAAAACGATGCGGTTTGGTTAAGACCGCTGCCGTCTTTCAGAGGCCAACGGCTCTTCCCCAGATGACCGTTTCGCAAAACCTGCACCTAGCCCTTTCATTAGCGGGTGTCCCGAGGAAGGAGCGAGATGAAAGGATCAAAGAGGCTCTCGCCTTCTTTGGATTGGACAAGATCGAACGGTCATACCCTGACGGATTGAGCGCGGGCCAACGGAGACGAATCGACCTCGCGAGAGCACTAGCCGTCAAGCCCGAGCTACTAGTAATCGACGAGCCAACAGGCGACCTGGATGGCTCAGCCACAAACCTGCTTATTCCTTTGCTGAGAGGATTGAACCGGAACCAGGGAACGACCATCTTCATGACCACAGCTTTGCCCCGGCAAGCATCACAAGCCAAACACCAGGTACACCTCAGACCACCGGCATATCTCACGCCGGAAAACAAGATGATACGAGACTAATCATGTTCCGAGACAACCCTTCGTTGACCGATAGAATTCGGGAAGCCATCAAGCCGACACCGATGAAGCAGCGGATCCAGTTCGCCACCCACAAACTCCGCACCCAAACAACGAAGTTGGAGCGCAGCATCACCCAGATGGAATCGCGAGACCAGACCCTTCGGGACAAGTGCACGAGGGCGTTGGAAGCTCGGGACACACAGACGGCGACCGTTTTCGCAAACGAATGCGTACAGATTCGGAAACTCATCAAAACATCCCTCCGAAGCCAGATCTGCCTAGAACAGGCACTACTCCGTCTTGAGACGGTAGAACAGTTCGGTGACATGGTTCACAGTATGGGTTCTGTCAGAGGACTCCTCGGAACGGTGAGGGGCGAGCTAGAGGGCAAACTACCAGAGATTTCAACGGGCATTGGCGATGTTGAAGACTCCCTAGAGAATCTCACGATGGAGATCGGGGAAGCCGTTGACTCGGATGGAATGTCGATCCCGGTCAACGATGAATCCGCCCACATCCTGAAGGAAGCGGATCTTATGGCTGAGGCGAAGATGCGAGAGAAGTTCCCTGAGATTCCACAGATCGTGAATCCAGCCCATCGAGTGAGGTAGAATCTAGATGCTCTCTCCCGAGCTGGAGACGAAAGCCCTCCTCGGCCGAACGGTGAGCGACATCTACGGCAGACTACTAGGAAGAGTGATCGGCATCGAGCGAAACCCCTTCGGCGAAATGGAAGGCGTCCAAGTAGAAGCAACAGGCGGAATCATTCTCACAGCGAAAGCTCGACAAATGGCGCTAACCCCAAAGACTATCACAATATCGCCGGAGTGGAAGCTGGAGTCCGAGGACATCATCTCCGAACTCACGCTGTTGAGAAAGAGAGTTGGTGCTCTTGAATCGTTGAAGGATTCAAGGGAGATTGAAGGTGAGATCTATTCGGAACTCTTGGAGTCTCAGAAGGCAGGCTACTTGGACAAAGTGAAAACGGCAAGCTCACTAGTCAGCTCAATGCGATCAAGGCTCGCTGAGTTGACGGGACAGATCACGAGTTTGACAAGATATTTGGTTAATGCGAAGCTGGATCATAGGAGTGGTGAGTTGGACGAGGCCTCTCTAAAACTAGCACAGGGCTCGATCGAGCCTAGTTTGCGGCCTCTTATCGCCGAGAGAAACGATCTGACCTTATCGATCAAAATAGTGGAACAGGTTCTGCCGACCAAGGTCAGCATTAACTAGGACCCTACCATCCCACTCCAGTAGAGGATAGGGGAAATGGCTACCTTCGACGACCGGGTCCGGGTATAGGAACAGCCATATTTTCCGTTGACACTTTCCAGATAACAGAGCACTGACGCGATAGTTCATGACCAGCAAAGCGAGAAAAAACAAGCCAACGCGGATCGAGAAGGTTCTGCCTTTGGAAAAGATTATAGAATTCTTGCGCCAGCGATTCCACGATCCCTACCTGAATCCCGAGGCTGAAGTGAGCTTTGCGGACTTTCTAGCCGCTTTTCCAGAGATCCCGCGAGAGGATCTGGAAGAGGGGTTGTCTCACTGGGTCATGAGACCCGGGGCGAAGGTGCTCTCGACAAAGACAACTGATCTTGATGGCTATGAGCTGCAGGTGTGGTATGTGCATGGGCTGCACGAAGAACACGCTGAACTAGAAGATTCATTCAGTCGAGGCGCCTTACAGGCCTAGAAACGAACATCCAAAGCCCCTCGGGCAACGTTCTTACTAATTAGAGTAGAAAATCGTAACTCCTAGTCGTATCGACCAGAAACTAAGCCTTCAGCACACGTTCATTCATCCTCAATTTGCAAAGAAAACTGAAGCAGACAAGAAATTTTCCTGGAAAGAAGGAGGTGGGGATAAGAGCAGAGCACCTCGTGACGCAAGAGCAGTCTCTCCGGGCTTCCAGAAAGTCGCAATTGAAGTCCTTATACAGATCGAAGCCGCGAAACCACGGATCCCATTGAAAGCCTTTGTTCTGGCCGGCGGCGCCGGCACACGGCTCTCACCCCTAACGAGCTACATTCCCAAGGGAATGATACCGATCGCCGGCAAACCATTCATCGACTATGTCATCACCTACCTCGCCGGCCATGGAATCCGAAACATCATCATGCTGTTATCTGATGAGGATAGCGAGGTCTACCGCAACCATCTTGACGACGGATCAAAGTATGGCGTAAACATCGGCTATAGCATCAGCCCGCGAACAGGCACCGCAAACGCACTCAAGGAGGCCAGCGGCCACATCGATTCAACATTCCTCGTCTACTACGGCGACGTCCTAACAAACCTCGACTTGACAGACATGATCCGATTCCACCGAGAGAAAAAAGCAACCTGCACAGTCGCACTCAGCACCGGCGTCCACATCGATTACGGAGTCGGACGAGTAGACAAAGACGGCAGAATAGAATATTTTGAGGAGAAACCCGTTCTCAAAGAATACCCTGTGAGCATCGGCGTCTGTCTCTGCGAACCCGCTGTTTTGAAATACTGTTCAAGCGGATCCGACATCGCAGCAAACGTCATACCCACACTCGTCGCCAAAGGAGAACGAGTCTACGGATATCTCACCCCAGAACCACACCACGATATTGGATCTTTCAAGCAGCTGGATGAGGTGAAGAAGATCCTAAAGACTCACGGCAAGAATCAGACGAAGAACACATCGAAGCAGACCTAGGTTATCCACCGCGTTTCCTCAGCCGAATCCTCCACTACAAAGCCGAGCTTAGCCATCCGGTCGCGAATACGATCAGCCGATTGAAAATCGCGCTTACTTCTAAGCTCGTTTCTTAACTCGAATACGAAGTTCACTAGCTCGGCAACTCTGTCCTGGGCAACGGTCCCCGTTTCAAGGACACCTATGATAGACCCCAGATCCTCCAAGGCCTCGATCATCGCGTTTACGGATTTGTTTTTCGGATTCTTCGCCTCTTCCTCCGCCAATCCGATAATCTTGATGTAGGCAGCGAGCGCTCCTGGAGTGTTAAAATCATCGTCCATCGCCCGGAAGAAGTCATCCCGTGCCTCGTCGAGCCGTTTTAGAACCGCGGCTGTCTCCGTCTTCTGATTGCCTATCTTGGCACGAGCCAGAAGCATCTGATCATACGCTCGCCTAAACCGTCTAGCAAGACTGACCGCCTGCTCTAACGCCTGATCGGTAAAGTCCAGCGGACTCTTGTAGTGCGTCCCAGCGTAGAAGACCCGCAAGCCAGCAGTACCAACTTTCTGGATCATTTCCTGGATGGTGATGAAGTTCCCGAGTGACTTGTGCATCTCCTCCCCCTTGATGCTCAAGAGCCCAGTGTGAAGCCAGTAACGCGCCAGCGGCTGTTTCCCCGTTAAACCTTCAGCCTGCGCAATCTCCGCCTCGTGATGTGGAAAGATCAATTCCGTACCACCACCATGAACATCATACGTTGGCCCGAAATACGTAAGCGTAATCGCGGTGTCCTCGACATGCCAGCCAGGCCGTCCCCTGCCCCAAGGACTATCCCAGAATATCTCGCCCGGCTTCTCGCCTTTCCACAAGGCAAAGTCGCCGGGATGCTTTTTCCTTGGATCTGGATCGACTCGGTGAACGGTGAGGTCCTCAAGCTTTTGGTGAGAGAGCTTCCCGTAGCCAGGAAACTTGGAAATATCAAAGTAGACATCATCTTCAACTCGGTACGCCAATCCCTTCTTGAGAAGCCCTGACACCTGATCGATTATCTCCGGAATATGATCCGAAGCGTTCGCGTACAAGTTGACGCTTTCAACATGAAGATCCTTCATATCTTTGAAGAAGGATTTCGCAAGTCGCTTGGCGAGTACTAGCGGTTGTTCTCCGAGATCGTGGGCCTTTTTGATAATCTTGTCGTCAACATCAGTGACATTCAGGAGGAAGAAGACACTGAAGCCCTTCCTTCGCAGATATCGGGCAATGATGTCATACGCGACGTAGGTCTTTCCGTGCCCGATATGCGAGACATCCCAGACTGTAGGACCGCAAACAAACATGTTCACCCGATTGGGTCGAATAGGCACGAACTTGTCCTGCTTGCGCGTCAACGTATTGTAGACTCGAAGTTCCGAAGAAGACGGATCTATCAGCGCTGAAACCTTCTATTCATCTTGAATCCTCCAGATGGCGGTCCTTCATAACCGACTTTAGCCTGTTGGGAGCTTACTCTGCCCCAGCTTGGCATCGGAGGAGTGAGCTTTCTCGGATTGAATAATATTCGACGCTTTCGAAAGCATCTCCTTTTCGTTGGGATAAGACAACGTGTGAAGCGCCTTCTCGTACGGCATCCACTCCATGGCATCGTGCTCCGTCCCTACCTTTGCATCGGCCTGATCGGTTTCGAAGAGGAAGAAATGGACAGTCTTATCGTAGGTTTTCGCACGGAACCCGAACTGGTACTTGATCGCGCCTAGCTTCCCATGCAATTTCACTCTACTTACACCGGTCTCTTCCCGGACCTCACGCATCGCCGTTGTAACCTCGTCCTCCCCCTCCTCTATCAGACCCTTTGGCAGACACCAGACACCTCGCTTGTTGCTCGCCAACAGCAGAAAGAGCGGGTTGTCCCCATCCCAGCGATAGACGACTCCGCCCGCGGATGTAACCCGGATCCTCTGTCTGGGCTGCATCCCGCCCCCGTACATGAGTACAACCTAGGCTACGGACTATAATTCGATATCTTTCGACAAAGGCGTGATGTTTTCCGAGGGAGAACCAACGACCACAATATCCTCTATCCTGACACCCCCCCATTTAGGCTCGTAGAGACCTGGCTCAATCGTCACAACAGACCCTTTTCGCAAGTTATCTTTTCCGTACAGCGAGAGATAGGGTCTCTCTCCAATAGTCAATCCAACACCGTGCCCGAGCCCGTGCATGAACCCGTGAGTACGGGCCTCCTTATTCCCTTTCACCAGTTGCCGGGCGGTCGGGTATCCTTTCTTCTCAAACATCTTGCAAGCGCTCGCCATCATATCCTTGCAAGGAACCTGCTCCTTCACCATGTCCAGCGCAGAAGTCTGGACTTCGAGAACCGCATCGTACATCTCCTTAACCTTCCTCGGCACCGGACCGAAAAGATAGGTCCTTGTGCAGTCGTGCCAGTACCCGTCCGGCTCCGAGGGAAATATGTCAAAGACGATAGGCTCCCCTGCCCGGACGATATCCTCATCCTCGCCCCTATAGTGAGGATCACTCGATCTTCTTCCCGGGGCGAATATCGTATCCTCCGGAGCAACAAGGTTCTGCTCGGAAAGCGACCTTCCGATGACCTTCTTGACCGTTCCCACACTCAACGGTCTTGACTTGTAAGATACTTTCTTTCCGTTGACTCTTGCTCCTTTCAGAAACCGAAGAGTATCCTCGACAACTCGTACGGTCTTCTTTCCAAGAACTTTGAGCCGTTCGATCTCCCAGCGATCCTTTGTTTCACGCGCAGTCTCAATGATCGTAGGCGACTTCTCGCCGGTGATCTTCACGCCCTTACGACGGAGGGCGTCGATCAAATGCAGAGTATTCGACACGTCATTTCTTCCTGCAAGGATCGTGGGACCGTGAAGTCCCTCGTCTCTAATGATCTTCTGGTAGAACCGGATTCTCGCCTCGTCCCGGTCGTATTTGCTCGCGATTCGTTCGTAGCCAAAGTCAGAATAGGTCTTGATATTGCGGACTTTTCCCTGACGTGCACTTCCCACATCGATATTGCTGACTATGAGCGTCGGGTCATTAGAACTTCGTTTTAGGAATATCCCGCCCCTAGGCAGAGAAGCTCCAGCTACATATCGAAGGTCCGGGTTTCCGACAGTCGAATCTCCAAAAACCATAATCGACCCGATATTTCCCTTCTCCATCTCCAAGTCGAGATCTTTGATCAAGAAGATGCCTTGAAGATACCAGTCGAGAATGCTATATTATCATTGGGAACGATCGCCCACTGGCAACTGTTCAATGTTCCCTGAAAGGCTAATTCTTTCTGGCGGAAACCAGAGGTTTCTGAAGGGAAGTCCGGAAGAG
Source organism: Crenarchaeota archaeon 13_1_40CM_3_52_17 (assembly GCA_001918745.1). Classification (GTDB taxonomy): domain Archaea; phylum Thermoproteota; class Bathyarchaeia; order 40CM-2-53-6; family 40CM-2-53-6; genus 40CM-2-53-6. Next base: position 1,433 of record MNGN01000023.1, on the reverse strand, counting down.
CCTTTTTTGCGTAGCTCTCCTATGCCGGCTCTCCAACTCAACTCTCAACCGCTTTTCCTCTGCGCCGTGCAGCCAGTCAGGGATTAGGAGAACCCGAATTAGTTCCTGAACCGTAACTCCTCTCTGATGTGCTAGCTGTTTGAGCCTCAGATAGACTGCCCTGTCGAGCACTTGCATGAACTTGACGGAGTCTTTGGTGCCCCGAGTTCTCGATACTGGCATGCGGACAACGGTAGCCCACTACTATTCATGGCTCATCTACTCTTCTTATGAAATAAGCTCCAATCCAGAAACCACAGGATCGTCTTCCGGATCGGCAAACTCGTTAAATCGCACAGAGGTGTCGGGCTTTCCATGCTCGCCTGTCTAATCAATGGACAAGGGCACGCTGAAATCAAAGAGGTTCCCACCCCCAAACTCCAACCGGGTGAAGTCTTGATCAAGCTCGCCTATGCTGGGATTTGTGGAACAGACATCGAAAAGGTCCACGGCGCCTACGGACCGGGAGGAATCCTGGGACACGAAGTCAGCGGGACCATCGAGAGCCTAGGTGAACGCGTAACTGATCTAAGAAAGTCGGATAGAGTCATCGCGCACCACCATGTTCCCTGCTACAACTGTCATTATTGCCAACAAGGCGATCATACGATGTGCGAGCTTTTCAAAAAGACAAACTTCGATCCCTGCGGTCTTGCAGATTACTTCAGGGTTCCTGAGGCTAACGTCACTCGAGGAGGCGTAGTACTCTTGCCCGGGGAGATGAGTTTCGAAGACGGATCCATGATAGAGCCAACTGCGTGTTGCGTGAGAGCGTTAGACAAGGCCAAGGTATGCTCTGGAGACAAAGTTCTCGTCGTTGGAATGGGCCCCACAGGTCTGACTCAAATACAGTTGCTGAGGAAAATGGGGGCATCGATGATCATCGGCGCGGATATTCTCTCTCACAGGCTCGAAATGGCTCAAAGGCTTGGAGCCGACGAGACAATCGACTCATCTATTACGAATGTTCCGGAATACATTACTAGGTTGACTCGTGACGGAGTCGATCTGGCAGTTGTATCCACGGGGAATCCAAAGGCAATACCACCAGCGCTCGCTTCTGTTCGAAGGGGAGGCAAACTACTCTTATTCGGCGCCCCGGCTCGCGACGCAATGATCAATCTCGAAGCCGGCTCACTATTTAGCCGGCAAATCACCATCATGACGAGCTATTCTTGCATAGAATCCGACATTCACCGCGCCCTCGACTTGCTGGCCAGAAGGGACATAGATCTAAGCTCGATGGTCACTAATCGATTTGCCCTGCGAGATGCTCCAAACGCAATAGAGCACGCTCGAACCTCCCAGACTGCCATCAAGACCCTCATATTGTCCGAATCGTAACAAGTGTGAGAGTTTGCCGCACATTCGAAACCCTCTCGTGGAAGGATTAG
>MNGN01000003.1 GCA_001918745.1 Crenarchaeota archaeon 13_1_40CM_3_52_17 | reverse complement strand
AAAAGCAAACGCTGTCTCGCACTCGATAACCGTCTCGGCAAGAATAGACCCACCGCCGCCGCCTCCAATTCCCGACTTCGCTCTCTCATCGAATCTCTCTTCGTTGACAACAACTCAGGGAGGATCTCTCAGCGCAGCATTGACCGTGTCGAGTATTCTCAGCTATTCAGGAAACGTAGCCTTGACCGTGAACATCTTTCCCTCCGGAATCAACACTCCAAGTGTTTCTCTGAACCTTACCTCCCTCCGTCTACCAGCAGGCGGGACTAATTCAACCAACTATTTCGTCAACGCGTTTAACTCAACAGCGGGAAGCTACGTGATCATGATCACGGGAGTCAGCGGTCCACTGAGCCACAATGTCCAAGTCTCACTCTCGGTGACCCCTGTCAGCGGCTATGAATCGCTCAACCTGGAATACTTCAATTTCAACTCACCTACAAGCGCGACTCTCAACCTTCGGAACACAGGCACCGTTACCACCAGCCTCGTCTCATACTTTGTCACAGATGCGAGCGGCGACAAGTACACTCTATCAAATTGGAGCGGCCCGGTGATCGCTCCCAACGCGGTCGGAACGGCAAACATCCTGATTGGAGCAAGCTGCGGCTCTTGCGTCCTCTCAGGCTCACCCTTCACGTTCACCGACGGCAACACCTACACGATAACATTGGTCACGGGGTACAACAACCAGTTCGCCTACACGTTCGTCCTGTCTGCTCAGGAAGCTCTCAACCTGGACTCGTCTTCTTTCGCCTCCGGCACAAACTTGACCTTGTACCTGCGGAACACTGGAGGAGTTTCCGTCCAGTTCATCAGCTATTATGTGCAAGACGCATCCGGAAACCAGTATGCACAGCTATCGTATTCTGGCCCCACTATAGCTCCTAACCAAGTTGTTCCAGTATCTGTGACGATCGGGTCGAGCTGCTCCGGTTGCACGCTTTCCGGTACTCCGTTCACATTCACCGCCGGTTATAGCTACACGATCACCCTCGTGACTTCGCGAAGCAACCAGTTCACATTCACGGTAGTTCGCTGAGTCCGCGGCCATTAGTAAATTGATAAAGCATCACCGAAAATCTACTGCGCACAATGCGCATCGCTAGACTCAGCCGCCGAGGAATTGTCCTGATACTTCTCGCCACCGCCGTCGTTGCCGCGGGGACATATGGTGCTGTCACATACCAGACCCTATACGGCTGCGACTCAAGCGGTGTCGCTACCGGACCCGGAATTGATTGGCAAGTACTGGCCAAACCATGCATCTACATTTACTTCACAGGAATCGTAGGTGGAAGCGTCCTGCTGATTCTTCTCATACCTGTGCCTGGGAAAAAATCAAGTCTCTCTGCGCATTAAGAGAGATCATCGCGCAGACGTCGTTCTACTCTCATAGAACTATCCTATTCGGGTTTGTTGACTCGGGTGGCTACTCGATCACTTTGTTACAGGTTGATCGCTGATTACTTTTCCCCCGAGGTTCTTGTAAAGGACCATGGCGGGAGTGTCTTGGTTCGCAAAGCCAAAAGTTTCCTCTTCCAGCGTCACGAATCTTACCCCAGATTTCTTTAGCCAATCAAGAGCGGCGAGCAGCAATATTGAACCGATTCCTCTTTTGCCGAAACCAGGCAAGACTGCGACCCCATAACCTATCGTCCCGGTACCTCTATTGTATTTGGCGGCGCCGCTGAATCCAATTATCTTTCCACCTTCCTCAGCGACGAAGATGCGCTTCTTGCGGTCTCGCAGGAACTCGCTTACGTAGGACATTAGATCGTCACGAGCTTTTTCCTTTCCGCCAATTTTCCTAACCCACCACGACCATTCAGGTAGGTAGGCTTCAACAATAATTTTTCTCAGAAGTCCTCTGTCCCTTGGCAGTGCTGCCCTGATCGTACCCTTGTTCTTCGATCTTGACTCAGGAAGCGCCTCTTCTAGGTGCCAGAGGAATCCAATGTTGCGGACTTTCCTATTCTTCGATGACAAAGCCCGTCTACGCTACCCGCTTTGGCTTAATGGGACTAGGTGAGCCGGTCGTTTCTACTTTTTCTCGTCACAGTTAGTTGATAAAAATCACTCGTAGCCGCTCTCCTGTTCAAATCGTTGAGTGAAATACAGGACCGGTGGCCAAAGGCCGAGAGGAAATACGGCTATGAAGGAAAATAATAACGCCAGAGTCCTGGTCAGAGAAAGCTCTATCCGCCTCACAATGAGACGTGCAAGAGCCCACGAATCCTTCATGACCATGCGCTTCGAAGAAAGAAAGCGCGCCGCAAAAGCATATGGAACCTTCTGGTACTTGATGTCCAGAAGGTTCAGCTAAGAGAGCCCGTTCAAGGCTCTCGTTCAACGCCACCGATTAAGAATCAACGACCAGGACCAATCCCCTCTTTGCACGAACGATCAACCTCCTTCAGTTCAGACCGACTTCGAGAGAAAACCTCAAGAGTCGAAATCTATTGTCCAGCACTTCTCAACTTGTATCGCCGGGCAATATTATCGGTCTTCGAAATTTTCGGTGTGCGGAATTTTCCTTAAGTGCACTCTCTGTATTTCTCGGCGACTTATGCAGGGTCAACAGCTACGCAAGATTCTCATCACCATCGCGTTAGCAATCGTGTTCCTTCTTCCGGGATCGTTTCTGGTCAAGACTACAGGTCACAGTTCGATCTCAAGTAGTCAACCAATGATGGTCGCCATCAATCTCAGGCGCCTACCTCCAAGTCCAATTCACCAGCAGCACCGGCAACACAATATTCGTTGGATACAGCCTCCTACAAACACTAAGCTCAGGACAGTCGGTCACAGTCGGACTCGGAACAACTTTCACACCTCCGATATGCTCTAGTGGAGTTTACTCTGCACAAGCCACAGTTTGGAACGGTATCCCCGGAGGATCAGGCGTCCAATCACTCGCTCTGCCAAAGTCAACAACCTTCATCCTATCCTGCCACAAGTAGATGCCGAAACGAGCAACAGCTGAAGACAGAGATCCAAACCTACAGGCCATATTCTCCCATTCCCCCCTTTATTTTCAATCGCCTCTTCCCTAAAAGTCCACGCGGCCCCCGCGTGGATAGTAGAGTGTTACAAAGGCTCACAAGAACTTCCACTTGTACGCGCTACGCCCAAATAGCCGGAGAACACTTGACTCTGTCGGGAGCGACAAACGAGACCGCTTCTAAAGAAAAAAAATGATAGCTAGATACTTCGGCTACCTCGTGCTCGCTGTCTTTTTCGTCATAGCCATCGTCGGTGCCTATTTCCTAGGCAAGTAACTGACGGGTTCTTGCTTCTGCACTCCTCGTCTCGGCCGACGAAACTCGCCGCCTCTCTTCACACTCTCCCCATCCCGTCCGCCTTGAGGACCTTTGACGTTGATCACGGGCTCGCCTCTGCCAACAAGAATATTCACGACGACAAACTCTCGGTCTTTATCTGGATTGACATCTCGATGCACGAGTCGGGGCGGAATGTGGAAGAAGTCACCTGGTCTTACCACGACAGCGTCGACCCGTCTCGGGCCATACTCCAACCGCATCCGACCAGCGGCCTGGAAACCGTACAAGTGTCGTGTTCCATGGTGGTGCCAGCCCGACATCGCGCCACCAGAAGCTCGAGTTCGTGAAACAATGATGTATCGGTGGGTTGACTCGAACGCCTTGTCCCGGACGATTCCTGGCGTAGAGTAGCCCGCCTTCAGAGCTCCCCCGCGACCTACCTCGATCTCCTTCACGAGTCGCATGGTCCCTTCACTTTGTCTTTCGAAGAGTCTCTTCTGTGAAAACTGTCCACTTCCCGTTACCGTCTTTCTGCTCTATCAGGACGGACCAAGATCCATCCTTCTGGTTCCATGTTAGCGTGTTGTGAAGAGGACCTGAAGGACCCTCGAATACAAGCCTTATCGAATCGCGACCTTTCGCGGCACCGAACCCAAGCGTCTCCGAGAAGCGTCCGCCAAAGACATCGATCCAGTGGACCACGTATCGCTCGCTCATGTTATCATAACCAATGAAGACCATCGCCTCGTACTCGGCACGGCTAGAATTGTCCTTGGTCTTACGATTCCTCGATGCAGAATCTATGAAATTGACTCTGAGGAATTGATGGTTGAGAACCCAATCGGCTTCACAATATTGTTCTATCCGCTGACCAGCAATTTTCCCATCTACCCGCCATTTTCCAACCAGTCCTTCCAACAACTTATCTTGGAAACTATGATGCTCACCGTCAACTTCCACTTGGGAATGATCATCTGACATGTTTCGGCCCGACTTTACGGGGTCGACTACATTTGTGTTACTTTCTTTACGCCGACTCTGAGCAAAGCCAACCCGATAGTCTGATCGACGGCATTACCAAAAAGTTGCCACCCCTCCATACAGAACAGGATGAATAATTTTCATCTTCCCGGTATTTCTCTCAACTTGACAGTGAAAATGGTCTCTCTGCGCCACCGTCGACTTTGAAGAGTTGATGGCTGAGAGTCTCGCGAGGCGCTTGTCGCGGATGTTCAGTGGTGTTGATTAGGTGGGGTGTTGAAGCGCCACACGTGTCCGAATGGGTCCTGCAGCCTGCAGATTCTCCCGTACGGTTCATCTTTGATGGGTTGAAGGACCGTCACGCCGGCCGCAACCGCCCGTTTGAAGAACGAATCAACATCTTTCACATCGATGTGGATGATGACTGGCGTCCCGCCGAGAGTCCTGGGACTCTTGTTGAAGGCCGGGAATTCGTCGGCTAGCATCACTTGCGCGCCTTCGATCTCGATCTCCGCATGACCAATCTTTCCTTCCCACGGTGTCCGCTGAGAAACCTCCTTTGCACCGAACGCCTTTGCATAGAAATCAAGCGCTCGCTCTCCATCGTGGACAGCTAGGGCTGGCACCGCTCGATTCCTGATCTTGTCAGCTACTAATTCGCTTGGCATGGGGGATGACATCCTCAGACATTTTCATAAGCGTTTCGTGAATTGGTCGGTACGCTATGAAGAGGAAGGATGTGATGGTGGGGCTGGCAGGATTTGAACCTGCGATTTCGTGGGTTCCTGGCGCGTCAGATTGCTCCCAAGCCACGCGGATTGTCCGGACGCATCGAGGATATTATCGTCCTCTAGACCTGGCTATCCGACAGCCCCTTGTTGTCCCCAAAGTGTGATGTTGCTTTAGCTCTTACCTTTCCCAATCCATCTCTTCGACTCTTTTGTTTCTGACAAAAAGGTGAATCGGCGAGATTGATGAGACGATGATTTTTGCGTAGTACGAGGCAGGGTCAATCGATCGTCCGTGCCGGTTATGGGCCGTGGGAGGCATGCCAGTTTTATACCGGGACCTCTCTACCATATATTCAACAAACGAAGGGATACGGGACCAAAGACACACGGTTAGAATAACATGGCTGTCGACAAGAAAGTCCTCAAGACATGCGTCGTCTGCAAACGCAAATTCCTAGGCTGGTTCTCCGAGAAATACTGCAGCGATGACTGCCGCATAGAAGGAACACGACTAAAGAACAGAAACCGCCAACGTAAAGGCCGGAAAGTCCTAGAGCTCCGCGAAGGAGCCATCAGCCAACAACTAGGCGAACTAGGCCTCGGCGACACACAATATCCAATGTACAACCACGAACTAGTCACTACAATGTATGCTAATGTAAGCCTATACCATGGCCGTGACGGAAAGCGACACGTCAGATCCTACTATGATCTTCTTCGAGAGATCGCCAAGCTCAACGGCGGAGACACGAGCAAGATTCTCGCCAGGCTCGCACCCCGCGAACAAAACTAGCAATCGAGATTTTTACTGGGCTAGACGTCGCAGATCCTGAACCTTACCGAGAAACGTGCCATCAAACAAGTACGCCTCGCCATTTTCAAAGTCCACCGCTCCTGAACGCAAGACCGGTCCCATGTACTCTTTGTACAACTCTGTCCATCCCTCCTGATAGTTCCGGTTGATCGGCTGTCCGCCGAGGTAATCGTTGAATGATGGCATAATGACACAGTCAGCGTCGGAAACTGACACCCCGAATTTTTTCTTCACCTCTTCCGCAGCATTCCCTTCGAACTTCGCGTCCTCACGCCTCAGGACTCCTGCCGCGAGCTTCTCTCCATCACTCTTCGCCCTCACCCAGGCCTGCCGGGTGATCCTGAACCCCAAAGGGTCTTTGAAGACAACCACAGGATGCAAGTGGCCCATGACGAGAAATTTGCAACCAAGGAGCGGCGGCGCAGGCCAAGCGTGGCCATGGAATAATCCAACAGTATCCCAAAGAACCATCCCGTTGGACTTGTTGATCTTAACCGACGACGGCGTCAGCGGCTCAAGGTTACCATCATGGTTTCCCGGCACAACTTCTACATCAGGTATGATCTCGACGAGGCTGTCGAAGAATTCTGGAACGTATTTCCACTCTTCCAGCTCAACCTTCGAAACAGCATGTTTCACGTCCCCCAATAATACTAGGAGCTGGGGATGGGTTTCAGCCAGGATCTTTCGAAGCTTGTCAAGCAGCCGTGGCACTTGAGAGGGAACATGTATTCCCTGGCGCGCCAAAGTTACCTCCCAGCCGAGATGCAAGTCAGCGATTACCAGAACCCGCTCTCCCTTACGTTCTAGGAGAAGAGCCGGTTGGTCGGCCACTGGTTTCACAATGACATCGTCAGCCACTAGAATGCCCGCTAATTCGAAATTGACCTTGTCCAATGAAAAGGTATTCTTAGCACATGACAACCATTCCCTGTAGGGAACTAGTTCGTCACCTATCGTAAACGAAAACAGGATACTCAAAGGAGCGTGCCAGGAAATAGGCCGGACCAGTATCTTCTCCGAAGAACAGAAGCAGAGCTTAACAACTGTATTCCAGAAAAGGTTCCAGCAAGCGCTCGGGCTAGTGGAAGCTGGAAAAGTTCGGAAGTACCAGTTTTCGCCCAGTGGCAGAACGATCTGGGTTGTAGCCGGTCGGGGTCGAGACTATCAGGTTCTCCCGGATAGCTTGTTCTGCACCTGCGACGATTATTATTTCCGGGTAATGGAGCACAAGAAACAATTATGCTATCACATCATCGCTCAACAGCTCTCCGAGGCCATGAGCAAGCATGACGCGATCGATATGACTGATTCACGCTACCCAGAGATTACTTCGAAGCTGACCTCGATCTCTACTCGCGAGTAATGTCAAGGTTTTAGTAGCCGTTTCCGGCGTTCTGCGAGAACGAGGCCGAGCGAGCCGATATGTCCTACAGCCTTCCACCAGACCAGGAATTTGCCCTGCTCCAGCTTCTGCTGTACATCTTCAGCTTTGTCACACTGATCCTGATCTTCCTCTACATCGCGGCTGAACGTCCAGGCGAATCGAAGAAGAAAGTCGAAGAAGAAGAATAAATCGTCCTAGAGGACGATTAGTAGAGTAGATGCGGAAGTCGGCCTTCTCAACCCTTAAGCCCCCAGTCCTACAAAGGCTTGAGAAAGAAGGTTTCCTAGAAGCCAGCCCGATCCAGGAACTGGCCATCCCGGCAATTCTCAGCGGCGAAAACGTTCTACTGATCGCTCCAACCGGGACGGGCAAGACTCTCGCGGCCATCCTCCCAGTTCTCGACAGGTTAATCGAAGCTAGAGCGGAGGGAAAGCCACGTGGCATATCAGTTCTCTACGTAACCCCGCTCCGTGCTCTCAACAGAGACCTTCTCCGTAGACTTGAGGAGATGGGAAAGGATCTCGACATCAAAATCCAGGTCCGACATGGAGACACTCCGATCAGCGCGAGATCACGACAGGCAAAGAACCCGCCGGACGTGATGATCACAACCCCTGAAACCCTCCAAGCAATTCTGATCGGGAAGAGAATGAAAGAGCATCTCCGCTCGGTCCGATGGGTCGTCGTTGACGAAGTCCACGAACTAGCGACCGATGAGAGGGGGGTCCAACTATCCTTTGCTTTAGAACGACTCAGAGAGCTCACTGGCGTTGAGTTTCAGAGAATCGGACTCTCCGCCACAATCGGAGAGCCAGAGCGCATCGGCCAGTTCCTAGTTGGATCAGGACGAATAGTAACGGTACTACGTTCCGATGAAACACGGGGGCTTCAGATCAGCGTCCGCTCTGTCCATCCTAGCGCAGGAGATCAGAAAGAGTCTGTCAACCTCGGCCTCCCAGCGTCAACGGTTTCTAGGGCTCGAATGATACTCGGCATCATACAATCCCACAAGTCCACCCTCGTGTTCACCAACACGCGAGAGCATGCGGAAGCGTTAGCCGCCCAGATTCAGGCAATCGGGGCCGGCATCCCTGTACGAGTACACCATGGTTCTCTGTCGCGAGAGTTGCGGGAAGAAGCAGAGAAAGAATTCCAAGAAGGAAAACTCAAAGCACTGATCTGCACAAGCTCTCTTGAGCTCGGAATCGACATCGGCAGCGTCGACTTCATCATTCAATACACATCGCCACGAGAGACGACACGTCTTGTCCAGCGAGTCGGTCGCAGCGGACACACCCTAGGTGGAACTTCGCGCGGAGTCATTCTCACCATCAACACGGACGACATTCTAGAGTCCGCGGTTCTGATCCAGCGAGCCAGGGAAGGAAGGCTCGAACGGCCAATCATTCATGAGAAGGCGTACGATGTTCTCGCCCATCAAATAATCGGCCTGCTACTTCAGAAAGGTCGAATGACAGTTGAGGAGATCGGCGAAGTCGTTCACCGCTCTTACCCGTTCCGCGAGATCAATCCAGTAGAACTCAGTCGTGTTATCGGGCAGCTCGATGAGTTGAGACTGTTGAGAAAGTTCGACCAGTTCCTTACCGCCCGCAACCCGAAGGCGATTCAGTACTATTTCACAAACCTCTCTGTCATACCTGACGTTCAGAAGTATACTGTATTCGACTTTTTCCGGAAAAGACGGATCGGAAGCCTCGACCAAGACTTCGTCGCCCGCAGATGTGCAAGCGGAACAGAATTCATCCTCCACGGCCAGACATGGAAAGTGCTCTCAGTCGACGAGGAACAGTATCATGTAGAGGTGGAGGCAGCCCCTCCAAGCCTGACCGCCATTCCGGGCTGGGAGGGAGATATGATTCCTGTCCAGATTGACGTTGCCGAAGAAGTTGGACGTGCCCGTAGACTCCTCTCGCATGGAATTGTACTCGACGGCTTTCTTGAGCAAGGTGAGGTTGACCGGGTAGAGTCCACTCTCTCCGCTCAGAAGCGTCAGGCTCCGATTCCTTCCGACCAACTGGTCCTGGTCGAAAGCTTCGAGAACAGCGTGGTAATACATTCCTGCTTCGGAAATTTAGTCAACGAGACCCTCGCCACCGCTATGGCCGCCCTATTCGGGTCCCGCCTGGGATCAAACATCGGCACACAGGTCGACCAGTATCGATTCGCCCTAATCTTCCCTCGACCAGTTAGCGCGTTGTTGGTTGCAGAAGAGTTCAGAAAACTCTCCCCTGACGATATGGAGAAGATTGTTGGAGACACAATCGACGCCTCGGACCTCTTCGCTTGGAGGCATTGGCACGTCCTCCGCCGGCTCGGTGCTGTGAGCCGAGAAGCAGAGTACAAAGCTCGCCAAGCAAGACTCCTAGTCGACATTTTCAAGAGCTCTATCGCTAATGACGAGGCTCGTAGAGAACTCTTCACAGAGAAACTCGATGTCAAAGGCGCCAGGAGAGTTCTTGAGAGGGTTGGATCCGGGGAGATCGCGATCGAAACTACTCGGGATGTGGGTCAATGCACCCCATTTGCTCTTCCCATTCTTGACAGGATCGTCCCGCACGGTCTACTCAGACCCGCAGTCGAAGAAGCTTCCATCATCGAGGTCGTGAAGAGCAGATTGCTCTCCACCAACCTGCGACTACTCTGCATGAACTGCGGGCAATGGGACAGCATACGAGGGGTCGATACTCTCCGAGAAGTCGTTCGGTGTCCAAAATGTCGATCGTCCTTGATCGCTGCAACATATCGAAGCAACGATGCACTCGGCCCGATAATTAACAAGAAAAAGAGAGGAAGCAAGTTAAGTCCTGAAGAAGAGAAAGAATGGATGACAGCATGGCGATCTGCCGGGCTGATTCAGAATTATGGAAAGAGAGCCGGCATAGTTCTCGCAGCTAGAGGCGTCGGACCGACAACCGCGACTCGAATTCTGAGAAACCGGTTAGCGAGAGAAGATGACTTATACCTGAGCGTTCTAAGGGCGGAGCGAGAGTTCGAGCGTACCCGAATGTTCTGGGACTAGAACCTGCATGACAGAGCCTTCTGAAAATCTCCTCAATCACATACTAGCAAAAAACCCCGGCATGCCCAGAGAAGAACTCCTCTCTCTCATCGAACGCAAGAAACAGGATTCACATGGTCTCCTATCCGACGAAGGAGCAACACGACTCCTTGCCCAGCAACTTGCCGGTCTATCGGGAGAGGCAGTCAACATTTCAGATCAACGGATTTCCAGCGTCCAAGCAGGACTATCCGACGCGACCATCTCAGGAGAAATACTCTCCATTAGCCAATTGCGCGAGTTCCAGCGGTCCGACGGGTCCGTCGGCAGACTAGTAAGAGTCAAACTGAAAGATGGTTCCGGACAGATTACCTGCGTCCTCTGGGACTCCTTAGCAGAAATCGTCGAGAAAGAACAGCTCGGAACCGGGTCCAGGCTCCGTCTTGCACATGGTTACACCAGGTTGGGACTTGCAGGGGAAGTCGAGTTTCACCTTGGATCTCGAAGCAACATCGAAGTCTTGAGCAAAACCTCTCCTACAGGACCCGCGCTTAGCTCTACCCTATCCCAAGAGAGCCCACCAGCAACCATATCTCCCGAAACCGTGCGGGTTCGTATTAGAAAGCTACAGAAGAGCAGAGGGGAGAACGGGCCTGCGTGGGCTTTGTGCGAGAACGAGGAAGGTCTCACAATGGCGAAGTTCTGGGATGATAACACGGAGACAGTTCTTTCCATGGGAGAAGGAAGCATAATCACAATCAAGAATCCGTGGATCACAGAGAGGAACGGAATGGTCTACCTAAACGCTGGATCAAAGTCCTCTATAACAAAAGAGCCTCTTGTCAGCATCGAGTCTCCTCCTCCCGTGACTATCGCATCAATCAAACCTGGTCCCAAGCTGTACACTACCCGTGGAGTGGTGGTCGAGCGAACTGATCCTCGAGAGATAGAGACGAGGGAAGGTCGGAGAACAAGGGTCTCAAATATTAGGGTGGAAGACGCTACGGGTAAGATCAGGGTCGCCCTGTGGGATAATCATGCTCAATTTGTGGAGAGTCTAAGAATGGGAGACGCCATAAGATTGACAGGAATCAAGGCCCGACAGTCATCTAATGGAGAGCTGGAAGCGTCGACTGTGTTCCTAACTCAAATCGAGAAAACATAGAAATTCTGCTGAAAGCCTATGATGGCGCTAAGAGTGGGGAAAGACCCTTTCGACTACATCAACGAAATCAAAGTTGAGAAGTCCCGCCAGTCGATGAAACGCCGACTCCAGGAGTACCATCCCAAAGCCAGCTCGATTGACACGCTTGAAAGGGTCGACGAGAAACATCATCTGATTGTTTTCTCAGCAGACTGGTGCTCTGACTGTGTCGCGTATATTCCCGGCCTCGCAAAGTCGTTGATAATGGCAAAGAACAACATGCTGCAGGCCCGCGTCGTGGACTATGACGCTTACCGGGACATG
>MNGN01000011.1 GCA_001918745.1 Crenarchaeota archaeon 13_1_40CM_3_52_17 | reverse complement strand
TATGGGTCAGACTCGGATCGGCGCGGGCGGTTGGGACTACTTTAACATCCCCAACGGCGACCGGCTGAAAGCATACTCATCAGCATACGATTTCGTAGAAGTGAACAGCACTTACTACCGGTTACCGAGTCCCTCCACAGTAGCGAGCTGGCGCCGGAGAGTCCCGCTTGGGTTCGAGTTTTCAGTTCGGTGTCAGAGGGATATTGCGGAACTTCATCGGTTAGAGTTGACCCCGAAGTCCGCCCGCATAATTGATTCCATGGAAAAGATTTGCAGACACCTGAAGGCAGGCGTTCTAACGATTCTAATTCCGAAGGCACTTGTTGGAGACAGAGAACTCGCTTCCAAGCTGAAGACCTTTCTCTCGACGATAAGCTTCGGCGAGACTCGTATCGCCATCGAGTTTCGCGGAGGTGAACCGACAGAGGATACGTTGAAGATTCTACATGACTATAACGCGGTTCATAGTGTTGACCTTTCAAGACAAGAGCCTAAGGTGGATTCAAGCATCCTTTACAGCAGGCTGTTTGGCAAAGGGAAGGAGAACATCTACGAGTTTAACGACAACGAGCTTCAAGACATTGCCACGAAGTCTTCTGGCCCAAAATTCGAGAAAAGCATCCTAGCATTTCACGGGGTCAGGATGTATAGAGATGCTGCGCGTTTGAAGACTTTCCTAACCTCCGGAAAGTTCCCTTCGCTTACGAGTCAAGTCGGGCTTGGATCACTAGGCGAAGTCTTGAAGGAAGATGCAAGGTTCCCGACCACCAAGTCCCAACTCATGGGGGAACAAGGCTGGAAGCTCTATGACAAGAACGTGGAGGAGCGAGCGAGGGCGCGGGAACTTCTTGAGAAACTTCCAGACAGAACCTACACGACTCTTGAGGAGGTTCTCGAGTCTCTCACATGATGAAGAGCACAGAACATAAAGTGGGGTGGTGTCAAGAATTTTCTGGTCGGCGTTGGGTGTCTTGTTGTCCCTGGTTCAAAGCTAGGTTGCTGCAAGAGGCTGGACCTGGAGCAGCTCCTTTGCCAGTACGCGATATTGTTCCGATGCGGGGTTTCTCGGCCGATAGAGGATTCCTGGCAAACCTTTGCTTGGCGCTTCGGCCATCCGGACGGATCTGGGGATTACCGATTTCAGAACTCGCTCGCCAAAGTTTTCGTTGACTTGTTGCATGACTCGGCGTGACAGTGCTGTTCTTCGGTCGTACATTGTTAGTATGATCCGGTAGTCGAAAGCTGCTTTCAAACGGGATCTTACGAGATCCATGACTTTGAGAAGCGTTGGCAGTCCCTCCATGGGATAGAACTCGCATTGCACTGGGATGAGGACCAAGTCGGATGAAACGAGGGCGTTGAGTGTGAGTAGTCCGATGTTCGGTGGACAGTCGATTACGACTTGTTCAAACTGGTCTTTTATGGGGCCGATTGATTCTCTGAGCACGTATTCTCTGCCGGGGGTCGATGAGAGTTCGACTTCTGCACCTGCAAGATCCAAATTGCTCGGTAGTAGCGACAGTTTCTCAATGCGGGTTTTCAGGAGAACTTCTCCTGCTTTGCGTGATTGAGAAAGCACGTTGTATACCGTTGATGAGAGGGTCGCTTTCTCGAAGCCTAGACCGGTTGTAGCGTTCCCTTGGGGGTCCAAGTCCACGATTAGGGTCGTTTTCCCTTCGATCGCAGTTGCAGTCGCAAGGTTGACTGCGGTTGTAGTCTTTCCAGTTCCGCCTTTGTTATTCAGTACGCTAACGATCATTGCTAGGCGGTTCTATTCTGGATAATTACTAAGAGATTGATTCGCAGAAAACAGCTAATGGAAACACCCTGAGAGACCAATATCGCCAGAATCTCTATACCTCTACGGGAGTAATACTCAGGGTTTCGTGCCTCTCATATAAGCGGCTGAAGGGCCCCGCTTTATATGGAGAGGTAAGATCCAATCCTCTGACCCAGGAACATTGTACTGAATTTGCTAATCTAGCCTTAGATACTCCAACAGGATGAGCGGGCTGGCTCTCATGAACGGGGATATAGTTACCCCCAGCTCGAAATTGTCAAAACACCGGATTCTCGATCTGAATAAGGAAGTTGTCGAATGCCGAGCATGTCCCCGCCTGGTCGAATATCGCGAGTCGATAGCGCGTGTGAAGAAGAAGCGGTTTATGAGGTGGAATTACTGGGGCCGACCCGTTCCTGGTTTCGGGGACATCGCAGCTTCGATTTTAGTGATTGGGCTTGCTCCCGCATCTCACGGCGGAAATCGGACTGGAAGAGTGTTTACGGGGGATAGGAGCGCCGACTTCCTTGTTAAGGCGCTTTTCGATGTGGGATTTGCAAACCAGCCTCGCTCTATCGACGTGAGTGACGGGTTGGAATTGCACGGAGTTTACATGACTGCTGCTGTAAAATGCGTCCCTCCCAACGATAAACCCACTAGCGAAGAAATGGCGAACTGTTCCCATTTCCTAAAGTCGGAGCTGGAGATCTGCGACAAGTCTAGAGTCCTCCTCTGCCTTGGGCAGTTTGCTTATCGTTCCACAATGGCTCTATTGACAAAGAACAACCTTTTCGCATCCAAGATTCCGAGGTTTGAACACGGGCTAGAAATCAATCTGCTAGACGGGCGGAAGGTCGTTGCATCGTACCACCCAAGTCCCAGAAACACTCAAACAGGTACACTTACCGTTGATATGTTCAACTCTCTTCTCAGGAAAATAAGCAAGGATTTGAGTCAAAGGTCCTAAATCTCAATGTCGAAAAATGGCGGACTATCGAGCCAATATGGTCTAGGGATCTATCTGGAAGGTCGTGGTCGTTCTATCTGAATGTCGCGTGAGAGGTATTCATTGGTCTTCGATTCTGCCTGAAGCAAAAGCTCTTCGAAGTGCTTGTTCAGTGCTTTGATCCTTTCCTCGGCCAGGTGAAGTCTCTCCGTCGCTTGAAGCTCATCCTTCTTCCCGCCGTCGATCTTCTTGAGAACAATTTTCCTCTCGAGATAGAGATTCTTGCAGGTTGGGTCGTGGAGGAGTCGTTGTCGTTGACCTAGAAGGGTTCGGCCTTTGCTCTGCTTTTGCGCTAGATGCTCGGTTGTTGTCAGCTGGTCAAGTTGAACTACAACTCTGGTGGTCTTTCGATGGCTGAGCCCCATCTTGCCTGAGTCTAGCGCACTCTTGAGGTTGGTTAGAATCGGCCTGAGGTATGGTCCGAAGTTTCGGGAGAGAAAGCTTCTGTACGGGGACTGGATATATTCGCCCAGCGCTTCTCTCTCCTCAGATCTCAAGGCGATTTCGCCTCGTTGCGAAAGGTCTCTGAGTTTTCGGAGGGGTCGTCGGAGATGGGTTAGCGTGTCCGTTCTGAACTCCCTACTTTCCTTGCGAAGCTCCTTCTCGATCTCTAGGACTTGTTTGAGAGAGTCGTTTGACGTAATCTTCTCTAGCTCGTTTGACAAATCTCTTGTGGTGGACGAGAGCCCCTCGCGAGTTCGTTCAAGTTCGACGCTTTCCTTCTTCTTTTCGTCCAATTGCAGCCCGACCTGATGGATCGTCTCAACGATGCCGGCGAGAGTCTTTGCACGTTGGAGGTTTTCTCCGTCTCCCTCGAGGAATTGAGACATTTTCTCACCTACTTTGGCTATTCTCTCGACGCTTCCTGAGAATGAGAGCATGTCCAACAGGTATAGCCCGTGAATTTCTCTTTGGGTATTGTTTCTGCTCTCTCTGAGAGACCGGGCGGTATTGGAGAGGTTGTCCCGTAGGACCTTGAAAGAGTCCCAGCTGACTTCTTGGGGGATCTGGATTTTTTCTATGCCGGAAAGGGAGTCTCGGGCAACACGTCCCACGACTCTAGCAGCTCGATAAGAGATGGGGTCTTTCTTGGTGGCTAGATTTCCATCGGCTTTGCGAGAGAGTTCTTCGAAGAAACTTCGGGCTTCATCGAGCGCCCGTCGAGTATCGTCAGAGAGTTTTCCTGCCTTGTTCTTTGTAGGGCGTAGAGCTTTCTCGAGTTCCTGTTCCAGCCAGATGTCGTATTCGTCAAGGCGGATTTTCAATTATGGGGGACCAGGGAAGGATTCTTACCTAGTCTCCTCTCTCAGATTAATGACTATGGTGTCCATCGTCTGCTGAGCTTTTTCTTTCCTCTTTGCCAGGTCAGAAATCAGTGACTCGTACAGTTCTCTAGCTATTCTTCCACTTCTGTATTGGTTTCTGAGGTCTGCTGATGTGGTTCGGACTACTTGGATGTCCGCCTCCGCTCGCTCGAGTCTCTTGATCATGTCCTGATATCGCGGATTTGTCTTTGATAATTGGTCTTTGATCGGAGCCAGGGTTCTGTCCAACTCGGCTACTCTCAAATCGATAACTCGTCTTCTTCTCTTGAATTCATGGCGGTTAAGCGCTCCTCTTGAGAGGTCCTCGTCCATCTTTTCCGCTTCTAGTCGCATTGCCGATTTTTCATCGTACAATTCTACGAACCTTCCGATAAGCTCGGACGGAGCGCCTGAGACTGACACGCCTGCGGTCCCAGTTGCGCCGACGGCGAGAACGATGGCGGCGATGGATCCCACAGCAAGTCCCGCCCATCCAAGGGCGGAGAGGCTTGCCCAGAACGGGTCAAGCTGGTAGTCCATGCTAAATGATAGGTTGGACATCGGGGTGAGTGTGGAGACCTGTATCAGGATCTGATTGCCTGAGGTTGTGAATGTTTGACCGCTTAGAGAGTCGAGGCGGAATCCGACTGGAGTGACTATTTTCATTTGTAATACGGGTTCAACGAACCTGACGTTGTCGAGCATTCGGAAGCTCAGCTCGAATCGGCCTAATCCCTTTGACGTCAGGTAAGACTGTATGGGGAGGGAGTAAGTGATTCTGGTCAAAGAGGAACCTCCGCTTTTCAGCGGACCGAACCTGGGAGCGAAGGCTACGGCAGTTGTCCCATCTGGCGCAGTTGACGCGGCTAAAGTTGCAACCGATGGGATGATATCGCTGGCTATGGCGCTCGGAACGTTCTTCGGAACAGGCAGAGCGATGCTGGTCAGGTCGTGGCCCTTGTTGGTCATGTTGTAAAAGTCTGTGACTTGAATCGAGCCCGTCTGTGCGAGGGTGATAGTCCGGTTTGCGACTACATCTAGGATGCTCTGGGTGGTTGACGAGAACGTCATTGTCGCGACGGTCGTGTTGAACTTCTGAAGGGTTTTGGTTTGGGCGGTGAAGGTGGCGCTGGCGAACGTCCCATTTACAGACGATATTTTCGGGGACTGCCAGTCACCGGTTTTGACGGAGAGTTGCGCGCTAGTAACGTTGTATGTCCCGTCTGTAAGAGGGAAGGGTTCGAACGCGAAGCTAAAGTTGCTTGAGGTCGAGTTGAAGCTCAACAGGTCTGAATACACGCTTGTGAGGTTGAAGCCATATGTGCCAGTCTTTGCGGAGGGAAATGCAATGTCCAGCTCCGAGTAGTTACCTACCAAGGGCAATGGGAGGCTCTTCACAGTGGGTAGCGAGATTCTCAGCTGGTTCGATTGCGAGTCCACGGCCTGGGTGAATCTGAGTCGGCTTGCCAGGGCGGAGGGTACTCCGAGAGTGATCTGGGATACCGATGAGGTTCCGGTGGTCAGAGTGAAATTATCACTGACAAAGGTCACGCCCCAATTGTTAGTCGTAATAGATCTGCTTACAGTGACGGTGCAACTGCTCGAAGTGCAGCTGGTCAGGGCCAGCGCAGGACTGGGAAGCTGGGTTGACAATAGTGCCAATAGTAGGAGCGCGAGTACGAGTGCCTTCATTTGCAGAAACCATTGTGCACCGTGGGAGTTTGCCAAGCATCGGAAAGACTCCCTACTTATTTATTCCCATAGAAGTACGAAACGCGACACTGAGGTATCGCTATGCGGAGCATTCTGGTCACGGGCGCTGGAGGCAGCGCTGGCAACAATGTTTGCTGGAGCTTGCGCGTCAGCAAGGACGGCAAGGATATTCTCCTTGACGGAACCGATGTGGACAAGACAAGCATCGAACTCAACGGATGGATCGACCACGCCTACACTCTTCCATCCGCTACCAGCCCTCGATATGTGACGCGGCTTAACCAGGTCATTAAGAGAGATAGCATCGAGATGGTCTTTCCTCAGCCCGACTCGGAAGTAGGCCGAATATCGGAGGACAGAGACCAAGTTCGCGCCTCCGTGCTCCTTCCGGATCGTGAGGCCGTAAAGACATGTCAGGACAAGTACGATGCACTTTCTAGGTGGTTCAAAAACGGACTCAGGAGACAACCGATCGTTCTCTCGCCCCGTAATCCTAGAACCCGGCAATCAGTTAGGAGGCTTGCGTTTCCCTGCTGGGTGAGAGCAAGACACGGAGCAGGAGGAAGCCTCAGCTGTATAGCCAAGAGTCGGAAGAGTGTGGAACACTGGATCAGCTACCATTGGGCGGAAGGACTGAAGACCGATTTCATCGTGGAAGAGTATCTCCCAAATCGAGACTTTTGTTTCATGTCTGTCTGGAATGAAGGAAAACTGGTAACGTCGATGGTCAGGGAGCGTCTGAGTTGGGTAGGACACCGAACTGTAGGGTCTGGTGGAACATCTAAGCTAAACCGGGTAGTTCACTCGAACAAAGTAAACACGATCGCGGTGGAGGCAATTAAGGCAGTCTCGAGGAATCCTCATGGAATATTTTGCGTCGATCTGAAGGGAGACGCGAGCGGTGTTCCACGTCCCACGGAGATCAATTGTAGGTTCACGACCAACGTTCACTATCTCACTCTGGCCTCTGTGAAGCTGGGTCATCCAGAATGGAACTTTCCATGGCTGGCTGCAAGGATATGCTTGGGCGAGAGGGTTCCACCATGCAAGACTCTAAACGCGTTGCCCGCGAACCTGTGGTTTACCAAGAATACTGATATGGGCTTCACGATGGTGGAAGATGGGATATGGCGAGCAGAAGATTTCTCCTAGATCGGTTCTGTGGCTCCTTCTCTCTTTCTGTAGAAGTATAGGCGGACTTGTCTGTCCCATATGAAGAGCCAGGAAATCGACAAGACCAGGGCTATCATGGCTTTCACTCCAGCGTCAAAATAGCGGCCGAGGCTCGGGTCTACCTGTATGCGAAGAGGAGCTACGAGTAGGGCGAGGATTCCAAATCCGACTATCATCAGCCCCCACTGGGTAACGAATACGATGAGTTGCAGTACGATCGCTCGCTGGTTCAGTCTTTTTCACCCTATCAGAATCATCGTTATCAATGCTAGCGCCGCCGAGATTAGGTAGAGTCCAAATATCGTAGATACGATCACAGACTCTTTGGCCGGTTGACCGACCAGTAGGGTTCTGACAAGGGTCAGAGGTGCTTTGGGATCTGTTGATGAGGCGAGACGGCCATCGTCGAGCAATTTTGTGGGTTTTGCCGTCAGTGCTCTGTGCTCGGTGAACCTCTTGATTTTTGAGAGGAAGAAGAAGGAATTCTGGATGTTGGGAAACATGGCAACTATGCTCGCTATTTCACTCCTGCTAAGTATGGCGAGCGCGCCCAACGCTGCTCCAACTGATAGTTGCCCCACGTTTCCAGCGAAGGCTCGGGACGGATATCTGTTGAAGTAGAAGAGACCCAAAGCGGCGAAGAGCAGAGAGGCGTAGAGGAAGACTGAGCCTGGAGTGGGGTTAGTGATGAGGACTCCTATGAGGAGGGTGGCGGAGATTATCGAGACGCCTCCAGCCATGGTGCCATTCAAGGGGTCGAGCATGTTGGTCGTGTTCGAGGTTACTGATATTGCGACCGGTATGCTCAAGGGATAGATGACTGGCAGGTGGAAGTTTCCAAAGATGGGAACTTGCAGTGTCGGGTTGTACACTTGATTAGGATAGAGCAGTCCGAGGGCTACTATTGGTAGGCCGCAGAGTAGAGTGAGCAGAGGTTTGTAGATGCCCCTCATCTTGAGCCGGTCATCCAGTGCGCCTACGAAGGCTGCGGACCCGACGACGAGGGAGAAGGCGAGCATCATTAGCGAGTTCCCCCCACCGATGAGGACGTACGCTGTGGACAAGAGTATCAGCGTGATGGGTATTGAGGCGCCGCACATCTCAGGGATCTTTGGTTTGCTCAGCTTGTGAACGTCTATTCCAACAATCCCTCTTTTCCCGTTGAACTGCATGAAGAAGCGAGTGAGAACTAGGGAGACCGGAAAGGAGACGATCGCAAGGAGGATGGCGGTGGTAATCTCCCACCCGCTAGGGAGCATGAACTTCGGGTCATCGGAAGCGATTATAAAAGAAATGATTTCCTCGGGCGAAGGATTATCAGTAGTCGGAAACCGACCGCGTTCAGAATTTAGATGGCGTCATTCGACCATCCCTTTCTCCCCAATGCAAGCGCGCCGATTCGAAAAATCATGCTCAGGGCGATCGGAGTCGTCTCCATTGACGAGCTGTACTCTGACATTCCAAGCGAGGTTCGAACGAACCGGGCGTTAAAGGTTGACTGGCTTCCTTCAGAGCAGGAAGTCAAGAGCCACATCGATCGTATGCTGGCCGATAACAAATCGGCTAGTGATATGCCGGTCTTCCTCGGGGCAGGTGTCTACAATCATTATCTTCCTGCTGCGGTCAAGGCTATTCTCGCAAGGACCGAATTCCAGACCTCATACACTCCCTACCAGGCGGAGATCTCTCAAGGACTTCTCCAGTCTCTGTTCGAATTCCAGTCCATGATCGCGGACCTTACACAGATGGACGCTGTCAACTCCTCGCTATACGATGGCTCGACGGCTCTGGGCGAAGCGGCGAGGATGGCGTCTAGAGCAACAGGAAGGAAGAAGATTCTGGTGCCCGAAGCTCTGCATCCTGGAAAATTCTCGGTTTTGAAAAACTACACTGAACCAGCAGGCATCGGAATCGAGACCCTCAGATACGACAGGGAAACAGGGGGGTTGGAGAAAGGCGACCTACTGTCCAAAATCGACCGGGACACCGCCGCGGTATATTGTGAGGTTCCCTCGTTCTTTGGCATTCTGGATCCAGAGGTCGTGAACCTACCCTCGATATGTCATGCGAAGGGGGCGCTGTCGATTGTCGGCTTTGACCCAGTGTCGCTGGGAGGATTGAAGCCTCCCGGAGAGTATGGAGCGGACATTGTGATCGCTGAAGGGCAATCGATATCGACTGAGATGAACTTCGGGGGACCTGCACTGGGGATGATCGGGTGTCGTGGAGAGCACTTGATTCGTCAACTACCAGGCCGATTGATCGGCATGACTACGACTCTCGATGGAAAACAGAGAGCGTTCAGCATGGTCCTTCAGACCAGAGAACAGCACATTCGCCGGGAGAAGGCTACCTCAAACATTTGTACAAATGAGGCTCTCTTCGCCATAGGAGCAGCTGTCTATCTCTCTCTCCTGGGACCTCAAGGTCTTCGCCAGCTGTTCGAGAGCATTCTCGTCAAGACGAGCTACGCGATCAAAATGCTCAGCGAGATGCCAGGCGTCGTGCCCCGTTTCAAGGGTCCGCATTATCAAGAGTTTGTTGTCTCATTCAAAGGCGCCAAGGGAACACTTGCCAGACTCAACAAGTCACTACTTGGCCATGGAGTTCATGGAGGCAAGAGCCTCGTGAAGGACTTCCCAGAGCTAGGCGAGAGTGCGCTCTTCTGCGTAACAGAAGTCCATAGCACCGAAGCCATCGACAAGCTTCGCCTCCTAATCGAGAAGCTTCTAGAGGCATAGAAGTTGTTTCACCAAGCAAAATGGGAAGAACCACTGCTCTTAGAGAGATCTGCTGCTGGCAAGAAAGGCCACAATACAACGAGACCGAGCGACATCGAACGGAAAGTCATCGGGCGCGACCCTTGGAATGACGTTCCAAAAGCTCTGCTGAGAAATGGGCTGCCTCCACTACCAGAGGTTTCCGAGCCCGAGGTAGTTCGCCATTATACACGTCTCTCACAGGAGAATTTTGCTGTAGACCTTGGAATCTATCCTCTCGGGAGTTGCACGATGAAGTACAATCCGAAAGTCTCCGAAGCCATCGCCCAGAATCCGAAACTGGAGAAGATACATCCCGAGCAAGACGAATCGACGGTGCAGGGCATTCTATCACTATTGCACAGATTGGACGAGTTCCTAGCAGAGATCACCGGAATGAGTCGAATGTCGCTCCAGCCTGTCGCTGGCGCTGCGGGTGAATATCTCGGGGCTCTAATCATGCGCGCCTACCACAAATCGAAGGGAGAACTAGAGGAACGGCGTGAAATGATAATCCCAGATTCTGCTCACGGAACCAACCCTGCTAGTGCTGCGATGGCCGGATTCAACGTTGTTGTGGTCCCCTCGAACAGCGAGGGTACGGTAGACCTTGAGGCTCTCCGCAAGGTAGCGGGGCCCAGGACAGCCGGTCTAATGATCACCAATCCCAACACTCTCGGTATTTTCGAGAAGAATGTTCTCCAGATTGCAGATACGGTTCATGATGCTGGTGGTCTGCTCTACTACGATGGCGCAAACTTCAACGCTATTCTGGGAAAGGTTCGACCGGGGGACATGGGATTCGATATCGTTCATCTCAATCTACACAAGACCTTTGCAACTCCTCACGGCGGAGGCGGGCCGGGCGCTGGGCCGGTGGGCGTTAGAAAGGATCTCGAACAGTTCCTTCCGGTTCCACTGGTTGGTTTTGATGGAAAGAAATACTTCTTCGATTACGACGTTCCGCACTCTGTAGGGAAAGTTACTGCGTTTCACGGCAACATCGGAGTACTGGTGAGAGCCTACGCCTACATCCTAAGCCTCGGCCCTGATGGGCTCAAGGCAGTGGCTGAAACCGCGGTATTGAACACAAACTATGTTCTCGCCAAAATCCTAGAGCGAACCAAGTTTGAGCTTCCATTCAGTCGACGGAGGAAACACGAGTTCGTCCTGAGCGCTAAGAAGATCAGTGAACAGACGGGTGTCAGAGCATTGGATATTGGCAAGAGAATGTTGGATTGGGGTCTTCACTCGCCTACAGTTTATTTCCCCCAGATTGTAGAGGAGGCTATGATGGTCGAAGCGCCAGAAACTGAAAGTCTCCGCGATCTCGACGAGCTTGTTGAAGCCTTCATCAGAGCTGGAAAGGAAACCGAATCTGACCCTGACCGACTTCGGAGTGCTCCGCACAACACTTCGGTAGGAAGAATCAATGAGGTGAAGGCGTCACATCCCAAGACCCTTACTCTCAAATGGAACAATCCGAATGCCGGGGGTAAGACTCCCGGAAAGAATCCAGGCGACTAGACACTTCTGCCTAAGGCATGGAATGTCTGGAAATAATAGACTTGACTAGTTCGACCAACAGCTGACAGGTGTACTTATTAGTACATTGAGTATGATTCATCATTTCGTATTACGATTTGAATACGTTATGGTTATTCTATGATATATGATCCTTCCATTCGCAACTGTACTGATCGATGTTGTCTGCAGAAGAAATCTCTTCCGACGAGAGGCTCGCGAACCCAGCGCTCCGGGTTTCTGTTGTTGGAGTAGGAGGTGCGGGGAACAACCTGTTGAGTCATGCGATAGGGGGCGGAGTCAGTCCGAGTCGCTGCGTGGCGGTTAACACGGACAGGGGACAGCTCTCCAGATCCTTAGCGAGAAACAAGGTCTTCCTAGACCAGGCTGCCGGCCAAACGGGCACAAAACTTGTTGCGCGGCGAGACGGCCAAAGAACATTCCAATCCGCCGCCCACAGAGTCACAAGCTACACCGACGGCTCTGACTTTACAATCGTTGTCACAGGTCTCGGCGGAGGTACCGGGACAGAGAGTGCGCCAATCATCGCTCAAAGGTCACGGACTCCGGTGCGTCCCGTAGTATCCGTCGTTGCGATTCCCTTCATTCACGAGAGAGAACGTAGATTCATCGCATTACGAGGGCTCAAGAGAATGGTTGAAGCCTGCGATTGCACCATCGTCATAGACAACGGGCTTGACCGCGACTATCTCAGCACAGCCACGAGAACTACCGACGAGACAGCAAGCATCGCCGTCAGGAGTCTCACCGAGCTACTGTCAGGAGCAGAAGACGTCGAAGCAAGAGATATTCTAGAAATTCTCTCGAAAGGAGACCTTGCCACAGTCTGCAACTTCGCACTCAGAACCGGAGACACGCTTCAATTCTCCGTTATTCAGGCCTTGAGAACGCCATCCGCGAACTTACCTCTGAAAAATGCAAAGGGAGCACTACTCCTCTACCGAGGACCCGCCACGCTCAGCACCGCCCAGTTTGCTCAAGCATACGATGCATTGGTTTCCCTCGTTGGACACGATGTTACATTCATCCACGGAAGCGTCTACACCCAGTCGGAACCCTCAGTATGCCTCTTCCTAACAGGATACGCCTACGGGACCGCGCTAAACGGGTTCACCGACTTCATCCAGCTATATGACGCAGAATATGGCCAGGAGGAAAGCGATGAGCTAACAATACTCTCGGTGCCACTGTACCAAATGGAACAAGGTCAATCTCGGAGAGACTAAACTCAATCGCGTTTCCCATAGAACATCTTCCGAAATCGTTCACTTGCCCGAACAGAGCCGCCGACGGGGCTCACCGATCCCGCTACCAACGAAGCCAGTATCGACCCGGTATCCTTTGATTGACATTCAATCACAGTGTAGGCTCTTCCAAGTGTCTGGGGTATGTGCGAGTCACTTCCCGCGGTCGTAGGATAGTTTTCTCTCTCTGCGAATTTTCGAGCGCGCTTCCATGTCACGGAATGGAGGAAACTGGAAGAGTTGATGACCTCGATCGCATCTGGACGAACCGCCAAAAGATGAGGCCTCACGCTGGATCGGAGCAGGTCGTACGGATGCGGGATGATCGAGACACCTTTCTGATCACGGATCATTCGAATTGTCTCGTCTGCCGATAGTCCTCGGGGAATGGCCTCTGACACACCGAGACCGATCACATGTCCGTTTCGCGATGATATCTCGATTCCAGGGATTATCACGAGTTCGTCGTCGAAATCGCGAGCAAGAACATTATGGTCGGTTATGGCCAGTCCATCCAGGCCGCGATCTCGGCAAATAGCAGGTAACCGGTCTGGTGGGGTAAATGCATCGCTTGATCTGCTGGTATGAACATGTAGGTCAAGCTTCAGCTTCAAGTGGAGCCCTGCTTCTGATACTCTCTAGTCCCGCCCGAAGCTTCTCAGCATTGACTTTGTGGAACAATGGCTTGAGCGGGCGAATCCTCCTTCCAGGCTTGACGATTGTTTGTCCGGCGGATCTCCATGGCAGGCTGGCTTTTCCCGTCAAGCTCAGACAGATCTTCTTGGAGGCTGATGGCAGGAAAGGCTGGAGAAGTATGCCGAGGCTTGCTACGATCTGTATCGAGACGCCGAGGGTTTCGCCTGCAGCATGCACATCGGTCTTGTAAAGGCGCCATGGCTCATGCTCGTTGAGGTACCGGTTTCCTTCCCTTGCGAGCTCGACGACTTGCTCCAGTCCCTCTTTCAACTTGAAGTGTCCAAGCTTGTCATCAGCCCTTGGGAGGGCGTCCTTCAGTGTCGCCAGTATCTTCGTGTGCTGCTCCTTGTTAGCGGAATATTTTGGAACTTTTCCTTTGTAGTACGTTTGGATGAATGATGTGGTTCGGTGAACGAAGTTCCCTAGAACATCGTTTAGCTCGGTGTTGATTTTTCGCTCAAACTCGTCCCATGTGAAGTTGGTGTCTTTCTGTTCAGGTCTAAGGCTGATCAAAGCGTAACGCCAGTATTCTGGTCCTTCGAGTTCGACAGCCTCATCCATCCAGATCCCGACCTTTCTGCTTCTGGAGAATTTCTGCCCCTCTAGTTGTATGTACTCGGTAGAGGAGACCTCCCAGGGCAGATCATAGTCCTCCTTTGTAGCTTGGAGTAATCCTGGGAAGATTACGACGTGAAATGGAATGTTGTCTTTCCCTATGAAGTGGACGTTGCGGCTTTCCGGGTCAAACCAGAACTTCTTCCATAGGGATGGCTGTTTCTTTTTTTCTGCCCACTCCTTTGTTGCCGAAACGTATCCAAGGACGGCTTCCATCCAGACGTAGATGGTTTTTCCCTTGGCTCCCTTGAATGGTGCAGGTATGCCCCAAGCATTGTCGCGGGTTAGCGATCGGGGCTTGAGGCCGTCTCTTATCCAGCCGAGGCTGAAGTTTCGTGCGTTTTCGGGAAAATTCGGGTTTGTTTCAATATACTTTCGGAGTGGTTCGGAGAGTTTGGGGAGGTCGAAGAACCAGTGTTCGGACTCTTTCTGGATTGGGGTCGAGTGATCGAGAGCGCATTGCGGGTTGATGAGGTCCTTCGGGTCGAGGACCCTGCCACAATTATCGCATTGGTCCCCGCGTGCGTTGGGGTTATGGCAGTAGGGGCATTCGCCTTCAACGAAACGGTCCGGAAGGAAACGCTTGTCGTTGAGGCAATAAAGCTGAGTTATCTTCTGGCTGTATACGAAGCCGTTCTTCTCAACTTTGAGGTAGAATTCTCGGACGAACTCTTTGTGAACTCGGCTCTCGGTCCGAGTATAGTTGTCGAATTCTATCTGGAAGGTTTTGAGAAGTTGGACGATAAGTTTGTGGTTCTTGTTAGTCAGCTGGCGAGGCGGTATTCCGAGCTTGATTGCTTCGACCTCGATCGGCGTGCCGTGCTCGTCGCTTCCACTTACCATGACCACGTCTTCGCCCTTCAGTCTAAGGTAACGTGCGAAAACGTCAGCGGACAATAGCTGAGTGAAAGTTCCGAGATGGGGACGATCGTTGACGTACGGCCAACCCGAGCAGACAACCCATCTTCCCAGTCTTTCCACCTTTGTCCAGAATAGAATTCGCGTTTTACTGTCGCGGTTGTGATAAGTGTTTGCGGCGAATTGTATCTGCTACCCATTCGTTGAATGCATTGGCTAAGCTAAGGTATCCATCCACCGTCGTGCAAGCTCTTGATTATACGACGAGTCTTCTGAAGAGCTAGCAACCCTCCAAGAAACAACAACAGGCTTGCGAAATAGCTGGGTGAGAAAAAGAGCACAGAAAAAAATATCAGACTGCCAAGATTTTGCCAAGACCCGAGCACTAGCAGCAAAGTAAGAGGAGAAGCGAGAATGGCTCCCGATAGTATGAATATTCCGCTAGATTTCCTAGCAACCGGATAGAGAACGCAAGCTGCAAGTCCGACTACGCTGCCGATTATCAACGGCCATCCAAAGAAGGTTTGTATATTGGACCAGTCGCATTGGCATCCGTCTCCATCATAACTCATCACAGCGTAAGAGTAAAGGAGTCCAACGATGCTCCCAAGAAGGCCAAGTATGATTGGCGCTCGTATCTTTAGCCGTTGCAACATACCGTAGAATATCTCCTTCAAAGAAACCTATAGTCCTATCCAAGCGACCGCCACCACCCCTCTGATTCGTTATTGGGTGAAGAAAGCCTCGGCGTCTGCTCCTGGAAACGGTGGTGCTGTCAACTCT
>MNGN01000029.1 GCA_001918745.1 Crenarchaeota archaeon 13_1_40CM_3_52_17 | reverse complement strand
TGATAGTCCTAGCACTCCCAGAACCTGTGCTCGCCTCGACCAGATCTCTACAGCGAGCTACGTGGCCTCTCAAGATTTCGACCTAGGCTTTGCTGGACAATACGTGTTCTATCCTGCTCTCAGCACAGACTCAAGCAACAATCTCGTCCTCCTTTACGGCCGCTCCTCCCTCAGCCTATTTCCGACGCTAGAGGTCACAGGACAACTCGCCACTATGCCGGCCCTCACGCTCGGGGCTTCAGCACTACTAATCGCGGGTACGGCGGCCGACTACACTGGTCGTTGGGGAGACTACTTCTGGGCGGCGACGGACCCTGCGACTCCTAACACCTTCTGGGTTTCCGGCGAGTACCGCACAGTAAGTCTCTTCCAGGGCTGGTCAACGCAGGTCGGAGAGATATCATTCAACCCCACTTGAACGTCCCCCCCTTCTTTTCTTTTTCAGCTTCCCTTTTTTCAACGATCTCAAAACAGTTGGATATGGGAAGGTTGACAGTTCTTGAAAGCATGTCCTCGTTGTTTCTTTGGGAAAGTGGATTATTCTCTCAGTTTGGGGAGAATAATCACCCATTATTACCAATGTTGCGAGATTTCCCATCTGGCATAGTTGAGCCGCTGCTTGTATCCTGCGATCTAGGTAATCTTCTGCCGGGAGCTTGGTGAGATTTCTGCCTTGTTAAAGGGAAAACCAGCCTTTGGCCTGAACGTGGGATCTAACCTCCTGTCGTTCGGTGGACTGAAGTGCCAAAGCTACAGCTATCTTCTATTCTACGCTTATTTCAGCTTTGGATGGAAGTTCATTCCATAATACTCCTAGAGGAAGATTAGGGACTAATTCTTAGTGCAGAAATCACTCGAGAGAAATGTAAAGAGCACCAAGTGAGCGAGTACAAAATATGGAAATCAAAAGAGTTGGTTCGCAACCTTCCGTCAAGGGATCGTCAGACTGGTTTACTGGAAATGTTCGGATGGATCCGCTTTTTCAGGCACCTGATCCTGCGCTTGTTCAAGCTGCCAGCGTTACCTTCGAGCCGGGAGCGCGGACTGCATGGCATACTCATCCGCTCGGTCAGGCCCTCATCATCACGGCCGGCAAGGGCTGGGTTCAGCACGAAGGTGGACCTGTCGAAGAGATCCGTCCCGGAGATGTCGTGTTGTCCTCGCCTGGCGAGAAGCATTGGCATGGGGCTACCCCGACCACAGGTATGACGCACATCGCCATTCAGGAAAGGCGTGATGGGAAATTTGTCGACTGGATGAAACATGTCAGCGACGAAGAATACCGCGCCGGCAAATCCCATTGAGACGAACCTCTATTTTCAATCGGTAAACTAATATTACAGGTTGAACTCCTCGAATTTACATGCCAATAACTGCGCTTGAGAACCCGCGAGGACTTCGCTCGATTACGCCCTACCTCTTTGTCCAGGACCCGGACAAACTGATTGACTTTCTGAAACGGGCTTTCGATGCAGAGCAGACACTTCGTGGAGCGCGGCCTGACGGCACAGTCATGCATGCCGAGGTCAGGATTGGAGATTCATCCGTTATGATGGGCTCGCCGATAGGCAAGTTCGGACCGTTGAGAAGCTCAATCTATCTATACGTGAAAGACTGCGATGCCGTCTACCAGCAGGCAATCAAAGCCGGCGGGATCTCTGTAATGGAGCCGGATGATATGCAGACTGGCGAACGCTACGGCGCCATAACGGACCCGGCCGGAAACATCTGGTGGATCGCTACGCACATTGAAAACCCATCACGAGAAGAAGTCGCGAAGCGTTTCAAAACTTCCTTCCCCCACAAAAGCGCCGTCACGACTAAAGTTCCGCCTGCGTAAACAGGCTCGAGGATTGCTGATCAGTCAAAAGGGTCATGGAACTTCCAGTACGGCCGTCTTCACAACCTTCCAGCCGGAGAAACTATGAGCCGGCTCCCTGGTGCTATTTGCTGTGGGGCGTTCCGGCCGTTCTCGTTATAGGAACCGGTGCGGCCTATGGCGCTTCTGTGCTTTCGCTTGCTTTACGGGGAGTTGTTTGGGTAACCGCCGTTGCGTGGGCAGGGATAGGCTGCCTCGTTAACGGCCGATCCTGCGGAAGAGTCCACTGGAGAATTGATGGAGTTCTCTTCCCTATTCTCAGCATCGTCGGTGCGTTGAACTTGCTTTCTGTCATTTCATTCGACTGGAACCTATTCTGGCTTGCTTTCGTCGCGATTCTCGTGGGGAGCTTCGTTGCAGAATATGCTTGGAGAAAGTATTCCTGACGGCAGCTAACTCAAACGGTCGAGCTCCAAAAGTCTTAGCGTTATCGATCTGTCACCAGGGCATGCCCAGCGCGTCGGCCAGGAATTCGTTCAAGGGGTTTAGTCTATTGCCTGTTTGGACGAAGTCTGTCATGAACCTTGGACCGGTGACCTGTGCATTGGTGAATTGGACTCCTGCAGTGAGGTCCTTCAGTTTCAGATCCGCAATGTAAGGGTGGTTAGGGTCAAAGTCTGTTGGTGGTCTTTTCAGAGATTCACCCTCGATCCTTAGCCCAGCTTGCTTGACCTGTCTCCAAGCTTCGGGCCGTGATACAATGGCCCTCCGGACCTTGGTTAGCGGTAGAGCGTCTGGATGCCATATGCCTGCACCTGCAAAGCTGTGTCCCGGTGCCAGGTGAAGGTAGAGTCCGGTGTAAGATTTCTTCCCCCCTTTTCTGTGCCAGAACTCCATGGCTACGTTGGTCTTGTAGGGGCTCTTGTCCTTGGAGAAGCGCAGGTCTCGGTAGATTCGGAATAGGGACCCACCAAAGGGCTTAGGGTCTGCTACCAGGTACGGGTTGACTGCTTTCAGTTCTTTCGATACGTCTTTGATGAAACGTAGGCTCGGCGTCTGCACGAACTTTTCGTATCTGGATTTATTCTTCTG
Organism: Crenarchaeota archaeon 13_1_40CM_3_52_17; assembly: GCA_001918745.1. Lineage (GTDB taxonomy): Archaea > Thermoproteota > Bathyarchaeia > 40CM-2-53-6 > 40CM-2-53-6 > 40CM-2-53-6. The sequence goes on along the minus strand of MNGN01000029.1, from coordinate 6,302 downwards.
AAACCATTTCCGGTTATTGTTTTTGGCTAGGGCTCTTAGGAATTTGAAGAATTCAGGCGAATAGTAACGGATGCCTTGGTCCTTGTCCAAGTCATTCAGCCCTTACCAATGTTCAGTGTGAACTACTTCTCTCTGAGACCTCCGTCCCCGTTTCAGAGAGCCTGATTTCTTATCCGGTAATGGTTTGCCGATCGATATGGTTCCGACCGGATGGAACTCGGCCGGAATCCCTAGTAGGTCTCTCATTCCTTGGATGTTCGAGACTCCTGCGAAGCCTGCAGCGTAGCCCATGTCGACTGCCGCTAGCAGGATTATCATTGAGGCTGCTCCAGCGTCGAAGAACCAGTATGGTGTGGGCCATGGTATCTCGGTCCCGCCCTGCTGCAGCTTATCCGACTCCTGATACCTTCTATGGTAATGTTGTTCGCTGACAGTGACAACGATGACTACGGGGGCTTCTGAGATGAAGGGGTGAAAGCCCATCGAAACGTACCCTTCTTCCTCTTGAACATGACCTATCTTCTTCCGGACCTCAGGATCCTTGACTACAACATAGGCTACTCCCTGGCTGAAACCAGCACTCGGATAATGCTGGGCCAGTTCTAGGATCCTGTTCACTACACGATCTGGGACGGTGTCCTTTGCAAAATGCCTGACCATCCGTCTTTTCAAGACGGTCTTTTGAAACTCCAAATAGGCTCACAATCCAGCAATGCTCCCGATAATGGGCATTGCCTATTTATGATTGGGATAGAATAATGCAGCTTCCGCTGCATATCATTGGTTCTTGCTGAAGCAGTCTCACTTTAGGGATTTTGGAAGAGGTCCCGGAGGGCGGGATTGTCAGGGTATGGGTAGATGAGTGTTGACGAAGTTCATGGCGAAGATGAAGATCCCGACCACGAACAACAGCAGTATGACGAGATAAGCAATGTCATGGTTAGTTTTCTTCTTGAATTGTTGAGGGCTGTACATACTATTCTCGCTTACTAAAGAGGGCGAAGGCAAGATAATAGTGGGATCAAACTCAGCGGTGAGAACGCTGGTCACAAGGACTCAGAGTCTCGAGGGAACGCGCCGTTCTGAAGTGTTGAGCGCAGACGATTAATTCACATGAATCTTCAGGCAGAAAGAAACAAGACTCGAATTCTCTATAGAGCGATAAACGCAGGTATTGTTAAGGTACGAATTATCTAGTGTATTTGTTGGTCATCGATGTATCGGTTCATGTGTCAGAAACAATAGCCCTCGGGGTCGAGCTTCGCCCTAATCACTTGTATGTGGTTCGACATGAGTTTGATGACCTGCATTCTAACGTCACTCGTCCTCTTCTTGACTTGGTTTGCGAAGTTTTGAACATAGTCTTCGGCTTTGTTAACGAGATTGTCGATGTGATTGGCGTCGTCCGTTATTGTTGCAATAATATCCTCCAGGCCTCCACCGTTGACGACATTGCGAAGCTCATGCAGTACTTGTTCCCCAACTTTCAGTCGTGACAGCTTCGACTGGTATTCCGTCTCAAGTTGTGCCTTGGCAATCAGATATTCTCGCAGGAAGACATAGGCAATCTCAACAGAGTTCACATTCACAACGAGGACACCGTCAATCATCACAGAATCGCCCAGGGCGTCACTCGGCATCGCTGTAGTGGCGACCATTCCGAACTGTGTGCCTTTCCGCGCCATGTATTGTTTGACTTGTTCAATGTAGCTATGGCTCCACGTTTTGACCATCTTCGATTCCACGATTATTGTGCCGGCGACGTCGGTGTTTTGTAAGACGGTGCACTCTATGTCTTCACCTTTTCTGGTTGAGTTTTCTGTGGTGAACGAATCTCTAGGGACAACAGCCTTGAGTCTCTTGGTAATGGAGACCTCTTGGATTTTGCCTCGGAGAGGGCTCCCCATGAGTTCGTGTACTGCCCTTAGAACGTCAGATCTTCCGTTGTCAACTGAATCCTTTATGCCGAGCATCAGTGTTGTGGTCTGCTCATTAAGCAGGTCTTTGACCCATTGAGGATTGTCTTGCACTGTACTCACAATTTTTGCAACTAGAAATACCGTCTCTGTTAGTTTTCCATCTTCTCTCAGCCTCCTTACCTCTTGCAAGACTTGGCTGTTCAGTCCGAGGTCGTCCAGTTTGTCAGGGGCTATAGCTTGACCGCAGAATGGGCATTCTTGAAGAACTTGCATGGTTGTTGCGTTCCTCTAGCTGGACCTACTCTTCGTCCTCTTCTACTTCGAAGATAAGTTTCACTGGCTTGTCCTTCGGGATGCTGTTGTTGTCCAATCCGGTCTTCTCGCAAAATTCGAGCCACTTATTCTTGCCCCGGATTGTCTTCTCAGGCTCCAGAGCTTTTTTGATAATCTGGAGATGCTCGGGCGTCAGGTAGAGATCAATGCCCTGCTCATTTAGGCCGGGAACGTAGTAGTAGCTCAGCTCGTCTATGAAAGCGTTGACGTCGTACCCGGTTGTTGACCCCTTCTTGATACCCTTATGTTGCAAGAGGTGCTTTAACCAGACAGTTCCGACTAGGTCCTCGTCAACGTATGTCTTACAGGCGTTTTGAATTAAAGTTGAGCGTGTGATACCGTATAGCTTGGCGGCCTCATCTATCTTGGCCAAGAGGTCCGTCGGCATGGTGAATGCGATTCGGACGTAGTCTTCGGGTTCAAGTTCTATTGTCTTAACGACGCGCCTTCCTGGCTCTGAGGATACTACTCGCCGTGGTGTCTTGGCTGTAATTCGGGTTCTCTGACCGTTATCTTCCTCTTCCGCAAGATGCATTCTTTCAGACATACTATGTTATGCCTCTACGAGCACCCCATGGTATGTTCAGTCTATATAAGTTTTTTCATACTGGGTTAGGACAAAGGTGTGAGTGCGTTCTTGAGTGAGAAAGCAAGATTAAGCGAATCTCACGTTAGGGCTTTTGAGTCAATGGGGGTTGTCTGATCCTAAGTCAGATGAGCAAAGAGAAGTTAGAGACACGGTCAAGGAACTGCTATCGTTCTATGGGCTAGAGTTACAATCACACTCGAGTGTTATACTCGGGTTTGGGTTGATTACTTTTGCGATCGTTCAGGCATGGGGGTCAACGGCTGACACTAAACGCTTCGGTGTTGCGTTCGCCGTCATCGTTGGCATAGTTGCCACTGGGATGGCACATCAAATATGGCGGCTGTATTCTTACGGCAAGATGTCGTCCGCCCTGTTTTACGGTAGCGATACTGTGTACGATCGTGCCAAGAAAGAATGGGGGGATAGGGAAATCAAGGAGAACCCGACGATGTGGTCGCAGTTGTTTGATCTGGCCAAGGTTTCGGTTTATGCTGAGTGGATGTTGAAAGAAAGGTCAAGACATTTCGTGCATCTCGGGCTCCTTAGAATCTCTGGAGACAGTCACAGTGTTAGGTTGCGGTTTCGGGTGCTACTGGGTTCGTTTCTTGTTGGATTCTGGGTTTCGTACGTATTGTTCTTCGGAGGTCTGTTGACTTGGCTGTCCGTCGGTTATGTTACATTATTGGGCGGAGTAATCTCAATAGGATTTTTGTTGAGAAGAAGAATTGTCAAATTGCTGGTCAGGATTGAGCGTCGTGTGTCTGGGACGACTAGATGGATGTCGAAAGTGACAACAGCAATTGTTGGTAAGGCTTGACTAAAGACTAGGAAAAGTCAGCGTGTCTGTACTTCTTTCATTTGTTCTTGAATTTGTCTGCACTATCGAAGACCATACCGCATTTGCAAAGATACATTTTGCCTATGAGTACAGTGAGTACAGACGCAATGCTTCTGACCTGAGTTAGTTCGGCCATTCTCTGTTCCAGATGAGTGTGTTTGGTTGAGAGCTCTTGGGCTTGTTCTGGAGCGTTGTTCCAGTGGCCAAGGTGTGGATGACCAGTGTTGGTATTTTGACCGAAGGATTTCTTGTCGACTGAACGTCTTCGCCTCGGCATTGAACGCCGACCCCTCGAACTAAGCACCCTGCAAGATGACCATAGGCGACCCTTTACCGAACTTGAAGAAAGAATCTGGACCGAGCCCTTTAGACTTTTAGGACAATTTTTCCGAACTGTTGGCTTTTCTCCATTCGTTCTTGGGCCTTGGGTGCGTCTTTCAATGGGAAGACCGAGTCAACAACCGGCCTCAGTCTACGATCCTCGAAGAATTGTAATACTTCTTGTAGTTCTGCGAATCCTCCCATGTATGATCCCAATAGTGAGAATTGTCTTGTGAACACGTACCGTATATCCACCTCCGCCTTCCCTCCACTAGTAACTCCACAATTCACCAATCGTCCACCAGGCGCCAACGAACGCATGCTCCGATCCCAAGTAGCCGCCCCAACATGATCAAACACGACATCCACCTTCCGTCCATCAGTCAACCGTTTCACCTCAGCAGGAACATCCTCATTGTGATGATTCAACACATGATCCGATCCCAACTTCAACGCCTTCTCCTTCTTCTCCTCCTCACCCACCGTCGAAATCACTTTCGACGCGCCCAACAGCTTCGCAACTTGGATCGCCGCCACCCCAACACCGCTACCTGCTCCCCAAACCAATACACTCTCTCCCGGCTTCAAGCCCGCCCGGGTCCGCAGCATATGCCACGCCGTCAAGAAGACCAACGGGACAGAGGCTGCCTCTTCGAAGCTCAACTTGTCCGGAATAGGTAATAGATTCCCGGACGGGACAGCCACATACTCCGCATAACCACCCTGCGTCTGATATCCAACTATCTTGAACTCGGGACACAAGCTATCCCAGCCCGAACGACAATACCTGCACAATCCACAACTAATACCCGGCGCCACAATCACCTTCTCATCACTCGTCAGGCTCTTCGCCGACTTGCCACGCTTCACAACCTCTCCCGCAATATCGCCGCCGGAAATGTGAGGCAACGGAACATTATCTCCCCCTCTAGAACCTGATCTAGACCATATGTCCAGATGATTCAATGCACAGGCTCGTACACGAACAAGAACCTCAGTATCCCCAATAACAGGATCCGGAGCATCCTCATACCGTAACTTCTCCAATCCACCAGGCTCATGGAACCTTACAGCTTTCAAGGTCGAGTCCCCGCTTTCTCCGAGATTCTTAAACCCACGAACTCCTATGATTTCCCAGACAAAGACTCACCTCTCAATTTATCAACGATGAACGGCTAATCCGAACTCGATGTCGTCGTGATCGATCCAATTGACTTCGCGTTGATCGGGGTTTTCATCATTCTTGCGGTTGTATTTGCCGCCGCGGCGCAGTATCTCCTCCTTCGACCTCGAAAGCCCAAGTTGCCCGTCGAACGCGGAAAGCAACTGGAGGAGACAGTTCTCTTGCTCCTTGCCCAATTTGGATTCAACTATGAAGACAGAAGAAAATCAGGAGCCAGCGCAACCCCAGATTTCCTGGTCAAATTGCCCAATGGAAAGGTCGGCTTGGAAGCCAAGAATGTTAGTGAGCTCTCAAGCTTAGCGTCTGTTCACAACGAGAAGGTGATAAGGGGATGCAAACTTCTGGACGCTCTCCCGCTGTACGTAGTCGACATGCAAGTCAACTACGATGAAAGGCAGGGTATTCCTGTAATTCCACTCCACTCTTTAGTTCCCGTCTTGAAGCTATTGGGACAGGGTAAATTTCCCTTGGAATTCAAGGATGAATTCGGTATAAGACAGAACGTCGAAGAGCTTCTTCAGTTCGAGCCGCGTTTCAAGATGCTCTTTGACAAGCTTAGGAAGGTAAAGGAAACGTTCGACACATAGGTCCACAAATGCCCCGGAAGACTGAAGAACGCGAAAAAACCTCAACGAGAAGCTCGACTCCATAATCAACCGGCTCGATACTATCGAAGCAGCCCTCGCATCAACCCCCCATCCTCAGAACTATCACCCATACTCGCCGACCTGAAATTAGGCGTATCTCTGTACAGCGAGCCTTTGAAAACAATGAAGAGATTATACGAAGCACAGAGATACTTCAAGACAAAGGAAGTCGAGAAAGACGAGATATCCCGGTCTGATAATCCAGGCACTAGCGGGTCCGAGGCCAACTCAACACTTCCCACACAATCCGGCCCTATTATCTCCAAATGCAGAATGATGCAGACGCACGTACTCGCCCGCACGTCAACGTCTCAATCGAAGAAGGCTTTTCTAGACCGATCACTCAATATTCCTATTGGGAGCGGTACTCTTTGAAGGAGTCCGGCGAATCCCGTCTTGGCTCTAAGGCACGCCCTATAACTGCTCTGCAGTCAAGCCTCGACAACTGGTTCGCACGCAACGTCGACTCTCT
>MNGN01000027.1 GCA_001918745.1 Crenarchaeota archaeon 13_1_40CM_3_52_17 | reverse complement strand
AGAGCTTGGAGAAGGTACTCATGAGCGCAATATCGTAACGGAGCAGTACATGCCTATTCCGCCGATGTTCTGAGCGAGTCCTATCTTCGCCCCGTCGACTTGAGTTGAACCGGCCTCACCTCTAAGCTGTTTTGTCAATGCGAAGAGTTGGGAGGCTCCTGTGGCGCCGACAGGATGGCCTTTCGAGATGAGTCCTCCATCGATGTTTACCGGAATCCTTCCTCCTAGTTCGGTTTCCCCTTTTTCTAGGAGTCTAGTTCCTCCGCCTGGTTTGGCGAATCCTAGATCTTCGTAGTTCAGAATCTCTGTGATCGAGAACGAATCGTGCACCTCTGCAACATCTACATCGTTCGGACGTACTCTTGCCATATTGTACGCGGCTTTAGCAGCATTCTTCGTGACTTCGAAACTGGTCAGTGGACCCTTACGTCCAGCGAGCGACATAGGGCTCGAGGCGAGACCCAGACCGGCAACCCATACTGGCTTGTCCGTTAGCTTGCGAGTCTTCTCCGCGTTTGCGATGATGAGGCACGCTGCGCCGTCGGCGTTGGGGCAGCAGTCGAACAGTTTCAGCGGGGATGATACGGGTCGCGATTTGAGAACTTCCTCGGCGCTGATGGGTTTCTGGAACATGGCGTTCGGGTTTTTCATTCCATATTTCCGATTCTTCACTGTCACAAGCGCCATCTGCTCTTCTGTGGTTCCATACTTTGCCATGTGGGCGGTCGCGTACATCGCATAGTATGCGGGCATCGTTGTCCCGAAGGGAGACTCCCACATTACGTCCCCCGCTCTGCCCATGAGCTCCTGGATCTCCTCTGAGGAGAGTTCGGTCATCTTCTGCACCCCGACAATTGCGACCACGTCGTGGAGTTTTGATGAGACCAGCGCCCAAGCCGTCCGGAGGCCGACAGCGCTGGAGGCGCAAGCTGCCTCGACGTTGAAGGTTGGCTGGGGATTGAGTCCGAGGTATTCCGCAACGACACCTGCAGGCGACCGTTGCTTGTCGTAGTGAGTGGCGGAGCAAACAACTGAACCGTCTATTTTTGAAGAGTCGATATCGGCGTCATCCAGCGCGGAGCTGTACGCTTCGAACGCTAACTCTCGGAGGGAAGCGTCGCTCCTTTTTCCGAACCTTGAATGTCCAACTCCGACTACTCCAATACGGCCCAAAACTTCCCCGCTCCTAAACTAGAATTGACGGGTCTTCACTAGAAGAACGTTTTTCGAGGAATATGTCAGGTGAAACCGAGCTAGACTTTGTCGTTTTATTGCATCGCGTCTTTTGATTCCGCGTAAAGGAAAGTTATGCCACCAGTAGCAATCTTGACGCCATGCCGACCTGATTCGCGTCCCGCCGGGCTCTCCAAAGCTTTCTTCAAGCTATCCATGTTCTCGAATTCCAGCTCGACAACTTGGTAGTAGGCCGGTTCTCCTCGCGGTGCACCGATGACCTTGTGAACGGTGTATTTTTTCAGACCCGGCATTGTCTTCGCGATCGGAACATGTTCTTTCCAGTATTGCTCATCGAACAGTTTCGGGTTTTTCGGTTGTCCGAATAGGACGATGATCTTTGTCATCTTCAACGATTCCTAGAAGCTTGTGGCTATGGTCTCGTTCTTCTTAACCTGAACCACTTCACCCTCAACTCCCAGCTCTGGTATAGCAGGTACTTTGATTCCCATCTCTTCGATCTCTGACCGCTTCTTCTCAATTGCTTCTTTCCAGAACTTCACCTTCTCCTCAAGAGTGAGCACTCCCAGTCCCGCGTCCCTCGCCGCTTCCTCCATTTCCCGGTCGACCTTGTCAAAGTCTGCAGGTAGGTGCCAGAACTCTGGTTTGTGCTGGTAGAGGAGGGGTGAGAGAAAGATGAAACCCTGTTTCATCTGTCTGGTGATCGTCATCTTCTGTTCTTCCGAGAACTTTTCGGCCATGGCTCGGAGCAGAGCCATTGTGGCGACGAGGTGGCGTGTCTCGTCTCGTGTAATATTGCGGAAGGTTTGCTGGTAGATTCCGAGTTTGCTGGTCTGGCGCATCGCGTTGAAGATCGTTTCCGCGCCTATCTCGGCGAAGAAGAAGCCCGCGAACAGAATCTCAGGCGGCAGGTATTCCCATGCCTTTAGGAATCCCTCCCAATATCGTCTACCGTCGTCGTAGAGGGCTTTGATGTTTCGCAGTGCCCTTGATTCGAAGTCTGATTGGGGCTTGTATCCGTATGGCCAGTTGGGGCAGAGCTTGTCGCAGGCTCTCCGGCACACCTCGTCATGCCGGCATTCATCGTACGTGATGGACGCGAGCATCTTTTTCGTAGGGTCTTCCATGTTCAGCTCTGCGGCTCTTACGGCTCCGAAGCCGAAGGCTCCTATTCCGGATTTCTCGAAAAGAGCGAGTTTCGACATCCAGTAAGCTTGCGCTATTCGTTCCTTCGAGTCGAAATTCTTCTGGTCAAGTTGATCCCAGTCAAAGGTGGCCGGGTTCCAGTTCTGGGCAAATGACAGGTCGAAAGCCTTGAACATGCGGTCGTTCGTAACGGTCCAGTTTCCCGGGAAAATGTTGAGGTCCAGTTTAGGCCGTTTCTTGTCCTTGCCCGGCACAGCTGTTCAACTCTCGCGAAGGACGAGCTTGTTACTTAAACGTGAATTCCGGAAGAAGTGTCGAGTCTCATTTCCCCGAGAACTTGGGCTGGCGTTTTTCTAGAAAAGCTCTGACAGCTTCGAGATGGTCGCTGGTTCGTCCCGCTATGTCCTGATTGTATGCTTCATACTCCAATGCTTCTGGAAGTTCGAGGCTTGTAACCCGGTTCACGATCCGCTTCGAAAGACCTAGTGCTTTGGTCGGGCCAGACGCGAGCCTGTGGGCGAGCTCGTCAGTATGCTTGTCAAGCTCAGCGGCTGGGACAACTTCGTTGATGAGCCCGAGTTGTTCCGCTTCTTTCGCCGGTATTGTTTTACCTGTCATGATCAGTTCAAGGGCCTTTCCGGGACCGATCATTCGTGTCAGGAAGTAACTGCTGCCGGAATCGGGTACCAAGCCCATCCCGATGAAGGCTTGTTTGAGTCCCGCTTCCTCCGAGGCCACACGGATGTCACAAGCGAGGGCTAGGCTTGCCCCGCTTCCAGCTGCGATACCGTTCAGACGGGCGATTATCGGTTTCTCGATATTTCGGATGCGGGTCATGATTGGATGGTACTTCTTTCGTAGATGATCTCCGAGCGAGGGATGTTCTCCTGCCCCATAGCGTTCCTTTAGACCTGACACGTCTTCGCCTGCTGAGAATGCCCTTCCGGCGCCTGTTATGATGAGACAGCGGACTGTCTCGTTCTTCTCTGTCTCCTTGAGAGTCGCGAGTAGTTCTTCTCCCATCTTGTCGTTTATGGCGTTGAGTGCGTTCGGCCTGTTCAGCGTGATCCTTGTGATGTGGTCGTGTTCTTCGACGATGAGTGTTTCGGGCGCCAAGAAATCAGCGTCCTTTGAAGCTGGGGGGCCGTTTTTCCGTGAAGGCTTTCATTCCTTCTTTCATGTCTTCAGTTGAGAAGAGGAGGTAGAAATTCTTCCTCTCAAACGCTAGTCCCTCTTCGAGTGGTGTATCGAGTGCTTTCAGCACGGCCTCTTTGGCCAGCCGTGTGGCTATGGGGGCTTTCTGAGCGATCTGCATCGCGAGTTTTCTCGCCTCATCGAAATAAGCTTCAACGGGGACGATCCTGTTGACGAGACCATGTTTCTCCATCTCCCGCGCGGTCACTGGTTGACCGGTCAGAACCATCTCCATTGCCTTGTACTTCCCGATCGTTCTTGTGAGACGCTGGGTCCCGCCGGCACCGGGCATGATTCCGATGTTGATCTCAGGCTGGGCGAATCGTGCGGTCTCAGACGCGATTATGATGTCGCAGTTCATTGCCAGTTCGCATCCTCCTCCGTAGATGTAGCCGCTCACCGCACCTATGATCGGCTTCGCCACCTTTTTCAACCGGTCCCAGAGTGCGAACTTGTTCTCCTCGATCAAGGTGACAGGGGTCGCTTCGGCTAGTTCTTTGATGTCTGCTCCGGCGGAGAAGGCGTCGTCTCCCCCGGTCAAGACTGTCGCTCTGATCCTCTCGTTATTGTCGAAGGCTTCGAGCGCTTCCACTGTTTCTCGGATGAGTTCGAAGTTGAGCGCGTTGAGAGCTTTCGGACGGTTCAGCCTGATTATTCCGATCGGCGGCTCTGTCTCAACCCGTATGTGTGCATACGGCAATCGCAATCAGTGGTTCGTCGGCTGCGTTCTGTATAAAGGGTTAGGATCTCTTGTCAGCGTTTTACCTGGAGGTACTCGTAGTACCCGCCTTTGCTTGACTTTTTCCTCGCAGGGTCGCCGAGGTATCCTTGTTGGACCATCTCTCTCAGAAGCTTAGGCGGTATCCACTTGCTGTCATTCGTTGACTTGTAGAGTGATTCTAGATTCCGGAGTCTAGTGTCAAGTCCAACAAAGCCAGCTAGTTCGAACGGTCCCATCGGATGATTGTAGCCGAGTCTCATGCATGTGTCGATGTCGGAAAGATTGGCGACGCCGTCTTCTAGCAGTTTCGAGGCCTCGATATAGAGGGTAAGCCCCAGCCGGTTGGCGATGAAGCCAGGCTCATCTTTAGCGAGGATAGGGGTCTTACCGATCTCTCGGACAATTTGGGATGCTTTCTCTACTGTTTCAGGTGATGTTGACTTTCCTCGGATGATCTCGACGAGTTTTGTGAGCTGGGCTGGATTAAAGAAGTGCATTCCAATTGTTCTATCTTTCCTAGAGATCTTTTCGCTGATCTCGTCGAGGCTCAAGGTTGAGGTGTTTGATGCTATGATCGCGGTTGGTGGTGCAGCGTATTCTATCTTCTGAAAGAGATTCTGTTTGATATGCAAATCCTCGAAGGCTGCCTCGATCACCAAGTCGGAATTCCTGCAAGCATCGTCCAACTTTGAACTTGTCCTAATGCTCGCTAGAGCCCTGCTTGCCCTTTCTGGATTGAGCTTTCCCTTTGAAACAGCCGCATGAACTCCGTAGGGTCCATCTGATATTTCGTTGATCCCTGTCCTCAGTGCTTGTTGATCTTCATCTGTCGCCTCGACCTCGTAGCCGTGTTGGGCGAACACCTGGGCTATCTGCCGTCCCATCATGCCGAATCCGACAATTGCGACCTTCGTTTTTGACCGACCTAGGCCTTGCCCTTCCGCTTTCGAACTTGCAGGATCTTAAGACGCTCGGCTCTTCGCTGTTTTCCTTCTCTCCAGCGTAGTTTTTCCTCCAGTGTCTGGGGGATGACATCGGGGATCTCGATGGGTTGCCCGTTCTCATCTATTGCAACGTATGTGAGGTAGGATGAACCGGTGTGGGTTATTCTACCGGTCTTGAGATCTTCGGCTTCGATCCGGACTCCGACTTCCATCGAGGTTGTTCCCGCGTAGTTAACTGAGGCTTTGAGGTTGAGAAGGTTGCCGACGTAGACTGGATGATAGAAGTCCATACGATCGATGCTTGCCGTGACTACAACAGTTCTCGCATGTCGCAGAGCCGTGACTCCGGCAGCGACATCGACAAGTTTGAGGATTGTCCCCCCATGGACGTTTCCCATCGGATTGGCGTCTACAGGCATCATCTGACTCGAGAGCGTGGTCTTGGAAGCGCTTACCGGCTTTGACGGCCTGCTCATGATTTGTCAGTTCACAGCGCGATCTAGAGAGACTTTAGCTTTCCCAGAACAAAACCTATGTTGAGGTATGCAGGGCTCGATCGAGACTTGAAGACCGCTGTTGGAAGCGACGAGAAGACCGTTCTAACAGACTTTGTTGTCGAGGACTTGAAGAGGAGAAGCCACTCACTCACGCTCTTTGGCCCGCTGAGGGGAGAGGCTATGGGCTGGCCTGATGTCGGAGAGAAAGTTGGACTAGAGGTAGGCCAGGGGAGAGCGGACCAGGGTGTTCTCTTCTGTTGGACTGGAACTGGGGTTACGATTGCTGCCAACAAGGTCCGAGGAGTCCGAGCTGCACTATGTTGGGACGCGGAAACCGCAAGGGGTGCTCGACTGTGGGACGACGCGAACGTGTTGGCAATGAGTCTCAGAAGCACATCGACGGCTGTCGCGAAGGAGATACTGGACGCGTGGTTTTCGACGACCGCCGCAACCACCGGAATCGATGCTGAACTGATCCAGCGTGCAAAGGCGTTGGACGCGAAAAATCTTCATCCCATAGAGAAATAGGTTCGACTTGCCCCTGCAACATGCGAGAACCATGGTGTGAGTTCGTTGCCGCAAAGTTGCAGGACCAAGGTGAGAAATTGCCCTTAGACAAGACGGTAGATTTGCCCTACTCCTTTGCGAAAGTCTGGGACGCATCCATCCAGGTGGTTCAGAATGCTAGATGGAACACCACGAAAGCAGACAAGACAACAGGCAGTCTTGAGATGAAAATCGTCATGGACTCGCTTACTTGGACTGAGACATTCTACGTCAACCTAGCCAGGATCGATAACAATTCGACACGTGTCATCATGGGCCGGATCGGCCTCTCTCAGCCGTTTGATTGGGGAATCGCACGGCAGTACATCGATTCATTCCTCAACAGACTCGAAAGTAGCTTGAAGACCAATAGTTAGCCCCAGGTTTGTGGCGGAGCGGGCTTGACCCTCCCAATTCCCTGAAACTTTGCCGCTAACTTGTCGGTGGCCTAAATAGCCTCCGCCATCGCATCAGAAAATAACTCAGGAGAGATAGATTTCGTCCTCAGCTATCGATGAGACGGGGATCGATCGGGACTTCGTTGCATCGAATCTGAACCGGACAGTAACTCTAATCGGTTCGAACCTAGCGATATTCACTTTCATGCTGGTTTTTCTCTTTCCACGCTACGCTTCCAACCAGCTGAACGGTGTTCTCTTTCGGGTAAAGCTAACAACGACCTTGCTAACAATCTTCCTCTTTGGCATCTCCGGTGAGTACTACCTCGAACTGGTTGGCAGGTCGAAGACGAGTATTGCTAGAGAGATGGTATTGGTTCAGAGAGGGGATTCGTTGTTCGTGGTTAGCTTAATGCTTGGGACCGCGATGCCGGCTCTCATCCTTTTCACACTAGGAATCACGGATGTCGCCGTGATAGCCACTTGTCTATGGGCTCTCTACGCTGGCTTCATCATACAATAAGGTCGAAAACTGCGCGTCGGCTGAGGGAGGAGTGGCAGTCAAGTTGAAGATCAAACGAAGCGGGTCACAGCCCTTCCACCAAAGGCTCGGCCGAATGGTAGCGTTTGGTGGGGCCGGTGGGATTTGAACCCACGACATCCGCCGAGTCTCTCGTCTACGGGTATCTTCACGCGCTCCTGAATTTCCTCATCCCTCAATTTGGTCGGTCTTTCCAATTGTAATGGATTCTGGAGCCCGTCCTAATGCTGAGCTGACAACGTTCTTGGAACGATCGCCGGGCTCAGTGTCATCCCTGGCTAGACTACGGCCCCTTTTGGGTCCTGCCATGAGCTCCTGTCCAGTGCCCCACCAAATCGGCCAAGGGCAAATTCTCGCTATAAAACTTAGTAAGGGTGAGGATTGTCCGGTGATCATAGCGAAATCTAGTGTCTGATTCGGCTTAGCCGAACCAGATGTTTGGGATTCATCGGACAGATAGTTCCGAAGAAGGTGTCGATCTCATTCTGCCTGCACAGTGAAAACCTGAGCTTTGTTTCGTCCGGCCTAAGCCGAGTAGGATGAAATTCTAGGGCTCCCAAGTGTTCTCGATGAAGTTCATGAAGGTCCTGGAAGCTGCCTTGAATTGGATCTGAGCGTAGGGACCATACTTGCGATAGACGGAGCCGTCCGTATCAAATACGCCTCTGATGAACGCGCCCGGAATCACCTCTGTTTTCGGTCTAAGGTCTTCCAGTTTCTTCAGCCCGAAAGGCATTCCCCAAGAATGCAGAACCGATGCGATTTTCTTGGAGTGCCGGTAAAGATCCATAGTATTTTCGTCATGCCTGTACCGACTCGTGAGTTCGAGATCGAAAACTTTCAGAAAAAGACTTCTGATATGCCCAAGAAGGTATTTCTCATCGTCTACTTTGTTCCCGGTTATCGTAATCAGGACAGAACGTTCGGTTCTTGAAAGACATCCATCGCCAAACAAGATGCCTAGAATCTCAGATTCTCGTTCGGTTAGCACCATTGTTCGCTATGTTGGTATCCGCTTAAGTTAGAGGTGGATCAAAGTGGAATCTGTGCAGTGCCCCACCGAAAGTTGGATGTCGGAAATTCTTGGTATAAAGCTTAGTCGAAAGACGGGGGGATAGATCTGGCCTATTCTTCTTTCTGGGCGATGTACGTTCTTGTCTCGGGCACGTACCATCTTGTTGTTTCCCGGAAACGGTGCCAGAAGTCGTGGAATGTGGATAGGTCGCGTGACTCGACGAGGATCATGCCGTTGTAGGTTGTTCCCCATATGTGCGCATACTCTGCTACTATCGCAAGTTCCTTGGAGAGTGTCTTCTTGAACCGTGCCCAGTCGGCTGTGGCTTTCTTCTTGTCTGGTTCAGAGAGGGGTCTTACTCGATAGAAGATTAGAAAGGCGAATATCAGACAGGGCGCACCTTGGTCGAGCGTTGTGCCGGGTCTAGATTAATCTAGTTTTCGGCCTAGCTCCTACAGTGGCATCCGCGATTGTGGAAGCGTGAGTTACATGTCTCTTTAGTTGTGGATTCTCCAAATCCCTCTTCGGAGAAAGGTGTTCGGTTTCCGCTAGGGGATTCCATTGAGAAGGGCAGTTGTTATTCTGATCCTTTCTCTCTACCTTCTCAGCTTAGGAATACCCTCTAGCAGGACACCTGCCTCTCCAGAGAGATTTCCTGCCAGTTCTCCGGGTCCTACGGATTATCCTTGGACGATGTTCCATCGCGACTCTTTGAGAACCGGTGTTACTCCAGCCTCCGCGCCCAGTGGGTCAAACCTCATGTGGACTTTCACAACTGGATCTTACGTGTATCCCTCCCCCGTGGTTACCGATGGGATGATTTTCATTCCGTCATGGGATGGAAACCTCTACGCGCTGGATGAGTACAACGGAGCTCAGAGATGGGTCTTCAGCACTTCAGCTCCTATCTACGCGACCCCCGCAGTCGCGAACGGCGTAGTCTATCTCGCCTCAAGAGATTCTATGGTCTATGCTCTCAATGAGCAAACGGGATCTTTGATTTGGCAGAGAGCCAACATCAGTCCCATCACATCCTCTCCAGTCTACGCTGACGGGAAGATTTTCTACGGGACCTGGTTTGTCAGGTTCAACTCTGTACTCATGGCAGTCTACACAAACAACACGGTTGCTTGGCAGTATATTGGAGATGACACGATAAAGTCCTCACCCTCTGTCAATAATGGGCGAGTTGTATTCGGACAAAACAATGGCTATGTTGTTGCAGTTAACGAGACCACAGGTTCTCAATTATGGAAAGTTGCCATTGGAGTGGCGGCGTCGATTAGCACGGCTCCGGCCTTGGCTTACGGAAGGGTGTACGTTGGAGCTGACAGCAATAGGTTCCTGGCAATGAACCAGACTACTGGCTCGATCATCTGGACCTTCAACATCGGAGCGTTCAACGCCACCTCTGCAGCGGTCAATAATGGAGTAGTCTATTTTGGCACGGGCAGAGGTATTCTCTATGCGTTGAACGCCACGACTGGGGCCCCGCTCTGGACGTATCCAAAAGTAGGTACTATCGGAGGCATTTCATCATCTCCAGCCCTGGCGCTCGGTTCCAATACTCTACTGTTCGGATCTAGTGATCGTAGCCTCTACGCTTTGAATGCGACGGGAGGTGTGTTGCTCTGGAAGTACACGACTGGCGCGGGCATCTCATCATCACCTGCAGTTGCGGATTCTCGGGTCTTCTTCGGGTCATGGGATACGAAGGTATACGGGTTGGGCGTAATTGCATCTAGATTACAGGCGACAATATTTCCAAGCGTCACCAGCTTGAAACCCGGACAGGTTTCAACTCTGACCATCACGGTTACAAACGGGTCCACCCCTCAAGCCGGTGTGACCCTGGCTCTCAGCTCATCAGCCGGCGGCGGGTTCACTCAACCCGTCATGGGCAGCACAGGAGTATACTCGTCCAACTTCACAGCACCTCTAGTGAACTCTGTTGTCAGCTCGATAATCCAGGTAACCGCGAGTGAAAACGGTTTCATAAGCGGATCTGCTCTGACAACGATCACCCTGACCCCGTTCCCGCCCTTGACTGTGGCCGCTGTGCCAAGCGTAACTTCTATCACTCCTGGAGGTGAGATTTCCTTGGCGATTCGGGTAACGAATAGTACGAAACCGGTCTTGGGGGCGGTAGTCCAACCTAATGACGGTGGAGCCGGGGGCACGTTTTCGTCCGTCACTGACAGTGGCAATGGTAACTATTCTTTGGTCTACAGTACCCCTCTTCAGAACTCGAATCCGACAATCACGATTCAGGCCACTAAGGCGGGCTCCTCTGGGCAGGATACGCTAACGGTTACAGTTAGCGGGATCCCGAACCTGACCAATCTGAAGGTGGTGGGAATTCCCTTCATCTTCCTCATCGCCGGAATAGCTCTCCTATTCCTCGTTGTTCTGATCGCGTTAGTATCCCGGAGAAAGCGCGAACCGTCCTCGCCATATTACCATCCTCCAGTTGAAGCTGAGCCCCCCGCATATGCCTCTAGGCCTGATTTCGGAGAAGGCTTATCTAGCCGACTCCGCGGGGCTTTGTTCACGGGGTTGGCGGCCATAGGTGGGAGCTAGGACCCGTACCCATTCCGAAAGAACGAGGAAAACATCATGGAGATAGACAGAAGCGAAATGCTGCAATGGGCCCTTCGTGAGCAAGAGCGCTACATTCGAGGGTTCGTAGATGGCGAAGGAT
>MNGN01000051.1 GCA_001918745.1 Crenarchaeota archaeon 13_1_40CM_3_52_17 | reverse complement strand
GTTGTACCGTTTCTGGTCGATGCTCCAACCATAATTCGTTACCATCAAAATTCCGTCCTTCGTATCTTCGATCATCTCGTCGTAGTCCCAATCCCCGGCCTCAAGACTAACATTGGTCATGCGGATAATCGGTAGTCGGTAGCCTTCCGCGCGCATGCATCCATTGCTCCTAGCCTCTCCGACCATCGCGGCCGTTTGACGAGACATCAAGAACCCAACGAATTTCCCATTCTTCACGGCATACTTCCGCTGCGCCTTCACACCTTCATCATCATAGGCGAATGTGCCCAATCCTTGACCATGATTGATCGTCGCGTCCATGACCATGTTCACATGCTCCGATCCATACTGCAACTTCCCCAATTTGTCAGGTGTCAGGAAAGATCGTCCGGCAAAGTTCGCCTCATACCCCAGTGCCCTGTCGAGTTCGATCGGATGCCCACACGACTCATGAACCTGCAATCCCACCTGATCAGCTGAGAGGATGATGTCCTTCTTGCCTTCGGGACACTTGATTGCCCCATTGAGAGCGATGACGTCCTTCTTCAACTCCTCCGCCTTCTCCGGAAATTCTAGTTCATCGATCAACTCGTAACCCTTCAACATCCACTGCTGATCAGATCTTCTCTGCATACCGGTCGGACCTTTCGCAGCAACAACCAATCCTCCACCAGAATAGATCATCCTCTGAAATATCCTCGAGCCTTCTGAACTGGCAAAGTATTTCTCGATGGACGTGAAGACGAAACCTCCTCTTCTGAGGACTACTCCCTCTGCTTTCATGCGTTCGCAGCAATCATTCAGTAACTCGTACTTTTTCTCCATCGGAACGTTGAACGGATCCTTTGCAACCGGCGACAACCAAGAATCAACATAGCTCGGTTCCTTCGCGAACTGGATCTTAATCCCGACCTTCGCCGCGCCCTTCGCCAAGGCAACAGCCTTCAGCGTGGCCTCCCTGATCCCATCCCGGTTCATTTCATCAGTGTCCGCAAAACCCCAACCAAGACCTCCATACAACACTCGGACGCCAACACCGAGCGAGGTCAATTCCTCACTACTTGGATTATCATTCACAACTTGTGTGGCCTCGTTCCGTGAATTCACAAGGCGAAAATCGGTGTAGGTCGCGTTCTCTTTGGCGG
Organism: Crenarchaeota archaeon 13_1_40CM_3_52_17; assembly: GCA_001918745.1. GTDB lineage: Archaea > Thermoproteota > Bathyarchaeia > 40CM-2-53-6 > 40CM-2-53-6 > 40CM-2-53-6. The sequence continues at coordinate 9,982 of MNGN01000051.1, read as the reverse complement.
CGGTTTCGAGAGCTATCTTTGACAGCCCTTCACCCATACCCTTGATAGAGCTCACGGTGCCCTGCGTCAGGAAATACTTGGTATTAGCCCTTTCTGACCTCGGAACCAAGGTTGCCAGAGAAGGCTGGAGATTCGGACCCATGGATGATTCGCATGACTCTCCAGAATATACCGGCGGATAGACAACAGCAACTTCCGTGTACTCATCAGACGTGAGTATTAGTCTGGTTGATTTGAAGAGGCTCTCCGAGAGAAAGCTCCCTTCCGAAAGCACACTCAGACGTGTAATACTCTCAGAACCAGACTTGATCCCTAGAGAATCATTCCTGTCGAAGCTGGCCATCTGGCTGAATATTCTATACGCTGAGCTGAGAAAATGGAACGTGAACGACTACTCGACGCCCGACTCGCCGAAGGTCACAGCTCCAAAAGTCATGCAACGACTAACCACCTTCCTGGACTACCCTAGGTAAACTGTATCTCCCAGACCACTATCAGTAGAGTCCCCAGGAGCACTAGGGGACAATGAGCGAAAGATCCAGGCAACTGTTCTCGACCATTCCATGGTCTGGAGAATTCGCTAGGCTAGTGCTGATGGGCGCAGCCGCCCTCTTCAGTTTCTCAGGCTTAGAGCACATCTTCGTCCCCTACGACCTCGTTGCGATAACCGCAACACTTCTCGGAGGAATCCCAGTCTACAGAGAGACCGTCCACTCACTCAGGCGAAGACGGGTCACGATGGAAGTCTCCATGACCGTCGCCATAGTAGCATGTCTCATCATACGAGAATTCACAGCTGCCGTAATCATCACCTTCTTCGTCCTACTGGCCGAGTCTATCGAAGAATATGCCGTCGACAGAGCTAGAAACACTGTATTCCAATTGGGAGAAGGCAACTCCCAGAACTGCTCTCATCCGCCGGGGCAACATCGAAGTCGAAACCGATCCCAACAGTCTCTCATCGAATGATATTGTAATCGTCCGGCACGGAGAACGCATACCCGTAGACGGTACAATCGTCAAGGGAGACTCATTCGTCAACCAATCCATGATAACCGGCGAGGCCATTCCATCCGGAAAAACACCCAGGAGACACAGTCTACGCAGGCAGCATCAACGAGTCCGGACTCTTGGAAATCCGAACAGAGAAAGTTGGCACAGAGACAGTCTTCGGCAAGATCATCAAACTCGTCGAGGAAGCCGAGCAGAAGAAGGCCCCGATACAGAAGATCTCTGACAAGCTGGCAACAAGGCTGGTCGAATTTGCAATAGGCTTCGCCTTTCTAGCCTTCTTGGTGACGCAGAATCCTGTTTCAGGCATCTCGGTCGTGGTCGTTGCCGGGTCGTGTGGAGTTGCCGCTGGGACCCCGCTAGCGATTGTTGCGATAATGGGCAAAGCTGCGAAGAAGGGCGTGATCGTAAAAGGCGGAAGCTACATCGAAGAGCTAACAAGAATAGACACCGTCGTTATCGACAAGACTGGGACGTTAACACTCGGCAAGCCAGAGGTCATCAAGGTTCAGACCCTTGACGGACATGTCGAAGGACACGTACTGGCTCTCGCAGCCGTTGCTGAGAAGCATTCCAACCATCCCATAGCGCAGGCGATCGTTCGGAGAGCTGGTGATATGCAGATCGCCCTGATCGCACATTCCACCTTCAAAGTTGTCGCAGGCATGGGAGTCATATCAGACCATGATGGACAGCGGATTCTCGTGGGAAATCCTCGGCTGATGAAAGATTGACGTTTCGGAAAACACTCTCGCACAATCCGTGAAGGGCGCAACCACTGTTCTAGTTGCGCATGACCATAAAATCTGTGGAATAATCTCGCTTGCCGACAAGGTGCGACAGGAGAGCAAGAAAGCGATAATGGACCTGAAAAGCATGGGAATCAGGACAGTCATGCTCACCGGCGACAATGAAGTAGTGTCGAAGATGGTGGCAGATGCTGTTGGCGTGGACGAGGTCTATGCTCAACTCTTGCCACAGGACAAGGTGACCAAGATTGAGGAACTTGTAGCGAAAGGCCGACATGTTGCAATGGTTGGTGATGGGATCAACGATGCCCCCGCTCTAGCTCGTGCAAACGTTGGAATCGGAATGGGAGCCGGGACCGATGTTGCGATAGAAGAAGCCGATGTTGTACTGATGACAGACGATCTGGAGAAGATCGCGAACGTGATCCGGATGAGCCGACAAGGCTACCGTGCGATAATGGAGAACTTCTACGGCACCATAGGCATCGACGGAATTGGTGTCATACTAGCTTCCATGGGGCTCCTTAATCCCTTACTCGCAGCGACAATCCACACTGCTTCAGAACTGGTCTTCATAGTCAACTCTGCAAGATTGATGAGATAAGTTGACGCGAAACTCTCGACGGGAATTGATCTCTTCTCGGCAGTCCATTTATCCTTGACAATCGCTGAGTAGGCGTGTCCTAATTGGTAACTCTTCTCGGGCTTTCTGTCGCAGTCATACTTGTCATATTTGCATTCTACTCTATATTCGGACTAATGGGAACAACGTTCGCTGTTGGAAACCACAAAGAATGGAGGGAGCTGATAGCCAATCCGCCAGACTATGGACTGGAATCGACCAAAGTCAACTTCGCCTCGGAGGATGGTACTCCTATCGCTGCGTGGTGGCTATCCTCCAAACGAACAAATCGCGAAAAGGGAACCATCATCCTAATTCATGGATCCGGCGGCAATCGGTCGAGCATGCTTTCGAGAGCATCGTTCCTCGTCAAGAACGGCTACAAGGTTCTCGCAGTTGATCTACGTGCCCATGGCGAGAGCGGAGGCAACTACATGGGGCTAGGATATCTCGAGGCGAAAGATGTGATCGCTGGAGCAGAATATGCCACACAACACAATGCTCCTCGTCCAATTATTGCGATGGGTTACTCCTTGGGAGGGGTCGCCGCGTTACATGCCGCGTCCCAATCTAACAAGTTAGATGCGGTCATAAGCGACAGTGCCTTCGTCAGCCAGGCTGATCTCTTACAACGAGCCCAGAGAATTCTCGTCAAGGACAAGAATACGCCTTTGCCCATGAAACTAGCTATTGCAATGACGCGATTACCGTTTGTGGAACAATCGGTCGAATTCTCTTTCTATCTCCGCACACGTCTCTGGCTTAGCAATCGAGACCCGAAGCTGAGTGCTCTCACCGCGGTCAAGAAGCTCAACGGCAAACCCGTCCTTTTCATTTCTGGCGAGAACGATGAGATCGCTCCCCTAGAAAACGCGAAGCGAATGTATGAGACTGCAGACAGCAAGATGAAGGAACTAGGGGTTATGTACGGGATGGACCACTCCACTTACAAGCCAGACTACGAACCATACGAGCAAAAAGTCTTGGAGTTTCTGGATCGCATCACAAAATCAGACGACAGGCGTGCGGAGGTGCAGCCAGAATTTATCAGTGCATTATAGCCATTCTCACAACCCCTGAAGCTACTAACCATAAGCCAATTCGCTCAGTGACAAAACTGACGTTGCCATAAGGACAAGTTCTTGATGAGTGAGACCGAGCTCAAAGAGTGCCAATACTGCGGACGGAAAGTGTCCAAACTTGTCCCGGTGACGGCCGACGACATCCAGAGAGTGTATCCACCGAGACTTGCATGGGACCAGGCGTGCGAGGACTGTCTCCCTAAGATTCAGGCCATGTCTAGGGTTGTACCGGAGTACAGTCTCAACCGCGCCCTTGGATACCTATCAACAAGAGTCCCGATCCTAACTGCCGGCCTCGCGAGTCTAGCGGTCGTGGTTACAGTGCTCTCGGGCGGGACAATAATAGCAAGACTGTCACCATCCATGTTCGTGGGTATAGTAGCGGTCTTCACAGGATTGCAAATAATATGGGTCCGTTCACGAGATCGTTACGGCTCAACGCATGACCTCCGGTGGTCATTGAACTCTAGACCTGTGGTGCGAGGACTCGCAGTCTTTATTGCGGGAATACTCGTTTTGATTCTTGCCGCTTATCTCCATTTTTGAATAAGGCACTGTTACGGTAGCTAGCTAGTGCCGGCAAAATAGCGGAACTATCACTATCTTGGCAACATTCGGGAAGTATGAGTGAAAGCGACCCAAAAAATGGATAAGGTTAAATTGTAACTTCGCGGGAAGCGGCGGCTTACCGTAACAAGCGGAGTTAGTTTGGATCTATGTGGAAATCTAGGGTCGCAATCTCATCCTTCGCAACATCAGTCTTCATGGTACTGCTCATGTTGGTCGCGCCAGCAAGTGCAAACCATCTAGGATTAAGTTGCAATACAACATTGGCTCCCGCAGGCGCGTCGATATTCTGTAGCACGGCTGCCACTCAACCCGTTCCCAGCCAGTGGTATCAAGACTCCAATCACATTAGTGCTTGTGACAGTCAAAGAATCTGTACCTTGACCATGCCAAACTCTAATCCCTCTATCATCGAGGCTTGTGACAGTTCAAGCGGGGACGCATGCACTCACGGCACTAGTTGTCCCGACACCACAGGTACGAGCAACTGCTGGCGCGTCATACTATGCACCGGGTCCGGATGCTCCTCCGGGATTGGTGGACAAACTGTGCCGATGAACAAGCTTGCCCTCTTGTCCCCCTACTTTGGAGTCGCTTCCCTCGTTGCAGCCGGGTCAGTTTTGGCCGCTGTAGCCTATCTCAGGCGAACAAAAGCCGAAAAGACCAAATGAAGATCAAACCCTCCTGTCAGGCATCCCCCGGCCGGACACCTCAGGACGGCTCCCTCCTCCGCTAGTACGGGAGAGACGATGATAGATGAAACTGAGACGTAGAAAACCCGGCGGCAAACCAGTATCCTCGGATACAAGGGAACGTTTCAACGATCTTGTCACTGGCTTCATTTCAGATAGTCAGGAGGCGAGAGAAGAAGAGGGTAACAGAAAGTCGTTCATGCATTTTCCTCGTCTCACGAGACGCAGGTTTGCTCTCCTTCTTCCTCTACTGATCTTTGCATCACTCGTCATAGAGCAAGAAATGTACGAGTCGTTCGGCCCAGGCTCCTGTCATGCGGGGGGAGGACTTGCCGAGCTGCCGCACAGGGTTGGACTAATCGATACCCTGGCCCATAGTAATCCTGACAAGGAGTTCATCCAAAGCGTGCAATCGGTCTCCGAGGCGTCAGGTCGCACCTTCAGGTACTTCTCATCCGACACTTTGTCCCTGGATAGTTTCGTGAACCTTCCTCTCGGAGGCTACTCCATCCTCATTTTGAGGACGCATGCTGGGTACAGTAACGTCACAACCTCCCATCTCGAAGTGGCAATCGCGACGTCCGAGCCATACGATAACTATCGACATGTCAGCGACCAGTTGTGGGATCAAGTTGCAGAGGTGAAGATTGATGGTTCCTTCTATTTCGGGCTCACCCCACTCTTTGTCTCGCAACGGTTGTGCGGAACCTTTCCTAGGACAGTGATATTGGCTATGGGATGCTACACGATGGACAGTAATGATCTTGGGAGAGCCTTTGTCTCAAAGGGGGCGTCTGCCTTTGTTGGATGGAAAGGGATCGTCCATGAGGGGGAGACCGACATTGCATTTTCCCGATTGATCCCGCTACTGCTCGCGGACACAAGCGTCGATGTCGCAGTCCATCAGGTCATGCAGTCAATGGGTCATTATCCTTCGCAACCTGTCCTCTCCTACTACTCCGGCCAATAATCAGTTCCTTTCATATTGTCTTAGTATCGAACCCGAGATAGGCAGTCGAAACCTCGACCCATCCTTCCATCCCTTCCCCGTACGTTCGGTAATAACCGATAGGTAAGACGAAACCATATCGCATGGAGGACACTCACCAGCCCCCTAGAGAAGAATGAGTCCACTCATACCATTCGAGACACTCCAGATCCTCCTCGCCAGCATCATCGGCGGGATCTGGGGCGGATCAACAACTTACACCGCCAAACGATTGGGCAGCGGTGCTGGCGGACTCATAGGCGGACTACCCGCCATCTCCGCCGTAAGCTACCTCTTCATCGCCCTCAACCAATCGCCGCAAAACGCGTCCAGGGCAGCTTACGCTTTCCCGATCGGACTGACCATCACATTCCTCTACCTGCTCGTCTACGCCAGCCTCGCAAGTCACGGCTTCAAGATCGCATTCCTCTCCGCCCTCACAACGTGGCTCCTCCTAGCCGCATTGGACGCGATCCTCAATCTGCCCACACTAATCCAGCCCAGCATCCTCCTCCTACCCATCTTCTTCATGGGACTTTACGTGCTGAAGGTCCGACTCAAACTACCGTACACACCGGGCGTCCCGATCAACCCATCACGCAAAGAATTCCTGCGGAGGGCCATCCTTGGCGGAGGGGTCGTAGGAGCCGCGGTCACAATATCACAGCTAGGAGGACCACTACTAGGCGGTGTAGCCGCGGCTTTTCCAGGAATATTTTCCACAACAATCTACTCCACCTACGAGGCCGAAGAAGACAAGACGGAGGGAATACGTGTCTCTCGAGCTCTGACAAAACCGTTGATGATGTCGGCCATGATAATCGCGTATCCGTACAGCCTGATCGTCACCTGGGCATACGCCACCATAGGCCTTGTAGAAGGCACAATCATCGCCTTCACGGGCGGAATTATCTGCGCACTTCTCGCCTACCTCTTGATCAGTAGAAGGAAGATCTAGACCGTATTGCAAGACCAGACCAAACAACATCATCACTACGGCTGGATACCCGATCATCCCGACCCGAGAGATCAACCCTACGCCCCACCAGTCGACCTCATCAAGAAGCTACCGCAACACGTCGACCTACGTCCCCATTTTCCACCCGTCTACGACCAAGGCCACCTCCACAGTTGCACGGCAAACGCGATCGCCGGCGCGGTCCAGTACGACATGATGAAGGAAAAAATCCATCCCTTCCGCCCCAGCCGCCTATTCATCTACTACAACGCTCGCGCCCTCGAAGGCAAGACCGACCGGGACTCAGGCACCAAGACCAGGGACGCAATCAAGAGCGTCTCCCGCCAAGGAGACTGCCCAGAATCCCTCTGGCGATACCGAATAACTAGATTCGCGGAAAAGCCGCCTCGGAAATGCTATCGATTGGCCATCAGGCACAAAGCCCTAGAATATCAGAGGCTCAAACAGACCCTCAACCATTTCCAGGCATGCCTAGCCAGCGGGCATCCATTCATTGCAGGCCTGAAGGTTTTCAAGAGCTTCGAGAAACATCAGATCCGTCATAGTGGTCGCGGAAGACTTCCTATACGGGGAGAGAAGCCGGTCGCATGGCACGCAGTCCTAGTCGTCGGCTACAATGACAAAGATCGACGCTTCATCCTCCGAAACTCTTGGGGAAAGAACTGGGGATTGAAAGGATACTTCACACTCCCTTACGAATACCTGCTCGACTCCGACCTTTCAAAGGACTTCTGGACAATCAGATTCGTAAGTTGAAAAAGAACCCAATCACGAAATCGGCTGCGCCACAACCTCTCTCCCATCCAGTAACTCCTTGAGCATCTTCACATCCTCGAACATTGTGTCTTTCAATCGAACATCATACAAGGCAGCTGCAGGATGATACAAGGGCAAGAAGAATCTGCCCTCCTTTCTGAAAACTTTCCCGTGAACACTCGTCGCTGAGTAATCATCACCCATCAAAGTCTTAATCGCCGGAGTCCCTAGTGGGACGATAATCTTCGGATTGATGAGTCGAATCTGAGGCTGAAGATACAAGCTAGCGCAAGTCTCAATCTCGGTCTTCCTAGGCGGCCTGTTGTTTGGTGGTCTGCACTTGACAATGTTCGTGATGAACACCGAGGATCGATCTAACCCAATCGACGCCAAGAGTTCGGTAAGAAGCTTTCCCGCAGACCCAACGAACGGACGACCGGTCAAATCCTCTTGAGCCCCGGGACCTTCACCGATGAACATGACCCTCGCATCTGCGGGTCCCTCACCGGGCACAGCTGTCTTTCGTTCCTTGTGCAGATCACATTTTGTACAGATCCGCGCTTCCGCGCTTATTCTTTCCAGTTCCCGCGACAATTACCCAGTTTCCTATAGCAGATTTTTCCGGCCGAGAAGAGCGAATACATTCCAAGCTATAAGTCAAGACCTCACAACCGGACCATTGACACGCATCAGTCCGAGTATTTGATCATGTCTAGTCCAAAGCGACTCAACCCTCTCGAAAAGATCAATCCGATTCTAGAAAAGTACGGTCTGATCCTGGAATCCGACCAGCATCTCCCGAGCGTAGTAAGCGCGATTGTTGGCAAACCCATCCACAGCTCCTGGTGGGGACACCCGCAAGGAAACACGATCTATCAGACTCTAGGCATTCTAAGCCAAGACCCGGATATCTTACTCACGAAACTTCTCTCCAGAAAGACGACCTTTATCCATCGAAGGCTCTGGCCAGGATTCCTCACACTCGCAACTTCCCATGAGCCCTGGCAACTAGACCATCTCTCTCCCGAGGCCAAGCGACTACTGGACGCAATCCAACAGAGAGGAAAACTATCTACAAATGATCATTCGAAGGACTCTGGCGTAAAGATCGGAGTCCTTGGAAAGGCAGCCCGCGAACTAGAATCTAGACTCCTAGTCTATGGCCAGGGCTTCCATTCCGAGTCAGGTTCTCACGCGAAGCGTTTGAAAACATGGGACCAATGGGCCAAGGACACGAAATACGAATGGAAAAAGATCGACCCCGCCACGGCCAAACAAAGTTTCGAGAATATTGCCCTGAAGCTCAAAGAACGCTACAGTGTCCGGCCCAAACTACCATGGGATAAATCGTCGACTCCAAAAACTAGAAAGAAGGCTGTTTGTCGGAAAAGCTAGGCCCGGTTCATCTTATTCCGGTACTGATTCCGTCAGTGTAAAGCTCCACTCAAACGTAAGCACCGTACCCTACTGCCATTTTTGTCGGGGGTCCACGGTATCCACATTATGATATGATACTCTCATGTCAGGGACAACTACACTTGGTTGAAGGCTCATCTGAATAAGTACCGCACGTGGGGTTATTGACAGCGGAGTCATCCGCGTGACTTTTCCCGTGACCGGAACCCTGAAAAGATCAGGCGAATATTTTATGTAACCATAGAGCAGGCCGATCGCGACAAGAAAATCTCCCTCAGTGTCAACGTATTGACTTGTTAGCTCTTCTGAGAGTATCAGAGGCAAGCCGCAATCAAGAAGTGTATTCACGCGATATCTGTTTCGTTTGTTTTGCGACTTGTAATTTCGAATACCCCGAGTGACACCAGAGATAAGATAAAGGTTGGATGCCTCCTTAACACGGAACATCCCCTTTTGGGGCGCCTTGGTGTCCGGTATTAAGCCCAAGTCCAAGTATGCTAGTTCATCAGTTTGACTGTGCTTGTTCCAATGTTGAAATATCAATTTCGGCCAAATAGAAAGCTGGGCTTCGATTACTGATCCTTCGGTCACTGGATGTGGACTTTGTGGATCTTCTGGATTCTTGTAAAGGGAATCCCACTCCCAACCTTCCACCGCGAAGGTAACCGTATCTTCCCTCATGCCACTTCCGTCAGCAAATTTTTTCAAAGGCACCAATAGTGGCCCGCGGCATGTGATAAAAGGCCGTCAAGACTTAGACTAAAACGTAATGGGTCGTAGGGGATTGATAGTCGTTGTTGGTGAGATTAGGATGGCCCTGTTATTTATTCGGGTACTGATTCTGTCGTCAGTTTACCGTTTATGACTTTGACGAACAAGTACCTATTGTCCCGGATGATTATTGTCAACTCGTTATCTCCTTCTTGAATCTCGAGAATGTCCTGCCCCTTGATCCCGTCATACTTGGCCATTGCTATAGAGACCGATCCTGTTTCTCCAAGTTCTCAGTTCCTGATTAAAAGCATTGACGGTCTATGCTTACTCTATTTCTACCGTGACAGGGGATTCAGTCTTTCCCGACGTGGTTCCTCTCTCCGTGAAGACATGCCGTCCCCAGCGA